>JAGQIK010000624.1 GCA_020431405.1 Myxococcales bacterium
CGCGAGAGCGCCGAGACCTACCGTCGCGAATAGGCCGATGCCGACCGACGCGGACAAGACGCCCACGCCGATCTGCTCGCGCGAGCAGCCGCTCGGTGTAACGCGGCTGGTCTCGATGGCCGGCCGCAGCCTCGACCAACGCTTCGGTGTGGTGTGGGTTGCCGGCGAGGTCTCCAACCTGCGCACGCCGTCGTCGGGACACCTCTACTTCACGCTCAAGGACGCGCGCGCCGCGCTGCCGGTGGTGATGTTCCGCAGCGCCGCGAGCAAGCTGCGCTTTCGCCTCGAAGACGGGCTCGGCGTGCGCTGCCGCGGGCGCCTGTCGATCTACGAGGTGCAGGGCCGCTTCCAGCTGACCGCCGACTTCGCCGAGCCCGAGGGTGTGGGCGCGCAGCAGATCGCCCTCGAGAAGCTCAAGGCCAAGCTCGCCAAAGAAGGCCTCTTCGACGCCGCGCGCAAGAAGCCGCTGCCGCGCTTGCCGCGCCGCATCGCCGTCGTTTCGTCGCGCACGGGCGCCGCGCTGCGCGACATTCTGAAGGTGCTGTCGCGGCGCTGTCCGGTGCGCGTGCTGCTCGTGCCGACGTCGGTGCAAGGGCGCGACGCCAGCTGGGGCGTGGCCGAGGGGCTGCGGCGCGCCGACAAGCTCGGCGCCGACGTGATCATCGTCGCGCGCGGCGGCGGCAGCGCCGAGGACTTGTCGGCCTTCAACAACGAGGGCGTCGCGCGCACCATCGCCAGCGCCACCACGCCGGTGATCTCCGCGGTGGGTCACGAGACGGATCTGACGCTCGCCGATCTCGTCGCCGACGCGCGCGCCCCCACGCCCTCGGCTGCAGCCGAGCTGGCGGTGCCCGTACATCGCGAGCTGGCCGAATCGCTCGCGGCGCTGCGGACGCGACTGGCGCGCGCCACGCTGGCACGGCTTCGCGCCGAGCAGCTGGCGCTCGAGCGGCTGCGCGGGCGGCTGATCACGCCGGCTCAGATGATCGCGCGCGGACGGCAGCGCCTCGACGAGCTCGGCTCGCGCCTCGAGCGCGCGGTCGAGCGCGAGCTCGCCTCGCGGCGCGAAGCGCTCGGCAAGCTGGTGGCCGGCCTCTCGGCGCATAGCCCGCTGGACGTGCTCGCGCGCGGCTACTGCCTGGCGCGCGACGAGCGTGACGCGTTGGTGCGCGACGCGGCGCAGCTGAGCGTGGGCGAGCGCATCTCGTTGACGCTGCACCGCGGCGAGGTCGCCGCGCGCGTCGAGGCGCTCAAGGAGCCTTCGTCTTGAGCGTCACCGGCGGCTTGTTGGGATCGTAGCTGCCGGTCACCGCGCCCTTGTCGTCGAGCTTGAGGCCCGTATTGGCGGCGTATTGCTTGCCGCCGATGGTCGCCTCCTTTGCCAGCGTGCAGACGGTAGGCTTTCCGTTGGCGGCGAAGAACACGAAGGTGCCGGCCTTGCACGTCAGCGCGCCGAAGGCAGCGTCCTTTGCCAGGGTGCCGCCGTAGGCGCCGCTCGAGGACTTCTCGATGATCGGGCCCTGTGTCGGGATCTGCTCGCCGTTCGGCCGGAAGATGGCGCGCAGCGACTTCTTGTCGGAAGCGACGATGACCTTGCCGTCGTGCACGCGCACCCATGCGCCCTGGGGGACCTTGACCTTGCCGACCGTCAGCGGCTCGGCGAGGTGCAAGGTCGAGAGCTTGCCCTCGCGGTCGAACGACACCGCGGCGCCGCCGCGCGCCTTGAAGCCGTCGATGGTGACGGGCTGGGCGGGCTGCGCCACGGCCAGCCGGCCGTCTTCGTACGCTTCGACGTCGCCCCAGGTCGGCTTGATCAACATGCCGCGCAGCCACAGCGCGCGCTTGACCTTGATCAGCTTGAACGCGCCGTTGCTGTGCTTCTTGACCACGGTATAGGCGGAGCTTGGAATATCCGTCAGCTGCTTGTACTTGCGGGGCTTGCTGCACCCGCCGCTGCTCGCCAGCAGCGCGCACGAGGGGATCAGCACGGCTAGCATTGATCGTCCTGTCATCGGTCCTCCGGAGCTGCGTCGCATTATACGCGGTGCGGTTTGCTTGACCGCCTGCCAGCGGTGGGGCTATGCAAGGAGAAGTGGGCAAATCGGTCTTCATCTACGAGCCGCACGCGGCATCGCTCAAGCGCGTAGTCGGCGCCGCGAAGGCCTGCGGCTACCAGACGCTCGCCGCCTCGACCTCCACAGACGCCACGCGGCTGCTCGAGGACGCCGAGGTTGACGCCGTGCTGCTCGCGCACAACGACAGCGGGATCGAGATCGCGCAGTACATCAAAGAGTTCACCGCCATCGACGCGCCGCTGGCGGTGCTGCTGTCGACCAACGACGACGACCCGCGGCCGGCGCTCGAGGCGATGGCCGCCGACGCCTATCTGCGCCGTCCGGCCCAGGACGGTGACATCGACGTGTTCTTGCAGATGGCGACGCACCTGCGCGAGGCGCAGCGCCGGCTGCTCGAAGCCGAGCGCACGCTCGACGACGCGCGCACCAAGCTGCAGCAGGTCGAGCGCACGGGTGGCAAGAAGACGCGTAGCGGCTTTCACCACTTCGACTCGGTCAAGGACCTGCTGGTGGTCGAGGTGCGCCGCGCCAAGCGCTATGGCTACCCGCTGGCGATCCTGCTGGTGGGCCTCGATCCGCTGCCCGCCGAGCACGAGCTGTCCAAGCCCGAGCTGCAGCGCGAGATCACCATCGGCCTCGCGTCAGCTATCGCCAAGTCGATCCGCGTCATCGACTTGCCGATCCAGTACGCCGACGACCGCATCTTGATCTTCCTGCCGCACACGGATCTGCCGGGCGCCGAGGAAGTGGGCCGGCGCATCAAGCGCCGCATCAAGCGCATCACCTATCGCAGCGAAGGGCTGACCGTCGAGCTGACGGCCAGCGTCGGGCTCGCCGGCATCTCCGCAGGCGACAACCTGACCTTCTCGAAGCTGATCCGCCTCGCCGCGTCGGCGCTCAAGGCGGCTCAGCTCAAGGGCGGCGACAAGGTGATGAAGCGCGTGCCGACGGGCGCCTGACGCGCAGCGGCGCCGCGCCGAAGCCCCGGGGCCTTAGCGCGAGCTGACGCACTCGCCGTCTGTTAGCCGGCAGCGCTTGTCTTCCTTGCACAGCTTGGAGCGGCGGCAGTCGGCGCTGCTCTTGCGCGCGCAGGCGCCGTCGACCACCGAGCAGTCGCCGCGATCGGCGCAGTCGCTCGACTTGCGGCAGTGCGTTTGCTTCTTGGCGATGCAGGCGCCGGCCTTGCCGAGCGCGCACAGCCCACGCTTGGTGCAGGCCGACGACGCAGCGCACTGCGTGTCGCTCTTGGCGACGCAGCGGCCGCGCAGAAAGGCGCAGGCGCCGCGCGCTTTGCACGGCTTGGCCTTGGCGCAGTCGGCATCGCTGCCGATCTCGCACTCGCCGTCGCGCAGCGTGCAGGCGCCGCTTTGCTGGCAAACGCGCGCCGCCTGGCAGTGCTCGGGCTTCTCGGCGATGCACTTGCCCGCCTTCTCGACGCAGTGACCGTCTTCTTTGCAGGTCGGACACGACTGTGGCTTGACCGCCTCGTGCTTCTTGGGCACCACGAGCGCGTTGTTGGGCTTGGGTGGCGGTCGCGCCGGCGGCGGCTTGGTGCACGCCGCCGCGGCGAGCAGCGCGGCGAGGGTCAGGGGCAGCGAATGGAGCGCACGCTTCATCGCGGTTCTCACTCGAGCTCGATCTTCTCCATGGTCTCGGCTTCGGTCAGCTTCGGCGAGGGCAGCGAGTCGAAGGCCGTCTTGACGACAACAAAGAACGGCGCGGCGTACTTCTTGGCCGTGTCGCCGAACTCGTCTTTGTAGACGGCGGCGAGCTTGCTCAGATCGTCGTCTTTCTTCTCGTTGGTGTCGCGGATCTCCACGCGCCAGATCAACGCGCCGGTGTCACAGCGCCGCAGGTCGGCGACGGCGTCGACAAAGAGATCGCTCTTGTCCTCGCGCAGCGTGCGCACCATCACGCGCAGCACGCCGCGCGCCTTGTCCTTGCACTCGCTTTTCCAGTCGTCGGGCTTGGCCAGCACGCCCTCGCGCAGCGCGAGCCAGTCTTTATGCTGCAGCACGTAGCGCCGCGCGATGCGCGCCAGCAGCTTGGCGGCGACCTCGGGCGCGCTCTTGAGCGGCGTGGCGACCACGGCGATGCGCTTGAGGTTGAACTTGTCGACCTTGGCGAAGTCGGGTTTGACGTACACCGACTTGACGGCGCAGCCGCTGGCGCCGGCGGCGAGCAGCGCGCAGGCGAGGATCACACGCGCCAAGCTCGTGATGCAGCTCGTCATGCTGGCTGCCCTTCCTTCTTGGCCTGTTTGCTGCCCTTCTCCTTGCGCGTGCGGCGATCCTCGACCACCTGCAGCGCCGCCGGCAGCACGGTCAGCGAAGTGACGAGCACGCAGGCGATGCCGATCGAGGCCAGCACGCCCATGGACTCGAGGCCGAGGTGGTTGGCGAACAGCAGCGCACCCCAGCCGGCGAGCGTGGTCACGCACGACGCGAGCACGGCGCGTCCGGTGCGGCGCATCGTCAGCGTCACCGAGCCGGTCTCGCGGAAGCGGTGCACGATGTAGAGGCCGTTGCCGATGCCGTAGCCAAGCACCACCGGAAACACCACCACGTTCATGAAGTTGATGTGCTTGCCGATGAGCGCCATGGTGCCGAGCATCCAGCTCACGCCCATCAGCAGCGGCACCACCGCGAGCAGGGCGGCGCTGACGCTGCGCAGGTCGACCATGATGATCAGCAGGATCGCGATCAGCGCCATCACGGTGAAGATCGGCCCGTCGTGCAGGACGATGCGCGCCAGCGTGGCCATCACGATCGCCATGCCGGTGGCGTGATAGGTCTTGCCGCCGATCTTCATCGTGCCGACCTGATCGGCGAAGCGCAGCAGGTCGCGGCCGTCCCAGAGCGCCACCTTGGGGTAGATGAAGGTCAGATAGCCTTTGATCTTGCTCTCGGGCACGTTGGCGAAGCTGTTGCGCAGCTGCGCCGGCACGTCCTCGAGCTGGAAGGGCTTGGCCGCCAGCGCCTCCTTGAGCTTGGGGTAGTGCTTTTTGAGCTTCTTGTTTTCGATCATGCCCGGCTTGAGCGGCTTGAAGTCCTTCTGCATCTTGCGCAGGACCTCCGCGTTGGCCTTCTGCCGCTCCATCGGCGGCACGAACATGTGCACGCTGATGACGGTGTCGATCATCGAGTACTTCTTCGTGTCGAGCGGCGTGAAGTAGTCGTAGATCTTCTTCGCCTCGTCGAGCGTGTCGGTGACGACGGCGGCGGGGTCGGCGGAGATCTGGAAGCGCTCTTTGATCTCCTGCTGCAAGATGATCGAGGGGCGGTCTTTGACCATCAGCGAGCGCGCGTCGTAATCGAACGTCACGCCGCGGCGAAGCTTCTTGGGCAGCATCTCCTTGAGCGGGCCGCCACCGGTGCCCGTCACGACCATCGCCGCCGTCAGCAGCAGGCCCACCACGAGGATGCCGCGCGCGCCCGGGATGCGCCCCCAGCCGAAGACGGGTGCGGCGCCGCCTTTGTTGTCGCCAGCCTCGGCGCGCGCCGCGGCGGCGGCCTTGGCGTCGCGCTCGCTGGCGAGCTTCTTGACCGTCAGGACCTTCTTGATGAGGTTGGGCGCCACGCGCGCCAGCGCCAGCAACATCAGCGCGGTCAGCACGTACATCGACATGGCGATGATGATCGTGCCGCCGCCGGCGACGATGCCGAAGTCGCGAAAGCCTCTGAAGTCGGAGATCGCGACGCAGAAGAAGGCCGCCGAGGTGGTGGCCGCGGTGGTCGCGGCGGCGGCGCCCGAGTGCGCCATCGACTCGCGGATCGCCGCCACCAGGTCGCCCTGGTCGGTGTACTCCTCGCGCAGGCGATAGATGAAGTGGATGCCGAAGTCGATGCCCTGACCCATCAAGATGCCGGCGAGGATCGCCGTGATGGTGTTGAGCTCGCCGACGGTGATGTAGCAGAAGCCGAAGGTCAGGATCACACCCGCCACCAGCGAGGCGGTGAGGCTGAGCACCAGCGAAAGGCGCCGCAGGAAGATGACGAGCAGGATCAGGATGCCGCCGAGCGCGACGCCCGATGTCGGCGCGAGGCTCTTGATGATCGAGTCGCGGTCGTCGAGATTGACCTTGTAGCCGCCGGTGTAGCCGTAGGTGACGGTGGCGCCCTTGGCGAGCTTGCGGTAGGCCTCTTTGAGCACCGCGCCGCGCTTGTTGTGCTTGCTGTACCAGGCGAGCTTTTCGTCGACCTTCTTGACCAGCCGGCGCGTGAACTCGAGGTCCGTCGAGTGGCCGCGTGGCTTGATCAGCAGCAGCAGCATCTTCTTGTCGCGCGTGATGTAGTAGTCGTCGGTGATGCCCTTCTTGCCCATCTTGCTGTACTTGTCGATCAGGTCGGAGAGGTCGAGCTTGACCTCCTTCTTCTTCGACAAGGAGATGTGGAAGGGGTTGGCCTTGCGGATGACGGCCTTGATCTTCTTCTTGATGCGCCGGCGCGCCTCGACGAGGTCTTTGGTCTCGATGTAGAGGCCGATGTTCTTGCGCACGAACTCGGTCGAGACCTTGTAGGTGACGTCGCGCACCTCGGGCATCTTGAGCAGCAGCGCGTTGAGATCGTCGGCGACACCCTTGATGTGCTTTTCGTCGTTGGCCTTGAGCGCCACCATCAAAAAGCCGATGCCGCCCAGCATCTCGGTGACGCGGTAGACCTCTTTGATGCCGGGGTCATCCTGCGGCAGCAGCGCGATGCCGTTGCTCGAGATGTGAAGGCGCGTGGTGGCGTAGGTCGACAGGCCGACGAGCAACGCGACGATGAGCCACGCCGTCTTGAGGCGACGGTCGAGCAGCGCGGCGAGCCGATCGAGGAAGCGTTTGAGCATTCAGCGCGGGGAGCGGCGGAGCAAGCGGTGCGTGTGTGCTACAGCGACGAGACCTTGCCCTTGAGCTTCTTTAGCAACAGCGACGTGCCGCCCTTTTTGATCAGCGGCTGCACCTCTTCATCGTGGATGCCCTTGAGTGTCGACTCGCCAGCCATCTCGATGTCGAGGATGCGATAGCGTTTGCCGGTCTTCTTGAGCACCCAGTTGACCACCAGCTCCTTCTTCTTGTAGGCGCGGTGGATCACGATCGTGGTCTTGATGCGGGCCTGTTCGCCGCTGACGGCGGGCTTGCCGTAGAGCACGGCGTCGATGTGCTTGAACACGTCGCGCGCCTTCTTGAACGAGCTCTTGCGGATGATGATGCCGATGCCCTTCTGGAACTCGGCTTTCTGGCCGGCCGACATCTTCGACCAGTGGCTGCCGCACATCGTTGCCGCCATCGCCTCGAGGTCGAGCATCTTCATGGCGAGGGCGTTCTTGCCGTAGCGCACGCCGCCGATGAGGACTTTGATCGGCTTTTTGAAGGCCGTGTCCTTGGCGGCAGCGGCGGGACGTTCGGAAACGGCTGGGAAAAGCAGCGCCAGGCAGAGGCCCAGGGTTGCGATGCGCATAGGTAGCTCCTGTGGGATCGATACGCTAACACCTCCTCGGACGCGATGATAGGCGCGTCGATTCATAGGTTTGACGCTGTTGCGCTCGATGTGGGTGGTCATCGGACACTGGGTAGGATAATGTACGTGCTCCTCCAGCAGACGTATCTGGAGTGGAGCGGACCTTATGCTTATTCGCAGCTCGCGCCTGCTGGCGCTCTTGGCCCTGGCGCTGTCGTTTGCAGCCTGCGCCGCCGGCGCGACAGACATCAAGCCGCCCGGTGACCAGCGCGTCGCCGACCTGCCGCCGGGCGCCGAGGGCGGCACGCCCGATAGTACGGTCGACGGACCGAGCACGGATCAGACGTCGCACGACGCGACGGTGGACGGGCCAGGCGGCGGCGGCGACGCGACCGTCGATGGGACGCCGCCTGTTGGTGACGCGACGGTCGACAGCACGCCGCCGAGCGACAGCACGGTGGACACGGTGCTGGTGCAGGGTGGCGTGGGCACCGTGTGCACCAGTGACAACAACTGCACTGGCGGCACGCGCTGCCTGCTCAGCGTCGACAGCAACCTGCGCATCTGCACGATGACCTGCACGCAGGACAACCCGAGCACCACCACGGTCAACGAGGACACCTGCCCGAGCCCGAGCACCAACGTCTGCGGCGAGGTGCCGCTGTCCGGCGGCGGCACGGCGTTTTACTGCCTGCAGCGCTGCGTGCCGCGCGACACGGGCAACGACTGTCCGACGCAGCTTTCGTGCAGCCCCTCGACGGCGACGTACATCGCCGACTCGGGCAACGCGGCGTGTCTGATCCCGGCCTGCAAGACCGACATGGACTGCCCGGTGCTGACGAGCAAGGTGTGCAATGGGCAGACCGGCAGTGGCTGCAGCAGCGCAGCCGGCGAGGTGTGCGTCACCATCGACGCCACCACCGCGCGCTGCGCGCTGAGCGGCAAGTGCAACACGACGTCGGGGCTGTGCGTCGCACACACGCGCGGCAGCGCGAGCGCCAAGATCGGCGACCCCTGCCAGGCCGACGTCGACTGCGCCAACGATCAGATCTGTCTCACGCAGGACAGCACCGGCCGCTGGAAGAACGGCTACTGCAGCAAGGCCGGCTGCGCGTTCAGCACGCTGGCCAGCGCGCAGTGCAGCAGCGGGTCGCTGTGCAACAACGCCTACTCGGCGGGCCTTTGCCAGAAGACCTGCGCGCAGAACATCGCCAGCCAGTGTCGCGGCAACGGCGCCGATCGCCGCGGCGACTACGAGTGCTACGCGTGGGACAACTTCACGATCGGCGGCAAGCCGGTGGCGACTGCGCCGGTGTGCGACGTGCCCATCCCGTGTACCCTGGTCTCGCAGTGCTCCTCGCTGGGACCCATAGGCAACACCACCGTGATGGATTGTCGCGATCCGGTGACCAACAACGTCGTGTCGTCGACGGTGTCGTCGGCGCGGTGTCTGGATCTGACGGCGGCAGGCGCGGCGCCTTAGGCCTCGGGCCTCGGGCCTCGGGCCTCAGGGTCGCAGGCTCGCTCGCTGCGCTCGCGTCGCTGCTGGTGTTGGCGGGGTGTGCGGATGACGTGCCTTTGCCGGCGCCGGCGGATGTGAGCGTGACGCAGGTGGGGTTCGGGGCGCTGGGGACGGTGGAGGTGCGCTTCGAGCTGGTGGTGCGCGCCGAGCGCTATCTGATCGGATACGACACCGACGGCGCGGCGCCGTATGACGGGACCGGGCTCTCGTTGAAGGTCTTTCCCGAGCGCTGCGGCGACTTCGAGGCGGACGCGGGTGGGGTGCGCAGCAAGACGGCGACGGATGGGGAGGCGGGGGTTGGCGATGGGGGCGTCGATGGCGACGGGCCGCTCGACGGCGCCGGTGACGCAGCTGACGATGGTGGTGGCGATGGTGGCGGCGATGGCGCGACAGGCGACGCCAAGCCCGACAGCAAGGCGCCCAAGCCCGACGTCACGCCCGACGTGATCGGCCCCGGTCGTGACGCCGACTCGCCGGTGGTGATCCCGGCCGAGTGGTGTCTCGACACCGAGAACACCTTCAGCGACGCCGGCGTGGTGCCGGTTCGCACGCCGGGCAAACAGCCGCGCGTGCGCCTGCAGAAGCTCGAGGTCGGCAAGACGTACGTCTTCGCCGTCAAGTCGGCGCGCCGCAGCGCCGAGAGCGCTTACTCGACGCCCGTCGAGATCACGATCAAGGCAAGCCCTTGAGCGCGCGCACGATCATGCTGGCGATGGTGATCGCCCTCGCCTCGGGCAGCGCGGCGCGCGCTGATCTGGCGAGCCACTTCGGGCTCAACCCGCGCACCATGGGCCTCGCCGGCGCCTACACCGGCGTCGCCGACGACGTGACGGCGCTCTACTACAACCCGGCCGGCCTCGTGCAGCTCAAGGGCATGACGGCGGCGGCGGGCATCCTCTTCGGCGCGCCGCTGCTCAACGAGGACGGCGCGCGTCTCGACATGCGGCGCGAGACGTCGTGGTATCTGCACGTCGGCATCCCCTTCACCGGCAAGCTCAAGGACCACCTCGCGCTCGGCTTCTCGCTCAACATCCCGTGGGGCAGCCTCTTTTCGGCGCGCGTGTACCGCAAGCAAGACCCCTACTTCGTGCTCTACGACGGCTCGGTGGATCTTCTGCAGCTGCGCGTGGGGGCGGCCTTTCGCATCCCGTGGAAGCCGCTGAGCTTCCTTTCGTTCGGCGCGTCGATCCAGGTGCTCGCCTCGGTGGTGGGCACCATCGGCTTCTACGCGCCATTTCAGCGCGGCGAGAAGACCAACGACTTCGACTCCGACCAGCGTCTCGAGGCCAACCTCGATCTCGACGTGCCCACCGAGGGGTTTGTCACCGTCGGTGTGATGGCGCGCATCGGCGAGCACTTTCGTGTCGGCGCGAGCTATCGCGGCCGGCAGTTCATCGGCGTCGAGATCCCCGTCAAGCTCAACACGCGGCTGGCGCTGGCTGGCAACTCGGCGATCAACCTGCCGGTGGACGCGACGGCGATCCTGCGCGCCAAGTACTACCCACAGCAGGTCTCGCTGGGGGGCTCGTTTCGATCCAAGCGCTGGCTGGTCGCGCTCGACCTGACGTGGGTCAACTACGCCGACTACCAGGTGCCCTTCGCGCGCATCGACCTCGACATCGAGCGGCTGATCCGCGACCCCGGCGTGCTGATCTTCCTCGGCCCCGACGCGACGCTGCTCGCGCCACGCGCGCCGAAGATCGAGTTCTCGAACATGATCGTGCCGCGCCTGGGCGTCGAGTACACGGCGCTCGACTGGCTGATCGTACGCGGCGGCTACTTCTACGAGCACTCGCCGCTCAAGACGACGGACTTTCCGATCTACGACACCGACAAGCACAGCTTCTCGCTCGGCGCGCGCGCGACGTTCCTCAAGCCCCTCGGCCTGCTGCCCGGGCGCCTCAACATCGACGTCTCGCTCACCGACATCGTCTACATCGGACGCGACATCCTCGGCAGCCGTGCCAGCGGACACGTGCTCGGGCTGTTTACCGGCGTAGAGATCACGCTGCTTTGAGGGCCTCGGACCTCGGGCCTCGGGCCTCGGGATCGTCTGCGTCCGCCATGCACGCCGCGCTTCACGCCGCACCCGTGCCGGCGTGGCCGCCGTCGCCCTGCGACACGTGCAGTTGCCGCAATGGCTGCCTGCCTTTCGATGTGCCGCGCGCAGCGGCGTAGCGTTCAACCACGCGCAGTGCGCTCCGGAGGCCTGAGGCCCGAGGCCCGAGGCCAGGGGCCTACTTGCCCGACAGCAGCTTCTGGACCGCGCGACGGATCGTGCGCTGCTGCCAGGGCACGAAGATCGGTTTGAACGGCTTCGGCTTGGGGCCGGCGCGTTTGTAGATCGGATCGGAGGGGCCGGGTGCCATCAGGTTGCCGCCCTTGGGATCGTGGGGCAGGCCGAAGTAGTGGCCGAGCTCGTGGGCCAGCACCGGGGGGCGGCCGCGCGCGGTGAGAAAAACCCAGCGCCGCCCGCGCAGCTTGGGGTCCTTGCCGCGGTAGCGCCAGTGCACGCCCATCAGGTTGTAGGTCGGCGTGTCGATGTCGCGTACGCGCGGCAGCACCAGCACGGTGACGCCGGTGGCCGGCACGTAGCTCGCCATGGCGTGGCGGTGCGCGCGCGTGAGGATCTGGCAGCGCGACGGTTTGAAGTGATCGATGCGTGCCACGAGCTTGACGCCGAAGCGCTGGTAGATCGTGTTCGCCGCCGCCACGTGCGCCTTGACCCACGCGTCGCTGCGCGTCGGCGCGCGCGCCGCCTTGCCCTTCGCTTTCGGCGACGGCCCGCTGCGCGCCGCGCCTGGGCCACAGCGTGCGACGCGCACCAGCAGCGGCACCGACAGCAGCGGTCGCCGAGGCGCCTTGCCGCGCGCCATCGCAGCGGCTGGGGCAACGAGCATGAGCAGCGCGAGCGCGCGACTGGCGACGAGACGGGCCACGTCGCGCAGTATAATCGCTAGCCATGCGCGTGTTCTTCAGGGTCGTGGTGATCTCGTGCGCGGTCTGTGTTGCGGCCGCTGGGTGCTCGTCGGACGAGTCGGGTTCGAGCGCGAGCGGGCCCGCGCCCGAGCGGCTGGTGCGCGACGCGGCGGTGGTCTGTCCTGGCGCCTATGCACGGAGCGCGCTCGTCGCCGGCTGGAACCGCGACTTCGAGGTCTCCGGCGAGCAGCGCGCGCTGTATCTGCGGCTGCCCGACAAGCGCGAGCTCGATGGCCCGCGCCCGCTGCTGCTCTATTTTCACGGCACGGGCGACCACGGTGATGTGATCGACGGCGCGCGCAAAGCGTGGGCCGACGCGCTGCTCGCGCGCGGCGTGATCGTCGCGGGCCTCGAGGGGCTTGGCGGCGGCGGGCCGGCGTGGGACGCGCAGCGCTTCATCACCGATCGCGCGCGCCCCAACGACGACGTCGCGTTTTTCGACGCGGCGCTCGACTGCATAGCTGCGCACCACCAGGTCGACAGCCTGCGCGTCTACGTGGCGGGCTTTTCGGCCGGCGCCTACCTCGTGCACCGGCTGCTGCGCACGCGCTCGAAGCGCCTCGCTGGCGGTGTCGCCAACTCGGGGGTGCTCGACGCCACGGGCGACGGCGCCGACGAGCCGCTCGACGGGCTCGCTGTGGCCGTGACCTGGGGCGGCTCGGCGGACATCTTCGGCAACGCGGAGATCCGTGGGCTCGACTTCGTCACCCACTCGTCGGTCGCCACCAAGTTCTACGCCACGCACGCGGCGGTCAAACAGATCCACTGCTACGGTCCAGCCGACGGCAAGCATCGCTGGCTCTCGGAGGCCAACGCGCTGCTCGCCGACTACCTGCTCGCACACGCCAAGGGCTACATCGCCGAGTCGCCGTGGACGCTCGACGCGGCGCTTGCTGACGCGGGCCGACCGGCGATCACCTGCGGCGAGGGCGTCTTCGATCGCGAGCATCCGGTCAAGGTCTCGTGTCAGCCGCAGACTGCCGCGGATTGCGCGGCGTACTGCCAGGACTTTGGCGCGTGCGTCGTCGAAAACTACAGCCTCGGTCCGCTGCTCTGGGAGCAAGCGCTCGACATGGGCTTCAGCGGCAACCCGCCGGCGTCGCAGTGCGACGGCTGCGTCAGCGCGTGCGAGGCCGACGTGACCGCGGGTGGAGCAGGCGAGCAGGACGTACTGGCGTGTTTCATCGGCGAGGCCTACGGCAACGCGTGCAATCCAGGGCTCGACGGCGCGGCGCCGTTCGCGCTGCGCGTCTCCAAGTGCTGCAAGGACAAGCTCGGCAGCACGCTGTGCCAGCGCCTGTGCGGCACCGTGGTCAAACAGGACTTTCTCACGCAGGTCGTGCCGGCGTGCGCCGACTTCGCGCCGATCAAGCCCGACACGAGCTGCTCGTCGACGCCGTTTCCGTCGAGCGTCGCGACAACGCTCGCGCTCGACGGCACGGTGCGCGGCGAAAACGGACCCATCGCGGCGACTATCGCGGTGCACGACGCGGCGAGCGGTCTCGAGCTCGACCGCGTCACGACTGGCAGCGATGGCGCTTACAGCTTGCAGGTCGACACCGGCGGCAAGCCGCTGGCGGTCTACTTTCGAATGACGGCCAGCGGTCACGTCGAGACGCTGCGCTACTTCGGCTATCCACTGACGGACAACGTCACGTCCCCGCAGCTGATGTGGAGCACGGCGCTGGCCGCGAGCTACGCGCAGTCGGGTGGGGTCACGGTGGACGCGGCCAAGGGGCAGCTGCGCGTGGGCGGGCGCGATTGCGACCGCAAGCTGGTGCGCGCCGGCGCGAAGCTGGTCACGACGCCAGCGGCACCCGACGTGGGCTACGAAACCGGCGGCGGGTGTGACGTGCTCGATGCGTCGGCCAGCGCATCGACCAACTGCACGTTCATCGCCGCCTACAACCTCGACCCCGGCGACGTCGAGGTCGACCTCAGCTACGCCGGCGTGACGTTTGCGAAGCAGACCGTCAAGACGATCGCTGGCGCGATGACGTGGGTCACGCTGCAGCCCGAGCGTCCCTGAACGCGGGTATAATCCGACACACCCCGCGCTGCAGGGAACACCCCCAGGAGCACTCAATCGATGGACGCAGCCGATATCCTGTTCGGCGAGATCGCCGTCAGCGGCGGCTATCTGACACACGAGCAGCTCGTCGAGTGCTTGATGACGCAGTCGCGCCGTCCGAGCAAACGCATCGGCGAGCTGGCGCGCGAGCTGGGTTTCATCGACGACGCGCAGCTCGCAGAGATCCTCTCCGAACAGAAGGACCGCGGCATCGCGCCGCCGCCCAAACGTCGGGCGCCCGACGTGGACAGATCGCGCCGGCGTATGTCGCCGTCGATGGAGGTCTTGCTCAACGATTACGTCGACGATCCGTCGGCGGCGTCGCCGCTTCCGCCGTCGCGCGCAGCCGAGGTCGACGGCGCGGTGCGCAAGCTGGCGCGCGAGCGGCGGCGCGACTCGTCGTCACCGCGAGCGGTGCCGCCTGCGCGCGGCAACGCGTCGCTCGACGCGCTGCTCGAAGGCTACATGGACGACGCGGCGGCGAGCGATCCGGCGAACGATCCGAGAAGCGACGCGGCGTCGCGACTGACCGAGGATGTGCCGCACGTGCCGCGCTCCGAGGCGCTGCACGCGGCCGAGCCAGCGCGCGCCCACGAGCCGGCGCACGCGTCGACGCGCGCGGCCAAGCCGCCGCCGCCCAAGGCGCCGCCCGTGGCTGGCACGCCCAAGGGGCCGCCGCCTGCCGCACTGCCAGCTGGCAC
>JAGQIK010000625.1 GCA_020431405.1 Myxococcales bacterium
CGCGCCCCCGAAAAGTGGCGCGCCTAGAGGCCGACCCACTTGCGCAGCCAGGGTTGAATGCGCTGCATCTCGGCCGCCACCTTGGCGTAGTCGACGCGCATGGGGCGCAGGCTGCGCACCGAGCGCAAGCCCGCAGGCGCCTTGACGTCCGCGCGCAGCGGCATATGCGCCGCGCGCTGCGCCATCATCGCCTCGGTGCGCGCCGAGAGCAGAAACTCGCACAGCTTTCGCGCGCTCGCGGGATGGGGCGCAGCTTTCAGGATCGCCACGGTGGTGGGCATCACCAGCGTGCCGAGGCCGCCCTCCTCGCTGTCGGGATAGACCACGGCGACCTTGTCGCCCGCTTCCTTGCGCGCCTCGCTGGCGTCATCTGTGTCGGTGAGACCGAAGGCCACTTCGCCCGCCACCACCAGCCGCTTGACCGCGCCGTTGGAGCTCACCACGCGCACGCGGTTGGCCTTGAGCTTGGCGAAGAAGGCCTTGGCGCGCTTCTCGCCCCAGGTCACGAAGAGCGCCGCGGCGTGCATGGTGGTCGTGCCGTAGAGCGGGTTGGCGATGGCGGCCTTACCGGCGAAGCGCGGATTGACCAGCGCCGCGATGGACGCCGGCCGTGCCTTGGGGTCGGGCAGCAGCTTGGTGTTGACGAGCAGCACGCGCGCGCGCGCGGCCACGCCGTGCCACCTCGCGCGCACACCGCGAAAGGCCGCGGGGATCGCCTTCGCCGCCTGCGCTCGGTAGCTGGCGAGCATGCCGCGGCGCGCGAGCACGAAAGGCCGCACCGGGTCGCCCGACCAGAAGACGTCGGCCTGCGGCGCCTTGGCTTCGGCGATCAGTCGGTTGAGCACGCCCGTGCTCTTGGTCTCCTCGGTGTCGAAGAGCGCCTTGACCTTGACACCGCTGTGCTTCTCGAAGGCGCGAAACACCGGCTCCGAAAAGACCTGGTCGACGGACGTGTAGACCACCACCGTGCTCGCGCCCGCTGTGGTGCCCGCGCCCGACTTGCACGCCCCCAACACCAGCACCGCCGCCAGCAGCGCCCACCTCACGCGCCAACGAGCTCCGCCAGCGCTTGGAGCATCGCCCGCACCTCGGGCCGATCGACAAACCCCAGCGCGTGCTCGAGCTCGAACCAAGCGCGCTTGCGCTCGTGGCGCTCGGGCCACTCGTCGAGCACCTCAACGACCTCGAGCGCGTAGGCCTCGATGCGCGCCACCGCGTGACCGCGCGGCTGGTCGAAGCTGCCCAGCGCCCAACGCACCGTGCCGCGCAGCCCGGCCTCCTCGCCGGTCTCGCGCAGGGCCGTGACGTGCGCCTCCTCGCCCGGCTCGACGCGCCCCTTGGGCACGATCCACTGGCCGGTGAAGCGGCTGGTGACGAGCGCGACCTCGACGCGCTGCCCCACGCGACGGAAGGGCACGCAGCCCGCCTGAGCAATGATCGGCGCCATCGCTTGCGAGCGTATCAGAGAGACGGCTAACTTTCGGCCGTCGATGGCGCGCAGGGGCAAATCTCAGCGGCAAACACGCGGCGCCTCGCCAGGCGTGGCCTCGCCGTCGTGGCTGCCGCGCGTGCTGCTCGCGGCCGTGGTGCTGCTCTTCGTCGCGCAGGTGCTGCAGCGCGCCGGCGACAAAAGCCGCCTACAGCCGCGCTACGACGAGGTCTCCTACATCGCCGACGCGCGCGACTTCGCGCGCCGCGGCGGGCTATGGGCTACCATCGGCTGCTACATCGAAGGCCGCTGCACCGGCGACAACCGTCACCCCGGCTACATGATGGCGCTGCTAGCGGTGTCGGGAAACGACCCGGCATTTTTCGCCCGCGCCAAGACGGTGACGCTGGTGTGCGGGCTGCTCGTGCTGCTGGTGGTCTATCTCGCCGCGCGCGCGGCCGGCGGCGCGCGTTTGGCGCTGGTAGCGACGATGCTCGCGGCGCTTTCGACGTCGCTTGTAGACCTCTCGTCGCGCGTGCTCGCCGACGTGCTCTACGCCGCGCTATTCGTCGCGGCGCTTTCGCTGGTGACACGCGCGCTGCGCGACCCGCCGCTGGGCGCTTGGACCGAGGCGCGCTGGATGCTGCTCGCCGGCGCGGTGATGGGCGTCGGATATCTCGTCAAAGGCAGCGCCCACCTGCTGCTGCCGTGTGCGGTCGGCGCGGTGATCTACGTGCACCGCGCGCGCGCCGTCTCGCGCCCCGCGCTCTACGCGCTGGCGGCTGCGTTTCTGCTGCTGGCGGGCTTTCTTTTGTGGCGCAACGTCGTCGTCTACGGCAACCCCGTCCACAACTACAACAACCGCACCGTCTGGATGGACGCCTGGGAGCAGGTCTGGACGCTCTCGCGCGGCGACGGCTGGCGCGACATCGGCATCGGCTGGTACCTCGAGCACCACTCGTTCGGCGAGCTCGTGCTGCGCCTGCTGCGCGGGCTCGGCCGCACCCTCGGCGTGATCGTCTACGCCGGCGGCGTCGGCGTGCCAGCCAACCCGCCGGCCGGCATGTCTACCGCCTTCGCTGTCGCGCGCGGGGTCAGCGGCTTCTTCGTCGTAGCACTCGGTGCGTGGGGTCTCGTGCGCAGCGCGCGCGTGGGCGCGCCGCGTGGCGACGCGCGCATCGCCGCGGTGACCACCTCGCTGGCGCTGCTGCTCTTCGTCGCCGCCTATTCGGTGGGCTCGGCCGGCGTCGGCGGCACACCGGTGCGCTTCGTGATACCGCTGGTGCTGCTGCTGTTTCCCTACAGCGCCAAGATGCTGCTCGAGGTGCTCGGCCCCGCCCTCGCGCGGCGACTGCACCTCGGCGCGGGGCGGCTGCGCGTGGCCGGCTGGGCGCTGGTGCTGCTGCTGCTGGCGGGCTTCGGCTTCGCCGCCACCAAGATCGGGCGCGGACCGAGCGAATCGGCGCTCGTGCCGCCGCACTGGGCGCAGACCTCGGCCTGGCTCTCCAAACACCTGCGCCGCGGCGAGCGCTTCGCGCTGCCCTACCGCAGCGTCTACTCGACCTGGGACGAGCCGCTGCCCGACACCGATCCACGCTGGAACTACGACTTCTCGCAGCCGGCCACCAAGATGCTGGCCCACATGGCCAAAGACAAGGTGCGCACCGTGCTGCTCGACACCACCGAGCGCGACTACGCGCGCTACGCCGGCAAGCGCTCGAGCGCCAAAGACAGCCACGGGCCGCTGCGCTTCCTCGGCTGGCCCCGCTGCTTTCACGACGGCAGCACCCCCAGCCGCTTCTTGGCGTACTGCAAGCCGCGCTGACGCGAAGGCCTGAGGCCCAGTTGGCAGAGCAGAGGCCCTCGGACGATCAGTCCGTCAACGTGATGATGTTGAAGACGTCCTTGGAGAGCGGATACGCCTCGAGGCAGGTCTTCTGCTCGTCGCGGATGACGATGTAGCTCTTGTCGGCGTCGACGATCAGCACGTTGTCGCCCGCACCGAGCGACTTGACCAGCGACTCCTTCTGGCTGTTGAAGCGATAGACCACCTTGCGCACGGTGCCGCGGTTGACCACCAGCACCAGCGCGTGTTCGGTGCCGGGCGGCTCGATGCCCACCACGGAGCACGAGGCGGACGGCACGTTCTTGTCGGGCAGACGCTCGGCGGTGCCGGTGTACTGCACGGTGCAGGGGTAGCCGGTCGGACACTCGGGGCCGGTGCAGCTGGTGAACGTCTCGGTGAAGTCGACCGTGCCGGTGGTCTTCGATGTCGGCTCGAGCGCGAGCGTGGAGCGGTACTTGATCTCGCCGCCCTTGATGCGGCTCGCCACGTTGTCGATGGATGGGCAGCTCAAGCGCCCGCCCGCGAACGGACAGGTCACCCGCCCGCCGCGCAGCACCACCGCGTCCGTGTCGCTCGCTTGCTCGACGTAGAACACCGACTGCGAGAGCTGAATGAACTCCTTGTTGTCGCAGTCATGGGTCGGCGGGCCAAAAACCATGCGCCAGCCGCCAACCTCCACCACGCCCTGCTGCGCGTCGGTCCCGCCGTCGGGCAGCGTGCTCTGCGTGGTGCAGACGTAGTTCTGCCCGTTGAAAAGGCAGTTGTAGCCTTCCGGGCAGGCGCGCGTCTTGTCGCAGCGAAAGCCCTGGTCCTGGTAGGTCGGGTTGAAGCAACCCACCACCAACGCGGCCCACAGCAGGACCCATGTCACGCGCGCGAGCACTGTCAAAACCTTAGCGCGCCACCGACGTAGGCGCCGCCACGGGTTGGTGCCGTCAGCACCGTGATGCTCGGCGCGCTCGCCGCACGTTCGGCGCGACTGCGCTTGATGATGCCGGCGATAAACAGCCCCACGCCCGCGGCCAGCGCGACGCCGCCGGCGATCATCATCGCGATCTGCACCGCCTGAAACGACTGCCCCTGGCTCACGTCGTCGCGAAAGTCCTCGAAGTCGAGGCCTCCCTGCTTGCTCGCCTGCTCCACATCGGAGGCCTTGTTCGAGGCCAGCACGCCGAACGCGACGCCCACGGCGAGCGAAGCGACACCGACGCCGCCCGCGATGATGCCGGCGATGCGCATCTTGCGCGCGCGCGCCGCGCCAGCGACATCGCTGCCACCCTTGCCGTCGCCGCCGCCACCGCCTCCGTTTTGTTTTGCCGGCGCCCGCAGCTTGGCGATGCGCCCGCGAAAGACGTCGGCCACCGGATGCGCCTTGCCGTGGTGGGCTTCGTACTCGCTGAGGAACGTCTCGTAGGCGTTCGCCGCCGCCGCGCGCGCGCCGACCTTCTCGAGACACTCGGCGATGCGCTGGTTGGCGTCGTCAGCGAACTTCGCGCGCCGCTTGCCGCCTGCGTGTCGCTTGCGCCAGCCCTCGAGCGCCGAGCGGTAGTTCCGCAGCGCCTGGACGTACTTCTCGAGCTGAAACTGCGCGGCGGCGATCTCGTAGGTGGCGCGCTCGATCAGCGGGAAGTAATCGAGCTTGGGAAACGCGTGGCGCCAGTTGGTGACGTAGGTGCGGAAGGCGTCGAGCTTCTTCTGCGTGTTGCCCTGCCGCTTGCGCGTGAGCGCGATGTTGAACTGCATCATCAACATGCGCCAGCAGGGCGAAGTGCGCGCCAGCTTGGCCACGTCGTCGATGGCCGGCGGTGCGGTGCAGCTCTGGCGCTGCGCGAGCATGATCTTCGAGTACGCCGCGACAGCCTCTTCGTACTTGCCGGCGTCGAGCAGCGCGGTCGCCTTGTCTACCGCGCCCTTGTACTCGTCCCCCTCGGCCCACGCACTGCTCCCCACCAGGATCAGCAGCACACAAAGCCAGCGAGCGCCCCCCAACATGCCCCTCAGCGTACAGGCACTTCCGTATCGTCGTAAGTCTTCTTCACAGCCTTGGTCTTCGCCTTCACCTTGGCCTTGGTCTTGGTCTTAGACCTAGACTTAGACTTAGCCACAGCCTTGGCCCTAGCCTTCCGCCTGAGCTTTGCAGCAGGCTTCACCGGCAGCGCCCGCGGCTCGAGCACCACTACCTCGTCCTTCTCGCCGATCTCGCGCGCCAGCGACACGTGCCCTTCGCACGAGACCACCACGCGCCGCGGGCCCCCCGGCTTGATCGTCAGCTTTGCCGGGATCGGATCGAGCTCCCGCTCGCCGAGCCGCAGCTTGCACGCCGCTCCCGCGAGCTCGGGCTTGATCTCGATGCGCACCTGTCGCGGCATGGGCGTGACGCGCGGCGCGGGCTTGGCACTGCCCAGCGCCTGACCCGACGCTGCGCTCGCCACGTGCTGCGGGCGACGCCGAACCTCGCGATCGCCGTCGTTCTGCATGGCGACGTAGATCAGCGCCGCCACACCCGCGCCGACCAGCATCAGGGCCCCCAACGCCGCCAACGGCCAGCGCCGTTTGCGCGGCAGATGCGGGATGCTCTGGCCCGTCGCCAACCCCAGCGTCGTGCGCTTGCCCTTGCGCAGCATCGCCAGCTTGAGCGGCACCGTGTCGTCGAGCGCCGCCGTGTTGGGGCGCTCGGACATGATCGTCGGCGTGCTCTTGGGCAGGACCGGCGCCTCGAGACCCAGCGCCGCCGCCCACGCCTCGATGAACTCGAGCGCCGACTGCGGCCGCTTCTCCGGATCGCGCGCCAAGCAGCGATCCACCAGCTGCGAGATGGCGGCGTTGAAGCCGGGCACGCGCTCGATCAGCGGCACGTGATCGTGATCGAAGGGATACATCAGCGCCGCGTAGGGGTGCAGCCCGTCGGGGATGTCGTAGGGCAGCCGCCCGCTGACGAGCTCGTAGGCGAGCACCGCCAGCGAGTAGATGTCGGTGGCGGGGCTGACGCGCTCGACCTCGGCTTTGACCTGCTCGGGCGCCGCGTAGATCGGGCTGCCCATCCCCACCGACGTCAGCTTGCTGACCGTGTCGAGGCGCTTGGCGATGCCGAAGTCGAGCAGCTTGATGTGCAGGCCTTCGCCGCGCAGCACGAACACGTTGCCGGGCTTGAGATCGCGGTGCACCACGTTGGCGTCGTGGGCCGCCTGCAGCCCGGCGCAGATCTGCTCGAGGTAGGGCATCGCCGCCTCGGGCGACATCGGAGCGTCCTCGGCGATGACCGTGTCGAGGTCTTTGCCCTCGAGGAACTCCATGACGTAGTAGAGCTGGCCATCTTCCATCTGGCCGAAATCATGGAGCTTGATGATATTGGGCGCCTGCGAGATGCGTGTCAGCGCCTTGGCCTCGGCGGTGAAGCGTCGGATCGCCTGGTCGGCGTGAGGCGACTTGCGCAGCGTCGCCTTCATGACCTTGATCGCGACCTTGTGGCCGAGCATGGCGTGCTCGCCCGAGTAGACCGCCCCCATCGCGCCGGCGTCGACGAAGCCGGTAACGCGGAAGTTGCCTACGTTTTTCCCAATAAGGTCGCTGGCCGACATCACATCACGTCACGAACAAACACGCCTAGCGCCGCCATCCATACAAGACTAGCGCGACGCACCCAAGATCTCCCGGACGCTAAGGGCCGCGGCTCTATAGCATCGGAACGGTCGAGATTGCAGCGTTATTTCTAGATCGCCGCTAGACGGGCCGCTAGCTGAGGTGCCGCGGGCGCAGAAGCCCCTTCAAACGCGCGGATGTTGGCGAGATCAGGTCGAGCTCGACCAGCCCGCCCTTCTTGAGCTCGATCTCGGCCTGAGGCGCCGCGCATAGCGCCGCCGCCAGCTCGCCGAGCAGCGGCTCGTGTCCGGCGAGCAGCGCGACCCCGTCGTCACCCATCCCTTCGTAAACACGCCCCACCACCTCGAGCGCCGACGCCAGCGACGAGGTCGCCGAGATGCCGTGCTCGACCTCGATCTCGACGTCGACCCCCAGCCCATCCACCAGTCGCTCCGCCGTCTGCCGCGCGCGAAGGTACGGGCTAGTTAGCACTCGGGTCGGCGCCACGCCCATTCGGCCGAGCAGCTTCGCCACTCGGTCGATCTGCTGGCGTCCCTTGCTGATCAGCGCTCGCTTGGGGCTGTCGGCGCCGTCGGGCGGGCGCGGATCGGCCGTTCCGTGTCTCAGCAGATACAGCCGGCGCATCGTCTTCCTCTCGCTTGTCGTCTCGATCCTGCACCAGCGCCGCCACGCGGCGCCGCAGATCCTTGAGGTACTCGTGACCGCCGATGTCGTCGAGCGCGTCGTCGGCCTCGACGTCGGCGCCGTGCGCCGAGGCGCGCGCCCAGCCACCGATGGTGCCGAGCACGAAGCCATAGTCCGACGCGTCATCGACCACCCCGCCCTGGCGCGCGGCGTCGGCGCGCAGCCGCTCCACCAGCTCGCCGGCGATCATACAGTCCTGGAACTTGCCCAGCCGGTCCTGCAGCGACGAGAGCCGCTTGATGCGCTTCGCCAGCTTCTTGCCGTAAAGCGGCGCGTAGAATTCTGCGGTGTAGCGCAGCTTCTTGCAGCGGATGCGAAGCTCGTGCACGCCGGCGCCGCTGGCGTCGCTCACGGCTCGTCGCGCCGCGCGCCGCACCTGCTTGACGCGCTTGCCGACGTGCGCCGCCGCGTGCTCTGCGGCGGTCTGGCGCCCCACGTGCCCAGCCTCGCGCCGTCGCGGCGCGGCCTTGCCGAACGTCGCACGCGCGCGCGCGATCAGCTTGCGATAACGCGGCGAGGCCAGCGCCTGGCGCATCGCCCACTTGTGCTGCTCGCGGCGCGTGACGAGCTCTCCGCGCAGCTGATGCCAGCCGTGCGACGGCTCGGGACCGAGCATCGCGCGCCACGTCGAGTAGTCGATGAGGTGCACGTCGAAGTCACGCACCTCGCCCAGCACCGCAGCCAGCCAGCGCAGCTCGTCGAGCAAGAACAGCTCGGCGCGCGCGTCGAAACAGCCGGCGAAGTTGCGCAGCGCCGCGCGCAGCCGCCGCGTGGCGACGCGCATCTTGTGCAGATACTCGGCGTCGAGCGATAGCCGCGTGCCTTCGGCGAAGGCGCAGATCGTCTCGAGCTGCGCGAGGCAGATCTTGCGCGCGATGCTGTCGGTGCTCTCGTCGAGCTCGAGCTCGGGCGTCGGCGCACCGAGCTTGTGCACGGGCAACGACAGCGCCGCCTGCGCCAGCTCGTGTGTCGTCGCCTTGTTCAGCGAAAGCTCGCCGAGCGTCTGCAGGTGCTGCGCGAGCACGCCGAAGGCCTGCACCTCGCCGCGCTCGAGCGACAGCCAAAACTCGACGACATGCGCCGCGCGCCGCGCCCGTCGCTTGCCATCGCCAGCCGCGCTCGCCCTGCCGCTGCTGCCCGCCGGCAAACGCACGCGCTGATCGGCCACACAAAGGCGCGCCTCGCAGCCGACGCCGGCCACGCGATAGGTGATGCGCTCGCCCTGCACCGCGAGCTGCGGCACCAGCGGCTGCTCGCAGGTCACCGCCAGCGCGTCGAGCACGAAGTCGGCCACCTCGGCGCCCGCCGCATCGACGCGCGCGAGCGGCTTCCAAAGCAGGTGGCGCTCGAAGGCGAGCTCTGGCAGCAGCACGATCGGCTCGACCTCGATGCGCCTCGTCGCCTTGCCGGTCACGCCGTTGACCAGCGAGCGGCGCCGGTAGCGCGCGCGCAGCCCCGCGCGTGCGAGGTCTCCACGCTCGCTGTCGAGGTAGGTGTCATCGACCCGCTCGCGCGAAGCGCGCTCGACCATCGCCTCGCCGCGCAGCCGCTCGAGCAGCGCCTCGACATCGATGCCAGCCGGCGCGACGAAGGCGAAGCCCTGCCGATCGACGATGTCGACGATGCGGTGGGTGTAGCTCGGCGCCGCTGCGCTCGTCTCGACTTCGCTGCTGCTCTGTCGCGCCACCGGTCCGATCTCCTCCGCGGTGCTTGTCAGCCCGCGTGATTTCCGCCGCGCCCGATCGGCACGAAGCGCGCCGACGGCGCCGACTGGCGCTGCTTGGACTGCACCAGCTCCCGTGTCATCTCATGAATGGCCATCTGGCTGTCAAGCTTGCGTCGCTTGGCGCTGACGTGCGCGTAGACGCCGTCTGCGCTCAGCTCGCGCGCCCGGACGTTGTCCTTGAGCTGAAGCTCCATGACATTCTTGATGAACTTGCGGTGACGCTCGTCTTCCACTGGGAACATGAGCTCGATGCGGTGATCGAGGTTGCGCGGCATCCAGTCGGCCGAGGCGAGGTACAGCTCCTCCTGGCCGCCGTTCTTGAAGTAGAAGATGCGCGCGTGCTCGAGGTAGCGGCCGACGATGCTGCGCACGCGGATGTTCTCGGAGAGGCCTTTGACACCGGGCCGCAGACAGCAGATGCCACGCACGATGAGGTCGATGCTGACGCCTGCCTGCGAGGCCTTGTAGAGCTGCTTGATCACCTCGCGGTCTACCAGCGAGTTCATCTTGGCGATGATGCGCCCGCGCGATCGCCGCGCCGACTTGTCGATCTCGCGCGCGATCAGATGCAGCGTGCGCCGGCGCAGGCCCGTCGGCGCGATCTCGATCTTGTTGAAGGGCGGCGGCTGCGTGGCGCCGGTGATGACGTTGAACAGCGCCGAGGCGTCCTCGCCGAGCAGCTCGTCGGCCGCCATCAGCCCGAAGTCGGTGTAGATGCGCGCCGTCGCGTCGTTGTAGTTGCCGGTGCCGAAATGCACGTAGCGCCGGATGCCCTCGGCCTCGCGGCGCACGATCAGCAGCGCCTTGCAGTGCGTCTTCAGCCCCACTAGCCCGTAGACCACGTGCGCGCCGGCCTGCTCGAGACGCTCGGCCCACTCGATGTTGCGCGCCTCGTCGAAGCGCGCGCGCAGCTCCACCACCACCGTGACCTGCTTGCCGTTCTCGGCAGCGCGCGTCAGCCCGCGGATCACCGGCGAGTTGCCGCTGGTGCGATAGAGCGTCTGCTTGATCGCCAGCACCTTGGGATCGTCGGCGGCCTCGAGCACCAGATCCGCCACCGGATCGAACGCGTGGTAGGGGTGATACAGAAGCTGCGGTCCTTGCCGCAGCCAGGCGAAGCTCGACGTGCCGCGCGCGCGCTCGGGCAGCAGCGGCTCGAAGGGCGGGTCCTTGAGGTCGGCGCGCTTGATCGCCGAGTAGATCTGCATCAGGTCGGTGCGCTGCATCAGCCCGTCGAGCGCGTAGTGCTGCTGTGGGTCGCTCTGCAGCTCGGTCTGGATCTGCTCGAGCACGTCGCTGGCGATGCGGCCGCCGTGCTCGAGGCGCACCGCGGCGCCGTGGCGGCGACCGAGCAGCTTGCGCGCGAGGGCCTCGCGCAGGTCCTCGGCGGCGGCTTCGTCGAGCGCGATGTCGGCGTCGCGCGTGACACGCACCGCCGACATGGACTTGATCTCGTAGCCGTTGAACAGCTGCTCGGCGCGCGTGGAGATCACCGACTCGATGGGCACGAAGTCGGCGTGGCCCTCGCCCTCGCGCGCGACCTCGATGAAGCGCGGCAGCACGCGTGGAAGCGCGATGAAGCCGAGGCGCTCGCGGTTGAGCTTCTTGTCGCTCTTTTTGTTGCGGCCCGGCCGCTGGTCGTGAAGACGCAGCACCAGATACAGCGTGCAGCTCGCCAGGTGCGGAAACGGATGGGTCGGCCCGACGATGGTCGGCGTCAGGACCGGATAGATGACCTCGTCGTAGTAGCGTTCGACGTAGGTCTTGGCGCGCGAATCGAGCTCCTCGACGCCGAGCAGCCGCACGCCCTTTTCGCGCAGCGCGTCGACGATCTGTGTGGTGGCGCGCTCGACGCGCGGCATCAGTCCGTGGACGATCTCGGCCACGCCGGCGGCCTGCGCCGCGGGTGGCGCGCGATCGGAGCCGCTGCGCTCGATGCCGGCCTCGATCTGGCGATACAGGCCCGCCACGCGGATCATGAAGAACTCGTCGAGGTTGGAGGCGAAGATGGCGAGGAACTTGAGCCGCTCGAGCAGCGGGTTGTCTTCGAGCTCGGCCTCTTCGAGCACGCGCTCGTTGAAGTGCAGCCAGCTCCACTCGCGATTGAAGAACTTCACGCCCGGCTTGGGCACGGTCAGCTTGCGCTCGAAGCCAAGCGACGCGATGTCGGCGGTGATCTGGCTCAGCGGCGCGGCGAGGGCGTCCGCGCCGCTCGGCCGCGGATAGGGCTCGGTCATGTGGCGAGAACCTCCGTCAGGCGGGCCTTGACGCCGAACAGCTCCTCGCAGAGGTCCGCCTTCTCTTTGAACGAACGCCGGATGGCGGCGAAGCCTTCGCGATCGCCGACGCGCGTCTGCGCGCGAAAGTGCATCGCCTCGGGCGTCATCTCGACCGTCACCGACTCGATCAGCTGGCGGTCGTCGGCGTCGAGGCTGTCCGCGACGCGGAGCAGCGACGTCAGCTTGAGCACCTCGACGCGTTGCGCCGACCTGAGGTTGCGCAGCTCGGGGTGCCCCATGCTCGGCATGGCGCGCCGGTGGAAGCGCACCAGCAGCGCCACGCGCTCGACCTCCGATCGCGACAGCCCCATGATCTGCGAGTTGCGGATCAGGTAGCCGCCGTGCACCTCGTGGTTGGTGGTCGAGACGAAGATGCCGATGTCGTGCAGGATCGCGGCCACGGCGAGCAGCGTGCGCGAGCGATCGGCGAGCGTGCTGTGGGTGCGGATGCCGTCGAACAGCTGCAGCGCGAGCTCGCGCACCTTGGCGGCGTGATCGATGTCGATGCGGTAGCGGCGCCCCACGGCCCAGGCCGCCGCCTCGGACTGTCGCGACGCCACCGGCGCGTCGGCGCCGCCTTCGAGCGCGTTGCGCCGATCGAGCAGCAGGCTGTCGAGCATCGACGACGCGGGCAGCACGACCTTCTTGGCGTTGTGCGCCAGCTCGCGAAACACGTCGAGCTCGGCGAGCGCCATGCGCGCCGACTCCACCGTGGCGTGGTCGACGTTGTAGCGATCGACGAGCTCGTCGTTGCTCGACGCGTCGACGAGCGCGACGACCTTGTCGACGGCGCCACTGGTCAGCTCGAGGCCGCCATCGATCGGCGTCGGCTTGCCGACCTCCGCCACCACGCGATAGACGTCGTTATTGATGACGATCACCTCGCCCACGCGCGACAGGTCGTGCACGCGGCCGATGGAGCCGATGGCTTTGCGCAGAAACGCGCGCACCGAGTCGGAGACGTCGTGCTCGGGAAGCCCGTGGGTCTGGATAAGCCGCATCAGCCCGAGCTTGCGCGTCTCGGCGAGCTCGATCTCGCCGTCGGTCTGCACCACGATCTGGGTGCCGCCGGCGCCGAGCGCCAGCAGCATGTTGGTGCCGCTGCCGAAGCGCTCGCCGAGCAGATGGCGCACCAACTGGTAGGCGAGCCGCGTCTCCTCGATGGCGTCGAGCACGTGTACTTCGAGGCCGGTCTGCTGCTCGACGCGCTCGAGGAACACCTCGCGGTTGCGCGCGTCGCGCACGGCCGTGGTCGCGACGGTCCAGATCTCGGGCGGCTTGATGCCATAGGCGCCGACGACGTTGACGAAGTCACTCAGCGTGCGCACCACCGCCTCGGTGGTCAGCGCGCGAATACGTCCGCGCACGAACGTGTCGTAGCCGATAGCCACGGGCGCCTGCAGCGTCTCGAGCCGGCGCGTGGTGCCGTCGGCCAACACTTCGCCGACCGACATGCGCAACGCGCGCGAGCCCACGTCGATGGCGGCGATGAGCGGCGGCGGCGAGGCGGTCGGCTCGGGCGTGGAGGGCGTGACCACCGACGCGCGCCGCTGGCGCTTGGTCGTCTTGGTCGTCTTGGTTGTCTTGCTCGTCTTGGCGCGCGAGGCGCGCGCCGCCTTGGCCGGCTTGGCCGTCTTCGTGCGCGCTTTCGCACGGTTGCCCGAGCTGCCGGCTTTGTCTTTGGCCTCCACGGCGCGAGCCTAACATACGCCATCGAGGCGAGAAGCTGCGCTTGCCACCGCGCTCGCCGACCTCGCCGAGGATCGGCGACCGGAGGCTGCGGCCCGTCGCGAGACCCCTTGAAATCGCGTAGTTCCTCGGTGCGCGGGCAGGGTATGGCGCTTGCTTCGTAAGCATCGTCGTAGGCGTCGGGAACGCCTCAGGAGCTTCACGTGCTTCGCCCTCTGATCATCGCCCTCCTCTTCGCGCTGACAGCCGCCTGCGGCGGCACCGATCCGGCGCCCGCCAGCACGGGCACGCCGCCGCCGGGCGGCAAAGAGACACGCCAGGGCAGGCCTGCCAGGGGCCCAACCCGGCGATGGAGTACATCAGCGTCTGCGGGCCCGACGGCAGCGGCGGCTCTACGTGCAAGTGCATCTCGCGCCTGGTGATGGGCACAGACCACCTGGGCAACCTCTGGCAGCAGTGGGGCTTCCCCGAGGGCCAGCAGCCCGACGCGCCCGAGCAGCGCAAGCTCGGCGCCCGTCGCATGCTCGACTACGCCGTTCAGAAGGGCATCAACCTGTTCGACACCTCGCCGATCTACGTCGAGGGCATCGAGAACACCCTCGGCGCGTGGCTGCGTGATCGCCGCCAGCAGGACCCGTCGCTGAAGCTGCACGTGCTCAGCAAGGGCGGCTTTCCCTTCGACCTCGGCCCCGGCAGCTACGACAGTCGCCTTCACGGCAGCCGCAAGGACATCGTGCGCAACATCGCCGAGGAGCTGCGCTGGAGCCGCCCCAACCTCGGCCACATCGACTTCTACCTGATGCACCGCGACGACATCCGCTTCGTCGACTATCAGGACCGCACCTTCGGTGACGCCAGCAACCCGCGCACGCAGACCCCGGCGCAGGTGATCCTCGAGGCGCTCTCCGACCCCACCGTCTATCAGGACATCGGTCACCTCGACGGGCACGCCATCCGCGACCACTACACCTGGATCGGCCTCTCCAACTGGACCACGGCGCGCGTCAACGAGGCGCTGCAGGCAGCCAAGGCCAACCCTGCGCTGCTGCCGCCGACGATCAACAGCCCCTACTTCTCGCTGTTCGAGATGTCGGGCGTCTACACGATCCACTCCGGCGGCGTGGAGGTCACGCACCACGAGATGATGGACCCCAACTTCCAGAAGGGCGTCGTGATCATGCCCTACTCGCCGCTGGGCGGCTTTCCGATCCTCGACAAGGGCACGCCCGAGCTCGGCGGCAAGGACGCCTGGCAGAACGCCAAGGCCGTGGCCAAGAGCCTCGACACCCTGCACGACCGCTACTGGGGCAACGTCTACGAGGCGCTCTTCACGCCGGAAAACGCCGCGCGCTTCGAGCGCGTGCACGCCATCAGCCAAAAGTGGACGCTCGGCGGACGCACCTACTCCATCGATCAGTGGCTCAACGCCTACGTGCTCGCGCACCCACGCGTCGACCTACTCGCCGTGGGGCCGATCAAAAAAGAGCACATCGACCGCACCGCCGACACCTTCGCGCTGGCGCGCGCGCTGCGCAAACGCCCCGACGTGCTCGACTGGCTCTACGAAGGCAAGCTCGCCGACCTCGCCGCGCTGGCGCCGTTCCCCGAGCCGACGCTCGAGCGCACCGTGGTGCTGATCTACGGCGAGACGCGCCCCGGCCAGGACATGTACCTGCGCGGCGGCATCGACCACAACTACGCCAAGAACAACCTCGGGAAGAACTGCACCGAAGATAACCGCCAGTGCGCGCTGCCGATGGTGCACCAGAACGTGCTCACCACCGCGCGCGCGCAGCTCGGCTACGACCACTACCTCGACTGGTACGGCGCCGAGCCTGGACAGGGCGACGTGCAGGGCAGCCCGGCGGCGTGGACCACCGATCGCTGGCCGCCCGAGTGGGGCCCCAAGAAGACGGTCGCCAAGGACGGCTACGGCGAGACGCCGCTCAACACCTACGGCCACCACTACTGGATGCTCGACGTGAAGATGGACTGCTCGCGCACCGTCAACGGCTGGTTCGAGCTCAAGTCCTACATCTCCAATGGCCCCGGCTGGGAGCGCAACGTCTCGCAGCAAGGTGCGCCCTACGGCTCGTGGAATCACTTCGCGCGCTGCGGCAAGGTCAACGTCTTTCGCCGCGGCGAGAGCGCGCCGGTCGAGATCAAAGACTTCCCGCAACCCTGACCTACGGCTCGATGCACCTTTTGGGAATGCAAGCCGCCGAGCCTTTGGCGGTCAAAGCCAGCACGGCGCTGGCCGTGCCACCGTCGGCGGTGACCGTCACCTCGAGGGCGTACTCGCCCGGCGTGTCCACCGTGACGACCGCGCCGTGGCAGCGCGGAAGCTGGGCGTCATCGCAGTCGCCCTCCTTGGCGTGCAGCGCGACGCCGGCGCCGGGCGGCCGTTTTGTCACGCGCCAGGCGTAGCGCACGGCTTTGGTGCGGTTGACGATGAACCCGAGCCACGCGCGCTGACCCGGCGCGAGGTCGCGAAAGACGCCGACGATGACCTCGAGCTTGGAGCTCGGCAGCACCGTCGTGCACGCGTTGCCGCCGTACGGGAACGCGTAGCAGGTCCCGCTGTCGCACACGTCGCCCTTGCCGTCGCGATCGAGATCGCTCTGGTTGGCATTGGACGCGCTCGGGCAGTTGTCGACGAGGTTGACGACACCGTCGCCGTCCTGATCCGTATCGCACGCGTCGCCGATGCCATCGCCGTCGCTGTCGCCTTGCGGCGTGTTGGCGACGGTCGGGCAGTTGTCGAGGTGGTCGGCGATGCCGTCGTTGTCGGTGTCGCGCGTGCAGGTGGCGCCGGGCGGCGGCGGCCCTTGCGATGCGTTGGCACCAAGCGGGCAGTTGTCCTTCACATTGGGCACGCCGTCGCCGTCCGCGTCGTCGTCGCAGAGGTCGCCCTTGCCGTCGCCGTCGACGTCGCGCTGCGCCGAGTTGGCGACGCCGGGGCAGTTGTCGGCGGTGTCTTCGATGCCGTCGTTGTCGCGATCGCGATCGCAGGCGTCGCCGATGCCGTCACCGTCGCTGTCCTGCTGGTCGGCATTGGCCACCTGCGTGCAGTTGTCGCAGAGGTCGCCGACACCGTCGCCATCGCCGTCCGCCTGGGCCTTGTTGCTCACCGCCGGGCAGTTGTCGCGGTCGTCGTCGAGGCCGTCGCCGTCTCGATCGAGCGTGAGCCTGCCTAGCGAAGGCGGCGAGCAGGCGGCGCCGCCGGCGACGCAGTCTGTCGGACAGACGTCGCTCGCACACCAGTCGGGCTCGGCTGCTGTGCCGCTGCCCGTTCCCGTGCCCGTGCCCGTGCCCGTGCCCGTCCCGCTTCCGTCGCCCACCGGACGCTCGCTGCACGCCACCACAGCGAGCAACACCAGCAGCACGCAATACCAGCTCCGCCCCACCATCAGACGGCGATCCTACTACAGCAGCAGGTTGTCGATGAGGCGCGTGCTGCCGAGCTGCGCGGCGACGAGCATCACCACGCGGTCGGGCGTCGCCGTCTCTACTCGCTGCAGCGTCTCGGCGTCGCGCACCTCGAGGTACTCGACGGCCAGCGCCGGCTCGCGATCGAGCAGCGCGCGCGCCTCGGCGATCACGTCGGCGACGCTCGTCGGCTCGCCGGAGATACGCGCGCGCGCGCGCGCGGCGCTCAGCGCGCGATGCAGGGCCGGCGCCACGCGGCGCTGCTCGGCCGTGAGGTAGGCGTTGCGCGAGCTCATGGCGAGGCCGTCGACCTCGCGCACGATGGGCGCGCCGATGATCTCCACCGGCAGAAACAGATCGCGCGTCATGCGCCGGATCACCGCCAGCTGCTGGTAGTCCTTTGCGCCAAAGACCGCGGCGCAAGGGCCGACGATGTTGAAGAGCTTGCTGACGACGGTGCACACGCCGCGAAAGTGACCGGGGCGGTGGTCACCGCACAGCCCGCGGCTGATGCGCTCCACATCGACGAAGGTCTCGGCGTCGGCGGCGTACATCGCGTCCTCGGGCGGCGCGAAGACCAGGTCGGCGCCCGACTGCTCGCACTTTGCGACGTCGCCGTCGAGGTCGCGCGGGTAGCGCTCGAGGTCTTCGCCAGGGCCGAACTGCGTCGGGTTGACGAAGATCGAAACCACCACCAGGCCGGCTTCGCCCACCGCCTGCCGCGCCCGCGCCAGCAGTGAGAGATGACCGTCGTGCAGGTATCCCATGGTCGGCACCAAGCCGACGCGGCGACCTGCGCGGCGCGCCTCGTCGCAGGCGTCGCGCAGCGCCGCCGGCGCTTCGAGCAGACGCAGCACGGTCGCGCCCTACTTGCCGCGAACGCCCGGATAGAGCGGGATCGTCTCGGCGAGTCGCGGCTTGTCGTCGTCGTTGTCGTCGTCGTCATCGCCGCCGGCAGCAGCGACCGCCGAGACCGCTTTGCCCTGCGCCGGTGCGCTCGGCTCGTCGTCGCTCGCGCTGGCCTTGGCCTTCTTGGCGCTGCGCGCGAAGCTGTGCTCTTCGTCGGGGAAGGCGCGCGCGCGCACTTCTTCGACGTACTCGCCGACCGCGCGGCGGATGCGCCCCGCGAGCGAGTCGAAGCGCTTGACGAACTTGGGCTTGAACGCCTCGTCCATGCCCAGCAGGTCGTAGATCACGAGCACCTGGCCGTCACAGTCGGGGCCGGCGCCGATGCCGATGGTGGGGATATCGAGCGTCTCGCTGATGTGGCGCCCCACGTCGCGCGGCACGGCCTCGAGCACGATCGCGTAGCAGCCGGCGTCCTGCAGCGCGAGGGCATCCTCGACGAGCACGCGCGACTGCTCGCGCCGGCGCCCTTGCACCTTGTAGCCGCCGAAGGCGTTGACCGACTGCGGCGTGAGACCGAGATGGCCCATCACCGGGATGCCGACCTCGGTGAGGCGCCGCACGAGGCTGGCGTGACGGCGCCCGCCTTCGATCTTCACCGAGTGCGCGCCGCCCTCCTTGATCAACCGGCCCGCGTTGCGCAGCCCCTCTTCGTCGGAGGTCTGATAGGACATGAACGGCATGTCCGCGACGACGTGCGCGCGCTCGGTGCCGCGCAGCACGGCGCGGGTGTGGTAGATGACGTGCTCGAGGGTCACGCCGAGCGTGTTGTCCTCGCCCTGGATCACCATGCCCAGCGAGTCGCCGACCAGCAGCACGTCGACGTCACACGCGTCGAGCAGACGCGCGAACGTCGCGTCGTAGCAGGTCAGCATCGTGATGGGCTTGCCCGCGCGCTTCATCTTCTGAAGGGCGGGGACGGTGACTCGGGTGCTCTCCGAGTGCTTCGACATCGATTCGCTCCTCGTCCCGGTCGCCGTCGGCTGGCGATCCAGGCGCATCGCGTGGTTGGGCTGCAGCTGCCCCGCGGCGTTGCGACACCGTTGGCTGACCGCCCCATCCCTCTCGGGCTAGAGGTCGATCGCCGGCGTCTTCCGCGTAACAGTGCGGTGACACTGACTATTGTGCACGATGCGGCCCCCCATACAAGAGGAGGCGCGCGATCAGAAGCTGACGGCGGCGCGCTTGTCCTTGACCAGCGTGAGGTCGCGATGAGGCGAGCGCTTGCCGTTGATCACGATGTGGACGCGGTGACGCCCCACCGGAATGCGCCGTAGCACCTTGCGTTGCCCGCGACCGACGTAGCGGCCATCGAGAAACAACTGCGCCTGCGGCGACGGCGCGGTGATCACGATCTCGCCAAAGCCGCGGATCAGCCGCGCGGTGTGAAGCGGCGCGACGCGTCCGCCGAAGCGGCGCTGGAAGCGTTTGACCGCGCCCTTCGTGGCGGGCGCGAGCGGCGCGC
>JAGQIK010000626.1 GCA_020431405.1 Myxococcales bacterium
GGCAACCTGCGCGAGCTGCGCAACACCATCGAGCGCGCGATGCTGCGCGCGGGAGACAGCGACACCATCGAGGCGTCTCACCTCGATCCACCGAGCGGCGGCGCCCCCCCGCCGCGGCGCGACGCGTCGCCCTGCCCGACGCCGCAATACCCGCTGCCCGACCAGGGCGTCGATGTTCACGACGTCGAGCGCAGCCTCGTTCTGCAGGCGCTCGACCGCACGCGCGGCAACCTCACGCAAGCCGGACAGCTGCTCGGCCTCAACCGCGATCAGATGCGTTATCGCGTGCAGAAGTTCGACCTCGGCGCGCGGCTCGAGCAGCTGCGCAACACGCGCCGCGGAACGGGCGCCAACGGCAGCGCGGCTAGCACGAGCACGGGCGGCAACTAGAACGGCAACTAGCTCCGGCCGAACGAGCGCCGCCTACTGCTCGAACGAGTCGTAGTACTGCGCCTCGGCGAAGATGAAGCGGCTGATGTTGTCGCCGCGGTCGAAGGACCAGGCGTAGTCGCCGGGGAAGTTCTGCCGCAGCTGCGTGCGGCCGTTGTGCGGGAAGGCTTCGCTGTCGATGATGTCGCGCGTGCGCGCGCCGGTGCCGGCGTGCTGGTGACAGCCGATGCAGTTGGTGTTGGCGTTGCCCCGACCGCGCTCGACGTAGCCGTTGCTGCACCACGTGGGTTGCCCTTTGCCGGCCTGCACCGCGGCGAGCGCGGCGGACAGCTGCGGGTACTTGTCGCGAAAGCGCCCGACCGGATCCTCGTCGCCTTCGGTGTAGTCGGTGACGACGCACATGTTGTAGTTGCTCCACGCGCCGCCGAGCTTGCGGATCGATTCGGGGCGATCGGCGCCGAAGCCGCCGTCGGGCTGCGGTGACCACCACAGCGTGATCCAAACCCAGTGGCGCAGCTCCTTGGTCACGATGTGCAGCGCGCCGAGGCGGTAGCGCGACCCGTTTCGCAAGCGAACCGTGTGCGCCTTGGTCGCGTCGGGATCCGCCTGGCTGTCGCCGGGGCCCCACTGTTTGCTGCCGTCGGGGCCGAGGCGCACTTGCAGCGACTCGGGCGTCGTGTCGTAGCTCGGAAGCTGCATGCCGAAGTCGGAGCGGAACCACTGCGCCTTGACCAGCGCCGCGTCGGTGGGGAACTCCGAGTCGAGACATCCGGCGTGGTTCTTGGCGTCGACGGGCTCGGCGCCCGCTTCGAACTGCGTCTTGTTCTTCGCGCACTCGAGCACGCGGCGGTAGTTGCGCAGCCAGTGCATCATCGTCGCCGGGCTGTAGGCGATGCGGAAGTCTCCGCCCACGCCATCGAAGTCGACCTGCTCGTCGAGGCCTTTGACGTAGTCGAGGTAGCGCTCGAGCGGCCACGACGGTGTCTCGTCGAGGGCGGTGGCGTTCCAGCGGAAGATGCTCGACAGCGCCTCGTCCGAAAACGGCGCGCGCGCTTTGCGGCCATCGGTGCCGAGGTCGCGGTAGAGCTTCTTGAACATGCGCGAGAAGTCGTCCTTGCTGTACCAGGTCTGCCAGCGCGCGATACGCGGCAGCGCCGCGGGATCGTCGGCGAGGCGCGGCTCGACCAGCGGCACCGGCTCGAGCACTCTGGCGACGATGTCCCAGGCCGTCTCGCGCCGCAGATCGATGCGCTGGTCGAGCTCGTTCTGACGCGCGGCGAGCGACGGGTCGGCCGGGTACGGCGAAGCGACGCCGATGATGCGGCGACCCGCGACGTCGGTCTTGCCGCCGCCCGGCTGGACCGGAAAGTCGCCGGCCGCGCCTACGCCCGTGGACTTTTCAGACGGGCCGCAGGCGACGGCGCCGAGCAGCGCCCCGAGCAGCGCGAGCAGGTGAACACGTTTTCCCGGCGTGCGCACGTGACGGCCCCGCTACTTGGCCAGCCGCAGCGCGGCGTCGCTGGCGGCGAGGTACTCCTTGTTGTCGTTGCTGTCGCGCACGCTGAAGTAGAACCAGCCGTCCGAGCGGAAGTGCGGGAACAGCGCGTACACGCCAGCGGGCATGTTCGTCACGCGCACCTTCTTGCCCGTCAGCAGATCGGCGATGTAGATGTCCGAGACGCCCTTGTCGCGCAGCGCCTTGAACGCGGGATCGTCGGCCGACGCGAAGCCGCGCGAGGCCCAGTCACCTTCCTCGAGGTAGTGGTGCGTGACGATGAAGCGCTCGTCGAACGAGAAGTTCGGTTTGGCGCCCTTGAGGCAGATGCGGCCGGTCTGCGGCACCGAGACGGCGTAGTTGCTGCCGGCCGGCGTGGCGATGACCTTGCGCAGCACGTAGCCGATCTGCTTCGACTCGGGGCCGGCGAGGCGCGCCGCGAGCATCGTGCTCGACGGCGAGAGCACCGAGTCACCCTCGTAAGGCGTCTCGAGCGAGATCGGCTCGAGCGGCTTGTAGTTGGTGCCGTCGAAGAGCATCGGCGTGATCTTGATCTTCGATCCCGGCCCGAACGTCGCGCGTGGATCGCTCAGCGTGGTGCCGTGACCACCGTTGTCGCTGACGAACTGGCTGTTGATGACGAAGTAGTCGCCGCCGCCGAGGCCGGCGCCCACGTGCTGATAGAGCGCCACGCCGCGCACGCCGACGCACTCGGGCTCGTTGAACGTGATCTCCGTCGGCCCGGCGTCGAGCAGCGCCATCGTGCAGAAGCCGGCGCCGTTGCCCGTACCCTGGAAGACGAAGCCCGAGTTGTCGGGGAAGAAGCCCGGGTCGTAGGAGGCGTCGACCTTGATGTCGAGGCCCTTGATCAGGTCGGTGATCGTCGAGCGCCCCGCGGTGCCGCCGCCGTTGCCGACGTAGCGGCCGTCGGCCGAGCTGCGCGTCCAGAAGCTGGTGCGGAAGCCGTACTCGTGCAGCTGGCGCACGGTGGCGTTGACCTCGCCGCTCTTGTTCTCCCACTCGTGCTTGCGCGTGAAGGTCGTCA
>JAGQIK010000627.1 GCA_020431405.1 Myxococcales bacterium
CGTCGGCGGTCTGTGCGTGCCCGACGCGGGCGGCAGCACCAACCCCACCACGCCGCAGACCAAAAAGCAGCTCGGCGATGGCTGCGCCACGCACGCCGAGTGCGAGAGCGGCCTGTGCGGCTCGACCTCGGCGGGCAAGGCCTGCACGCAGTACTGCTCGAGCGCCGACCCCTGCCCCACCGGCTACTCGTGCGCCTCGGTGAAGGACTCGGACAAGGGTGCCTGCATCGCCAGCGGTCCGACGCCGGGCGCCCTCGGCGCCGGCTGCACCAAGAACGAGGACTGCAACAGCAAGATCTGCGGCAGCGGCGGCGACGGATCGCGCTACTGCACCGAGCTGTGTCAGCCCACCTCCGGCTGTCCGGGCGCATTCGACTGCGTACCGGCTGGCAGCGGCAAATATGCCTGTGCCGCGCAGGCGGGCAGCAACCCCAACAACAACGGCGAGAGCGGCGGTGGCTGCACCTACGGCTCCTCGCCGGCCAGTGCTTCATCGCTCAGTGCCGCGCCTTTCGTGCCGGTGGCGCTGGGGCTTCTCGGCCTGCTGTTGCTGGCCATCCCGCGGCGCCGCCGGGCGTAGCGCCCCCGCAACACCTTTGTGTAAGCGCCACGGCTGCATCGAAGGCCGCCCTTCGCGGCGGCGTAGCGCCTAACTCCAGCATCCACACGCCCTCCGCGCGCCGCGCCTGCTTGGCTCGGTAACTGCTTAAACCGCGCGTAGGAGGGATCTTCCAATGTCGTCCTCGAGCGCGGGACCGCCGATGCTTCGGCCCGGCGAGATGTTGGTTCACCAGGGAGCAGCCAACCTGCACCGCGGCAGCAAGATCGGTGGCTGGCTGCATCTGACCACGCAGCGGCTGGTGTTCTGCGCCAACTGGAGCGACGTGCGCGACCCGCCGCTCGAGATCGAGCTCGCCGACATCGAGGGCGCCGAGCTGTGCTGGACGCGGACGCTCGGCATTCCGCTGTCACCGACGTCGCTGGCGATCAACCTCAAGAACGGCGAGCGGCAGCGCTTCGTGCTCGACCGGCGCGAGCTGTGGCAGGAGAAGATCCGCGCGCAGCTGTCATGAGCGCGCCGCTCGCGGCGGCGCTACTCGCGCGTGCACTTCTTGTAGGCCTCGAGCGGAAACTGAGGCGGACAGTTGATCTCCACCACCACGGGGCCAGCCGGCGGCAACGAAAAGCCGGTCGTGGATCCACAGAACAGCGGCGTCAGGCAGCGCGTGTCGGAGAAGCCCTTGACCACCAGCGTCCAGGTGCCGCCCGCCGGCACGTCGCGAAACGTGAACGAGCTGGCCAGCGCCTGCGACAGATCGTCGGTGGTCACGATCTGCTGCGACGTGGGTACGCACGGCGGCAGCCAGCTGGCGCCGTCGTCGCGCTTGAGCACCGCGTCGAGGCTCTGCAGCCCGGCGTAGGCGCTCTCCGAGCACGCGCCCATGCGCACGTCGATGGACACCGTCTCGCCACAAGCGCCCAACACCGCGGGCATCACGACGAGCGTCGCGACCGCGAGCGTCCTAAGGACTAAAGACGATATCGACACGATCGGTTCCGCTCGCTACTCCGACGGCGATGCCGGTGATGGTGGCCGCCGCCGCGACGCCGACGATGGTCCAGATCCACCACTTACGGTACCACGCGTCGCGCCCGGCGCCCGCGCGCCGGCCGTTGCCGCTGCCGTCGCCGTCGCCGTCGTCGACCGTCGCGCCCTGCACGCTGCCGAGCAAAAGGCTCAGCGAGCCGCGCACCACGGCGGCCGCGTCTTTGCCCCGCGCCGGCAGGATGTCGCTCACCAGCTCGCGTCGAAAGCTGCTGCGGCCGCGCTCGAGCACGCGCAGCGCGATCTTGTCGGCGGCGCGGCTGACCACCACCACGCCTGCGAGATCCCCCTCGCGCGCGACGTCGCGGACGAAGCTCGCGTCGGCGGCCTCGCGTCCGTTGATGCAGACCAGCGCCGAGCGCGCCGGCGCCGACGGGCGTCGCACGCGACAGCCCATGCCGCGCGCTTCGAGGCGCATCGAGCGCGCGCCGGCGACGCAGCCGGTCGCGCCGGCCGGACAGCGCCCGCGCAAGACGACGTAGTGCGTGCCAGCCGGCACGTCGAGCGCGCCGCCGCGAAGGGTCGGCCCCTTGCCATCGACGAGCAGGTCTTCGGCGCGCACCGACGCGTCGAGCTGGCAGGTGGTCTGCTCGCGCGGTGCGGCCACGGCCTTGCGGTAGTGACGCACCAGCGACGGCGGCAGCAGCTTGCCGTCGGGCGTCGGCGCGCCGGGAAGCTGCGCCGAACGCACGAAGCTGGCGGTGGCGCGCTGCGGGTCGCCGGCGGCCCACTGACAGACGCCGAGCCAAAAGTTGACCACCGCCAGCAGCCGATGGCCGCGCTGGTCGACGCGCGCGGCGAGGTTGCGCCCGAGCTCCTGCTCGATGA
>JAGQIK010000628.1 GCA_020431405.1 Myxococcales bacterium
CCGTTTCAGCCCAGCCGCGCCCGAACGCGCCCTGGCCACCAACGCACGAGGCGTCCCCCCACGCTCGCGCCCCGCCCCGCCCCGCTCCGCCCCGCCAGCGCCGCTTCGCGGGCGTTCAGTGCTGTAGCGCACTAGAACAGCGGTGCGCCGTCGAGCTTGGCGGCTTGCTCGACCCAGCGGACGAACGCCTCTTCGTCGAGCGGGTCTGCTTCGCTGACGTGCAGGTAGCGCGCGTCGGGGTCTTTGGCTGCGATGGGGGGCAGCGGGTGTAGCGTGGCGCCGCGAAAGAAGGTCAGCTTGACGTACTTGGTGAAGCAGTGAAACGACAGGAACCAGCCGCGGCCGTCGATGCCGTAGAAGGGCGAGTTCCAGCGTATGGCCTTCTGGACGTGGGGCACGGTGGCCACGACGAGCTCGTCGAGGCGCTTGCCGACGGCGTGCTTCCAGCCGGGCATCGCCGCGATGTATTGCTGCACGGGTGCGTCGCCGTCAGCCTTGGCGATCTGAGGATTGCCCCCCGAGAGCAGCTTCGGTTTGCCTTTGGATGGCGATTCGCGCATGAGGGCGCTCCGATGTTGGCTGTGAGATGCTGGAAGCGATGACTGATCAACAAGAGCGCGCGATGATCTTTGCCACCGGGTTCGACAGCGACCTTCGGGAGATGTGCTGGACGCTGCTCAAAGAAGGGCTCGCTTCGCAGTGCGATATGTTCGACCGCTCGCGCCTGTATCTCAAGAACGGCGACACGCCCAAGTTCCGCAGCTCTGGAATGGCCGTTACCATCGTGTGCAAGCGCGCAGACCTAGAGCAGGTGATGAAGCGCATGCGGGCCTCGTACCACGGCGGCGACAGTCTCGCAGCCTACGCCTTGCCGATCCTCGCCTCGATGTGAGCGGAGTCGACAACGAAGGCAGTCCACATGCCGCCGGGCGTTGCGATACTCTCGTGACGCTTGGAGCAAACACGCGTGGAAAGGTGGGTGCCGTGACTCGACTGGTGCGGATCGTACAGCTGGCGGTGTGCTGCGCGCTCGCGCTGACGCTGCTCTTCGCGGCGGGCTGCAACGGTGGCGACGAGCCACGCGAGGGTGGACCTTGTGACATCGCCAACGACACGGCGTGCCGTGGCGAGGTGTATCTGGTTTGCACCGCCGGCACCTGGAAGCAAGACACGAGGTGCGTCTGCACCGACAGCAACAAGGCCGTCTGTAGCTAGCGCCTCGCGCTAGCGGCGCAGGTGATAGGTCAGGGCGGTGGCGATGCAGTCTGCGAGCGCCTGGCGAGGTAGCGGCTGTGTCTGACCAACGACCACGGCGCGGTTGCCTTCGAAGCGCAGCGCGTTGCCGTGCTGCAGGCGAAACGACGAGACGAGCTTCGTCTGGCAGTGGAAGAACAGCGTAGCCTCGCCTTCGCAGACGCCGAGACGCACGGGGCTGCCGATGCGCGCCTTCGTAGGCGCGTAGCTCGGCTGCCCCCACTTGAGCGACTCGCTCAGCGCACCGACGGCCGCCGTCGCACGCGCCGTCTCGAAGATCAGCTGTCGTAGCTCGAGCAGCCGGTCGCGCACGTCATCACCGAAGGCGGCGAAGGCCTCGGCGACGGCCGGATCGTCGAAGGCTATGCGCATGTTGCGCTACTGATCGGCCTTCTTCTTGAGCGCCGCGAGCTCGTCTTCGATGCGCCGCTCGCGCTCCCGCTGCGCCTTTGCCGCCTGCTTGGCCGCGCGTTTGGCCTCACGCGCGGCCTGCCGCTCGGCGCGTCGAATCACGCGCGGGTCGGTCGCCTGCTGTCGGCGTTGCGCCTCGGCGCGCTCGTCCTCGCGCAGCTTGTTGATCGTCTCCTGGGCAGCTTCTTCGCCCAGACGCCAACCGAAGCCCTGAACCAAATACCGCAGTAGTCCCACGACACACCCCTCCGCTGAGCGCATCATACGATCCGCCGGCGCGGTTCTTCCAGCCCAGCGCCTAGCGCTTGCGCAGCACGAACAGCCGCGTGGTGCCTGCGAGGTCGCTCGACGACTCGATGGTCAAGCCGGCTCCATTGAACAGGCGGCGCAGCTCGGGCTTGGAGCGCTCGCGCCCGCCGCCGCCGAGCACCAGCATCTCGAGGTCCAGCAGGCGGATCGCGTCGGGCCGGTTTCCGGGTAGCAGCGTGCCCTCGATGACGAGCACGCGGCCGTCGTCGTTCATCGCCTCGACGCAGTTTTCGAGGACCTTCGCGGCGCGCGGGTCGTCCCAGTTGTGCACGATGTGCATCACGATGTACGCGTCGGCGCCGCGCGGCAGCGAAGCGAAGAAGTCGCCGCCGACGAAGTCGCAGCGATCGCCGACGCCCGCAGCGTCGAGCACCGCGCGCGCTTCACGCTCGACCGCCGGTCGTTCGAGCAGCGTCGCGCGCAGCTCGGGATAGGCCTCGAGCAGCGCCACGAGCGCCGTGCCGACGCCGCCGCCCACGTCCACCACGCGCTCCACGCGCGAGAAGTCGAACGCCTCGGCGAGCGCGCGCGCCTCGCGTCGCGTGAAGGCGTCGATGGCGTGCTGGTAGACGCGGCCGTGCTCGCTCTCGCGGTCGAGGTAGTCAAACAGCTCGATGTCGTGCTCGAGCGCGAACGGCGAGCGGCCGCTGCGGATCGCGCTCGCCAGCTGTGACCAGGGGTTCCACGAAAACGGCGCGCCGGTGTAGACGGCGAGGTCGCCCAGCTCGTCGCGGCGCAGCTTCTCGCCGAGCGGCGTGAGCGACACGGTGTGATCGGGTTGTGCCGCCAGCACGCCTACGCCGCATAGCACGCGCACCAATCGAGAGAGCGCGTCGGCATCGCACGCGAGCTCGCCGGCCAGCGCGTCGACGGCACGCGGGCCGTCGCTGAGCGCTTCGGCGAGCCGCAGCTCGGCAGCCGCTGACACCGCGGCCGCGAGCCACTTGCCGCCGATGATGCGCAGCAGCTGCTCGCCGGGGTCGACGACGGCGTCGTCGGGCGTTCTGCGCGGCGAGACCATCGATCCGAAACGCTACTGGCGCGCCGTCACGCGAAACAGGCTCGCCGAGTCGCGCGTTGTCACCGGTGCTTCATCGGCGAGCAGCGGCGCCATCAGCTCGGCCACGACCTCGTCGCTCGTGTTCTTGACGGTGCGGCCGAGGCAGCGGTCGACGTCGCGCACCGTCAGCGAGACCGCGCGCCGGCGCGCGAGCCCGATAGCCTTGTGCGCCTCGAGCTGCGCGCGCGGCACGCGCAGCTTCCAGTCGCCGACGCCGAGCTCGTCGAACATCGCGCGCGCCTTCTGCTCGCCCAGATCGTAGACCAGCCGCAGCAAGAGCTCGGAGGCCAGCTCGTTGCCCTCCTCTGCGCGCGAGCGCATGTACTCGAGCGTCTGCTCGGGCGTCATCTTGTCCTGTAGCGCCACGTGAACGTCGACGAGGATCGACGGAAACGAGGGCACCGGCGCGAAGCCAGGCGGTGGCGCCTCCGGCGCTGCCACAGCCCAGTGGCGCATCAGCTTCTGCATGTAGCCCGACAGCTCGACGAAGCGGATGCCGACGTCGGAAAACGGCGAGTGGTCGGCGCCCTCGAGCTTGTAGATGCTCTGTACGTAGTACTGGCAGGGGAAGCACCAGTAGGCGAAGTTGTCCCAGTAGACCTTGGTGCGCATGGCGCGCGCGTGGCCGTAGATCGGCGCCGCGTCGCGAAAGAGGTCTACCGTGCCGTTGAGCAGCGCGCGGTACTGCAGGTTGAGCGCCTGTGCGCGGCGCTTGAGGTCGCCGCCGCGCTGGTCGCAGCGCACCATCTCGGTGGTGAACGAGTTGGCGAACGCGATGAAGTCGGTGCCCGGGCTGTAGAGCGGATCAGCGAAGGCGCCGGCCTCGCCGACCATCGCCCAGCGATCCGCCGACCAGGCGCGCCCGACGTTGTGGCTGTAGCCGTGCAGGCAGCGGAAGTCGAGCACCTCGAGGTTCTCGAGCGCGCGCGCCAGCACGGGCTCGTGCTCGGCGATGAACGCCAGCGTCTGCTCGAGCGAGCGCACGTGCTCGAACTCGTGCACGCTGTCGTGCACGACCACGCCGATGCTGGTCTTGCCCGACGACAGCGGGATGATCCAGACCCAGTAGCCTTCGCCCATCAGGTGGTTCGTCGAACGCCAGCGCTGGTCGCCGGTGGGCACCTTGTGCCAGTCGGCGGCGTCGGGCGCGACCATGTCGTTGATGTCGAGCTTGCTGTCGACGCGGAACCAGCTCGCGTTGGCTTGGTGATTGGTGCCCCGCGTGAGCTTGAGACGCTTGCGCAGCAGCGCCACGCGCCCGGTTGCGTCGACAAACCAGCGCGCCAGCAGCTGGCACTGCTCGTCGTCGCGTCCGCCGGGGCCGCCTTGCTCTTCGCGGCGCGCGAGCGTGACGACGTGGTCTTCGTCGCCCTCGCGAAGCGCGACGTCACGCACGCGCACGCCCTCGATCAACGTCACGCCGTCTTGCTCGACCATCGCGCGCACGTCGTTTTCGAAGGTGCCGCGATCGATCTGATAGGAGCGAACGATCGGCTCGGCGCTGGGGCCGATCTCGCAGCGCTGCTCGATGGGCAGCTCGCCGCCGCCCGGGAAGAAACGCAGCCCGAACTTGAGCAGATGGTGGCGCTGCAGATATTCGCCGAGCCCGAGGCTCTCGAGATAAAGCGAGCCGAGCTCGACGCTCGACTCGCCAACCTTGTGCGCCGCCGTGGGCAGCGGGCGCGCCGTCTTCTCGACGATGGCGACCTCGAGCTCGGGGAATTGCTGCCGCAGCTGGCGCGCGAGGGTCAAACCGGCGAGGCCGCCGCCAGCGATGACGACGTCGAATCGCTTGGAATCTATGGCCGACAGGCTGTCGTACTGCATCTGCGAAGGCTCCTTGCGGGGTATTCATACACCGGCTGGCGCCGATGACAAACCCTCAGCGCGCAGCTTGGCGCAGCGCTTGCTCCAGCCTGCGCCCACAGGTGGTGAGCCATGGGAAAACGTATCGAGCTTCCAGAGGTTGTTGTCGGAGCAGCGGGGGACGGCGAGCGCGGCGCACAGTGGGTCGCCGCCGCCGTCGCAGTGGGACGACCGCGCCGAGCAGTGCCGACCTGGCTCGCGATCGCGCTGCCGCTGCTGCTCTCCGCGGTCACCGGCGCGGCGATCGGCGCCTGTCAAACCGTCGACGCGTGCCGGCCGATGTCTGCCCACGCGTGTCTGGTCGCCGGCAAGAACGCGCTCCGCGATCGGCCCGCGTATGGCGTCAAGCTGCTCGTGCACGCCTGTCGGCGCGGCGAGTCGCGCGCCTGTGACCGCGCTGCGGTCGAGCTAATGGCCGGCCAACGCGTCGCACGCGACAACACGAAGGCCGCCGAGCTGGCGCGCCTCAGCTGCCGGCTGAAGAGCAAGGACGGCTGCATGCTGTTCGGTGGGTTGCTGATCGATGGCCTCGGTGTCGAGCGCGACGTGGCGACGGGCGTGCAGCTTGTTCGCGCAGCCTGCCTGCGCTCGTCGGCCATTGGCTGCAACTTCCTCGCGCAACTTTACAGGCTCGGTCGCGGTGTCGCGCGCGACAGCAAGCGCGCCGCTGCGCTCGAGGCCAAGGCCTGCGCGATGGGCTACAAGCCGAGCTGCGGCACGAGCGCAGACAAAGCGCCTGCACGACCCGCTTCAGGTGGATAACGCGCGCGCTAGTTAGTTTTTGTAGCGGAAGGCCCAGGTGTGGGCGCCGGAGCTGCCGTCGGTGATGAAGATGAAGACGTTGTTGACGGGATCGTAGCCGATGGCGTGGAAGGCCTGCGTGCCGGGCGAGCCGCCGAGCGCGTGCGCGCTCCAGCTCGCGCCTGCGGGATCGAACACGTAGAACATGCTGTCTTTGACGGCGCCGCCGATGATGTTGTTCTGGGTGTCCACCGCGTAGCCTGGCTCGCCGTGTGTCGGCGCGCTGCCGCTCGTCGTCACGCGGTCGAGGGTCGACTTGGTCAGGTCGGTGCGATCGAGCTTCAGCGCGTAGACGTCGCCTCCCCCGCGCACGAAGTAGTAGAACGTGTCGGTGGACGGCAAGTAGACCATGTGGTTGGCGTAGCCGAGCGCGTTCATGTCGGCATCCGCGCCCTGTGAGGTCTTGAGCTTGTCGCCGTTGTAAGTGCTGACGGCGAGCGACCAGCTGCGTTGTGCCGGGTCGTAGTAGCCGAGCCCGCTGCGCCCGAAGATCAGGATCTTCTTGGAGACGGGGTCATACTCCGCGGCGTCGATGTTGCTGCCCGAGGCGGCCGAGACGCTGCTGAACGACCACGTGTTGGCGCCGAGGTCGAAGTGGGCGACCGGGCCGCCGACGTCGTTGCCGACGCTGCTGCAATAGCCGCCGTTGAATAGCCGGCTGATCAAGACGAACGCGTTTTGAGCCGGCGCGAAGGCGAGCAGGTCGTAGGTGTGCGCGGCGAGCGGGCGCGGATACGGCCCGGCGGGCCCCGCCTTCCACGCGCCCGTGGTGGGGTCGAGGTTCGAGGCGACCATCTGGCTGCACGGCGTGGGCGCGTAGAGCTCCTTCCAGGTGAGGCTCGAGGCGAGATCGAAGGCGAACACGCTGTCGGTCATGGTCGTGGAGTGACCGCCGCCGAACATCAGGAACTGGTGGTTGTTGGGGTCGAACGTGAAGCCGCTGTAGTCGGTCACGCGCGTGCACGTGCCGTCGCCCGCGCCCGGGCTGGTGCAGCCGAACGCGCCGAGGTCGATGGCGTCGCCGTCGCCGAGGCCGGCGAGCTTGGGATTGGGCGCCGCGTTGTAGTCGGGGCGCGGGCCGTCGGGTGCGGGCGGCACCGCCTCGGCACCGACATCGGCCCCCGCTTCGCGCGCGGGCGCGTCCGCGGCGCTGTCGCGCGCGGCGTCACCGCCGCCGTCGGGTGTCGGTGATTTGGCATCTGCGTTCGACGCACTGTCGGAGCAGGCGGCGCAGACGAAGACGAGGGCGAGCGTGACGATGATGCGCGACATGCGCCGATCATACCGCCGACGATACGGCTGCAGGGCGCAGCGTGTTCGGCTCGGGCACCACGGCCCGATAGCCGCGGCGCTCGAGCGCCGCGAGCACGTCGGCGATCACGTCGCTCGGCGCGTAGCCGCGGCGCTCGGCGTCGTACGCGTCGTGCAGCGCGAGGATCGCCCCCGGCGCGACGCCACGCTCGATGCGCGCGACGACCTGCGCGCGCGGCGTGTTGATGCCATCGAGCCCGCGCACCGACCAGCCGACGAGCACGGTGCCTCGCCGGCGCAGCAGCGCGTGCACGAACCAGTTGCTCATGCCCACCGGCGAGCGAAACAGCCGCGCGTCGGGCGCGATCTCGCGGCGCAGGCGCCACGGCAGCGCCGCCCAGAACGTGGCGTGCGGGTGCGTACGCGTGTGGTCGGCCACGGCATGGCCTTCGGCGCGTATGCGCTCGACGAGCTCGGGCGCGCGCGCGGCGCGCTCGCCGACCACGAAGAACGTCGCCTTGGCGCCGGCGGCAGCGAGGCAGTCGAGCAGCGCCGGCGTCGTGCGCGGATCCGGGCCGTCGTCGATGGTCAGCCACACCTCGCGGCGCGGCGTCTCGAAGCTGCGCATCACCGGGCCGAACAGCGGGCTGTTCGCGACCAGCGTGCCGAGCAGAAACAACGCGTGAGTCGCGAGCAGCGTCGCGAGGGCGGCGATCCACGCGCCCGCGACGGCTGCGGCGACGGCGCCGAGATGCCCGAGCAGAAGCAGCGCCCCCGTGAAGGTCGTGCGGTTCACCGGCTGCAAGGGTAGCAGGCCGCAGCGAATGCCAAGTACTCTGTGGAAAGCCAATGACGCCCGTCATCATCAGCTTCCTCTTCTTCCTGGCGCTCTTCGTCGTCATCGGCGTGCTCTCGGCGCGCCGCGCCAAGGCCACGGCTGACGACTACCTCATCGCCAGCCGCGACGTGCATCCGTGGCTCGCCGCGCTCTCTGCCGTCTCGACCAACAACAGCGGCTTCATGTTCGTCGGGCTGATCGGCGAGACCTACAAGACGGGCGTGTCGGCGGCGTGGATCATGATCGGCTGGGTGCTCGGCGACTGGGCGACGTGGCTGTTTATCCACCGCCACGTGCGCGAGCGCTCCGAGAAGCTCGAAGTCGCGACGATCCCCGGCTACCTCGGCGGACGCACGCGCGGCGAGCGCATCGTCATCGCGCTGGCGGCGGTGATCACGCTCGCCTTCCTCGGCACCTACGCGGCGGCGCAGCTCAAGGCCGGCAGCAAGGCGCTGCACGTGCTGTTCGGCTGGAGCAAGGCAGCGGGCGCCATCATCGGCGCCGTGATCGTCGTCGCCTACTGCATCGCCGGCGGCATCCGCGCTTCGATCTGGACCGACACCGCGCAATCGGCGGTGATGATCGTCTCGATGCTGCTGCTGGTGGTCGTCGGCGTCAACGCCAGTGGCGGCTTCTCTGGGCTCGCCAGCAAGCTCGACGCGCTCGATCCGCAGCTCTTATCGTGGGCGCCCAAGGCCGCGGCGCTCGGCTCGGTGCCTTGGGTCATCGGCTGGTTTGCCGCCGGCGCGGGGGCCGTCGGACAGCCTCACATCATGATCCGACTGATGGCGATCCGCAGCAGCGAGCAGGTCAAGACAGCGCGGCGCGTGTACCTGGTGTGGAACGGCGTGTTCGCCGCCGCCGCGATCATCGCCGGCCTCGTCAGCCGCGTGCTGCTCGACACGTCGCAGACCTTCGACGCCGAGCTGGCGTTGCCGCGGCTGGCGCAACAGTTGTTGCCCGCCGTGATGATCGGTCTGGTTCTGGCGGGGCTCTTCGCCGCGACCATGTCCACGGCAGACTCGCAGGTGCTCTCCTGCTCGGCGGCGCTCACGCAGGACCTGATCCCGCGCTGGGGCGAGTCGTACTGGCGCATCAAGCTCGGCACGGCGCTCGTCACCGGCGCCGCATTGTTGGTGGCGCTCGCCGGCAGCGAGAACGTTTTCACGCTGGTGGTGATGTCGTGGTCCGGGCTCGCCTGCGGTCTCGGACCGCTGCTCGTGGTGCGCTCGCTGGAGCGCGATCGTGCCAGCGCGCGCGTCGGCGTGGCGATGATGGTGTGCGGCTTCGCCACCAGCGTGCTGTGGCGCTACGTCTTCGGCCTCTCGGGTGCGGTCTACGAGGTGCTGCCGGGCATGGTCGCCGGTTTTGCCGTGTACGGCATCGCGCGCGCGATGCGCCGCTAGCTCCCGGCCGCGCCAGCGCTCGCTCGCTGACAGCTGTCACGCCGAAAGCACCGCGCGCGCGGCATTGCCTCGTCGCGCGTCGATCTTAACTTGGGCCTGTACCCGCACAGTCAACGGACGAAAGGAGGCTGTCATGAACAAGCTCGAACGTTGGCTGCCTTTCAAGTTCCGTCGTAAGAAGGGGAAGAAAGGCACCGAGAAGGAGACGGAGAAGGCCGGCGCGATGATGGCGCCCTGGTTCGGCCAGAACATGGGCGAGATGATGCAGCGCATGTTCGATCAGACATGGCTGCGTGATCCGTTCAGCAGCTTCGCCGAGATGGAGACCTGGTTCGGTGACTTCGCGCCCGCGAAGTTTTCGCCGAGCGTCGACGTGGTGGACGAGGAGACCGCGCTCAAAGTTACGGCAGAGCTTCCGGGGATGGCCGCCGAGGACGTCAAGGTGCAGGTCGACGACGGCGTGCTCACCATCCGCGGCGAGAAGCGCCACGAGGACGAGAAAAAGGAGGACGGAGTTTTTCGCAGCGAGCGCTACTACGGCGCTTTCGAGCGCAGGCTGCCGCTGCCCGGTGAGCTCGATCTCGACAAGGTCAAAGCCAAGTTCGAAAACGGCGTGCTGAGCGTCACGCTGCCCAAGGCTCCGGGCAAGAAGAGCACCGCCAAGACGATCCCGATCAAGTAGCGACTGCTCGGCGCGATCGTCGACCGCGCGCGCGCCCCCGCTCGGGACCTAAAGCCAGCTTGCCAGCTCGCCCAGCGGGATGCCGCGCGCGCGGGCCTCGACCAGCGTGTCGCGCATCGCTCGCGAGACGCTGCGCAGGTGCTCGGTGCGCTGCGAGCGCGTCTTGTCGGCGTAGTGCGCCACGCCGAGCAGCGTGGTCATCGCGCCGCCGACGAACATCAGCTTGCCGTGGGCTCCCGACGAGACGATCGGCTCGCGCCCCAACGCCGGCGCCAGCGAGTCGTGAAGCGAGACGCCCATCATCGCCAGGCCGCCGGCGCCGAAGGCGACGCCTTTGAGCGCCGCCGAGATCGTACGCACCTCGCTGCTGACAACGCCGCGCTCGCGCATCGCCTTGAAGAAGCGCGGCAGCAGCGACGGGTGGCGCGCGATGAAACGATAGAAGCCGAAGGCGGGACCGTCACCGACGACGAGCTCGCCGCTCGCGCGCAGGTAGCGCTTGGCGTGCGCGGTGATGCTGCGCTCGAGGTCGGCCGCGTGCAGGGACGACGACCAGCTGCCTTGCACCTGCGAGAGCAAGATCACGTCGTGCGCCTGTTTTTTGTTGGGCTTGATGGGCACGCTGGTCCGGCCCCGCGGGCGCTCGATCAATGCGCCGAGCAGCACGATGTCCGAGCCGCTGAGCGCGAGGGTCATCGGCGCGCCGTTGGGCTGGCGCGCGTAGGCGATGCGCAGCAGCGCGCCCCGCCGCAGCGCCGCGCGCACCACCGGCTTTTTCGCCAGCCGCTGCAGCGTGCGCGTGACCGCCCGATCGCGGGTGTGCTCGGCGCGCACGGCCCCGCCGGCCAGCAGCAGAAGAGCTGACAGCAGCGAGGTGACCAGCAGGCGAGCGCAGCGCTCCATCACGCGCTGCGGCTGCAATGATCGTTCCCTCAGCTAAGCCGCTGAATTTGCGTGGGGCGGAGCCGTGTTCTCGACGTGGCTGGCAGCTGCCGGCGCCAGGCGCCGTGTCCCACACGGCCGTCGCCGCGTGGGGCCCAGGCGTCGAGGGCTGCGTCGATCAGGCGCGCTGCGTAGCGCGGGCGGCAGGCCGTCGCTGTCGCTGCGCGGGCGTGGGCTCGCGCCGCGCGCGCTCGTAGTCGGCGGGGTCGAGGTTCGCCCGCTCGGGGCCGTAGTAGTCGGCCACGATCAGCTTCACGCGGCGCTCGACCTCGGTGATGCGTGCGTGCGGTCCGAAGTCGCTCGCGCGAACCGGCTCGCCGATGACGAGCTCGAGGTTGGATCCCTCGACGATCGTACGGTCGTGGCGCGAGAAGGCCTCGTAGGTGCCGAGCATCGCCACGGGCAGCATGTCGAGCCCGCCCTCGGCGAGCACGGTCAATCCCCCGCGCTTGAACGGCTGCAGGATGCCATCGGGCGTGCGAGTGCCTTCGGCGAAGATCAGGATCGGCACGCGCGAGTCGCTCTCCACGGCGCGGCGGATCGCCTCCTTGGCGCCATCGCCACGCTTGCGATCGATCAGTACGCCGTGATGTCGCAGCCAGCGACCGATGAACGGCATGTAGATCAGCTCGCGCTTTGCGATGAAGCGAAACGACGTGGGGAAGTGGCCCAAGGCCATGGCGAAGTCGAGGTAGCTGGCGTGGTTGGAGACCACGCAGTAGCGATCGAGCCCCTCGAGGTTTTCGGCACCACGCACCGTGACGTTCATGCCGACATAGTCGAGCTCGGCGCGACCGTACAGTTGCGCGCAGCGGTGACTGATGGTGCCGCCGTCATCATCGAGCAGCACGTCGGCGACGAAGCTGGCCGTGTGAAACGGAACGGTGTTGCGGATCAGTCCGAACAGCTGGCGGCTGCGCTTGAGCTCGCGCCCGATCACCGACAGGGAGCTGGTCTTCTTCGACATCGAGACCTCCAACGCGAGGGCAACACTAGAATCCCACGCCGGTCTCGTCAAATCGGCGTCGCATCGTCGTCCTCGGGGCGCCACAGCGTGCGCCAATCGGGCACCTTTCGGGCAGGCACGTCGATGGCGGCGCTCAGGATATTTTTATTGATTACAACGTCTTCGGTTGCCGTCTGGGCGAGGGCGCGTCCGCACGCGCGCGCGATGCTGGCGCCGTCGATGCCGTGATAGGCGTAGACGTCGGCGAGGCGGCCACACTTCGAAGCGCGACGAACGCCGAGCGCCAGCTGCTGCACGCCGACGATGCTGCCGGCGTTGTCGAGCAGACCGGGCTCTCCGTCGCAGACGCTGACGATCGGCACGCGCCGGCCGGCGGCGAGCACGAGATCGGCGCGGTCGCGAACGGTGCTGCTCGCGGCGTGTTGCGCGTGGGTGGCGCGCGCGAGGTGCAGCCGCCCGTCGAAACCGAGACGCTGCCGCAGGTGCGCGTAGTCGTCGCGCGCGCCGAGGGTGCCGAGCAGCAGGTCGGCGCTGGTCACGATGGTGACGTTGGCGAAGATGCCGCGCGCTTCGAGCGCCTCCGAGGCGTCGAGCGCCTCGCGGCCCATGGCGCCGAGGGCCAGGATCTCGACCACGTTGTCGCCGGGCTGATAGCCCTCGCGTCCGCGGTGGTCGACGAGCCGGTAGCCGCCCGCGAGCACGTCGCCGCGTAGCACCTCGAGCAGTTGCGCGTCGTCGCGGCCGGCGTTTTCAGCGCGCGCGCGCAGGCGCTCGAGCAGCGCGCGCTGCGGCAGACCGCGCGTCACGGCGCGCACCACCACGCCGCTGCGCCCGGCGTTGTCGCTGGCGAGGTGGCGGCGTAGCGCGTCGGCGAAGATCCAGTCCATCTCGGCCGCGAACATCGGCTCCCAACAGATCAGGTTGGGCATCTGGATGTCGGACTTCCACGAATGCTGCGCGCCCTCGGCCGACAGCGTCACCCCCGAGGGGGTGGCCACGACGACAAAGCTCGAGCCCCAGTAGAGGTTGTAGTAGAGCTGGTCGAGCGCGCGCTTGATGAAGAAGTCGTAGATCGTCATCAGCGGCAGCAGCGGCGCGCCGCACAGCGCGCTCATCTTGCCGAAGGCGCCCGCTGCGAGCATGCAGTTGGACTCGGCGATCTCGAAACGCAGATGACGTGTGCCCGCGCCTTCGCGCGGCGTCAGCGCGGGGCGGCGCCGGTCGTGCGCTTCGAGCAGGCTCGGATAGTCGGCCTCGGGCGCCGCGCCGAACACGCGCTCGTTCATCACGGCGGCGATGTTGGTCGAGGTGCCCACGTCGGGCGAGAGGGTCAGCGCGTGCTGCGCCACGGCAAGAAGCGGCTGCTCGGCCGGCGCGAGCTCGGACGCGTCGCGCGCGCTGCCGATACGCGCCAGCTTGGCGGCGATCTGGCCCCACATCCACTGCGTGTGCGCCATCGGCATCAGCGCGAGGTTGATCGCCAGGCTGTCCGGCATCGCCGGGGCTCGGCGGCGCACGGTATCGAGGCGCGCCGCGCTCTCGGCCCACAGCGACTCGAAGCCGCGCCGCAGCGCCTCGCCGCGCCGCGTGCAGAGCGTCGCCGCCGCGCTCGGCGCGTCGAAACGCCGGTAGCTCTCGTGTGCGCGCGCGGGCCCCTGCTCGCCGGCGCGCGCCGAGGGCAGGCCCGCGCGTGCGAGCAGCGCGTCGACCTCCTGCGCGTCAGGCAGCGCCGAGTGGTTGCCGGGCGCCGCGGCCATCTCGAGCCCCCAGCCCTTGAGCGTGTGCGCGATGATCAGCGTTGGCTGCGGCGCGCTGCGCGCGTCTTCGAGCGCGTCGACGAGCGCGGCGAGGTCGTGACCGCCGAGGTCGGCGAGCAGCTCGGCTACGCGGTCGTCATCGAGCGCTTCGAGCGCGCTCGCCGCACCCTCGTCGCGCTTTCGCAGCTGGCGGCGCGTGGCGGCGGCGGCCGCGGCGCGTGCGTCGGCGTCGCTTGCGGCGCGCGCGTGGCGAAAGAGCAGCGAGGTCAGCTCGTAGTCGTCGAGGGCCTCGAAGGCGCGACGCAGCGCCTCGCCCGCGGGCGCCTCGAAGGCGGCGCGGCGGCGCGCGCCGTGGCGAAGCTCGACGACGCGCCAGCCGTTAGCCGCGGCCATGCGCGCGATGCGCTCGCTGTCGGCCACGCCGAGGGCGCCGTGACCCGCCACGCGCGCGCCGTCGAGGCTCTGGCGGTTGTAGTCGACGATCCACGTCACGTTGCAGAGCCCGCGCTCGCTCGCCTCGGGCAGCGCTTCGAGCAGCGAGCCCTCGCGCAGCTCCGAGTCGCCGACGATGGCGTAGACGTGCGGCGCGCGCGCGTCGGCCGAGAGGCCCTCGAGCAGCCCGTTGGCTTCGGCGTAGCGGTAGGCGAGGGCGACGAAGAGACCGACCACGGCGGGGATGCCCACGGAGCCCGCCGGCAGCATGCGGTGGGCGTCGGGGTCGCTTTCGGCGTGATAGGACTGAAAGACGGGCTCGCCGTCGCGCGGGAAGTCGCGCAGGCGCGTCATCGCGCGCGCGGCCGCGTCGTCGTCGAGCCAGCGGCCGCTGCGCGCGTCGCGCATCAGGCCGAGCAGAAAGCTCAGCGCGTGATCGCTCGGCGAGGCGTGTGGCTTGCCAGCGATGATGTCGCTCGGGCGGCGCACCCACAGGTGCAGCGCGGCGCAGATGTGCAGCGCCGACGAAGCCGCCGCCGGATGGCCGCCGACCTTGGGGTCGCCGTCGGCCGCGTCGCCGCGGTGGTTGGCGTCGTAGATCATCGCCGTGGCCAGCGCCAGCGCGCGGCGCACGATCACCTCGAGCGTCTCGAGCTGCTCGGCGCTCGGCCCATCGCGGCGCTCCGCGGCGGCCGGCGAATCGAGCCGGCGGTTCACGCCGTCTCCTTGACCTTGGCGGCCTCGGTTTCGGCTACGGCTTCGGTCTCGGTCTCGGCTTCGGCTTCGGCTTCGGCTTCGGCTTCGGCTTCGGCTATCGCCGTGGCCTTGGCGGCATCGCGGGCGAGGCTGGCGAGGTCGCGTTCGGCCAGCACGTCGTGGCGCGCCTTGTCGGCGCGCGCGAGCAGCGCTTCGACGTCGTCGGCACCTCGGTCGTCGGCGAGCTCGAGCGCGTCGCCGTCGCCTTCGACGGCGCGCGCGAGGTCGGCGAGCGTCGTGTCGTCGAGCGCGTGGTGCGGTACGAGGCCGCCGCCTTCGTCGCCCGCCAGCTCGCGCAGCAGATCCTGCCGCAGCAGCACGGCGACGACGTTCTGCACGAGCGTCAGCGGTGCCCCGGTCAGCTCCGAGAGGTCTTGGGCGGTGGGCGCGTCCTTCTGCTGGGCGAAGGCGCGGCTGCACAGCGAGACGATGCGCGTGGCCAGCCGCACGCGGCTGCGGATGCTCACCGACGCGGTGCCCACGCTGAGGCTGTGCGTGGCCACGGTCTGGTTAGCGTAGGTGTAGACCACGCCGAACAGCACGATGACCCAGCTGTAGTAGATCCACAGCATCAGCAACGGCAGCGCGCTGAGCGCGCCGTAGACGGCGCTGTACTTGGCGCTCGCCGCCGTCAGCGCGAGGAACGCCGCCTTGCCCGCCGTCCAGAGCAGCCCCGCGACGATCCCGCCGACGATGGCGTGGCGCAGGTACACCTTGATGTTGGGGACGATCAAGTAGACGAAGATGAAGGCGAGGCTGATCGCCAGGTCGGCCACGCCAGCGAGCAGCCACTTGCCGAGGCCCCAAGGCAGCCACGCCTGCACGGAGAGCGCGAAGGCCGACGTGCGCAGCTTCGCCGACAGCGACAGCGACACCCCGAGCAGCGGCGGCGCGAGCGTGATGATGCACCAGTAGATCGCGAATCGCAGCGCCAGCGGCCGCATGCGCTCGACGCCCCAGATGCGGTTGAACGCGCGCTCGACGGTGGTCAGCAGCCCCACGGCCGAATAGAAGAGGATGATCACGCCGATGCCGGCGATGGCGCCGGTGTTGATATTGGCGATGAACTTGTCGAGCCAGCTCGCCACCGAGTCGCCGCTGCCGACGGCGAGGTTTTCGATGATGAACTGCTTCAGCGGTCCTTCGGCCGACTTGAGCCCGCCGAACGCCTTGAACAGCGCGAAGGCGACCGCGAGCACCGGCACCAGCGACAGCATCGAGAAGTACGTCAGGCCGGCGGCGCGGCGCGTGATCTCGTCCGAGCGCAGCCGCTGCGCCGTCAGCAGGAAGATCGCCAGCTGCTTGACCGCGAACGCGGTGATGCCCTTCTTGTGGCGAAAGCGGTCGAGCACCAGCTGCAGGTGAAGCGGGTCCCACAGCCAGAGCAGCTTGTCGAGCAGCCGGCGCACGAGCCCGCGCGTGGGCTCGGCCTCCTTCGTGGGCTGCGCCTTCTGCGCCTTGGTCTCGACCGGCTGCTGCTGCTCGCTGGCGCTCACGGCGCAACCATAGCGCAAGAAGCTGCGCCGCTCTGCTCGGAAAGGACAGGCGCTTGAACGCGCGCCGCGGCGCGGCCTATCCTGCGTTCATGAACGGAAAAATGCTCTTCGCCGCCCTCGCCATCCTGCTCTGCTGCACGCCGCTCGCCTGCAGCAAGAAGGCACCACCCGAAGCCAAGGCCGCGCTGACCTCCGCGCTCGATGCCCTCGGCCAGGGCAATGCTGCCGCCTTCGTTGCCAAGGTCTTGCCCGCACAGCGCGCCAGCGTGCGCACGCTGCGCCAGTGGCCGTTCTTCGCGGCCGTCAAGGGCTACAAGATCGACGACGAGCTGAGCAAAGGCACCGACAACGGCGCGCGTTTCATGACGCACGTGTACTTCGACGCCGCGCAGAAAGTCTTCACCACGCTCGGGTTCGAGCTCAAGCAAGCCGGCGGCGCGTGGGGCATCGATCTCAAGGAGACCATTCGTATGCAGATCGCGATGAACGGCGCCGCGGCCTTCAACCGCTACAAGTTCGTGCGCAAGCGCTAGCGCGCGTGGAGCTTCGCTGATGCCCGAGTTTTTCGAGCCTCGTGACCGCGCGACCCTCGTCAGCGGCGTGCGCGTCATCGACATCGCCGCCGACGTGGACCGCAGCGCCGACGTGCTGCTGGCGCCGGGGCGCATCACACTCGACCCGCGCGCAGCCGACGTTCCCGACGACGCGCTGCGCATCGATGGCGCCGGCCTGTGGGCGCTGCCAGGTCTCATCGATCTGCAGGTGCACTTCCGGCAGCCCGGCTTCGAGCACAAGGAAGACATCGCCAGTGGCAGCCGCGCCGCGCTGGCCGGCGGCGTGACCACCGTCGTCGTGATGCCCAACACCAAGCCCACGCTCGACACCGCCGAGGCGGTGGCGTTTCAAGGCGCCGAGGCGCAGCGCGTGCACGGCGTGCGCGTGCTCGTCGCGGCGGCGGCCACCGAAGGCATCGCGGGCAAACGGCTCACCGATCACGCCGCGCTGCAGGGCGCCGGCGCCGTGGCCGTCACCGACGACGGCTATCCCCTCTCGGACGACGCGCTGATGCGCGCCTCGCTCGAGCAGTGCGCCAAGCTCGACTTGCTCTTCATGCAGCACGCCGAAGACATGTCGCTAAGCCACGGCGAGCCGATGACGCGCGGCGCCACCAGCGAGGCGCTCGGCGTGTCGGGCCAGCCCGCCGACGCCGAAGGGGCGATGGTCGAGCGCGACGTGGCGCTCGTCGGCGAGACAGGTGCGCGCTACCACGTGCTGCACCTCTCCACCGCGCGCAGCCTGCGCGCCGTGCGCGCCGCCAAGGCCAAGGGGCTCGCGGTGACCTGCGAGGCCTCGCCGCACCATCTGCTGCTCACCGACGAAGCCTGCGCCGGCGGCGACACGCACTTCAAGATGAACCCGCCGCTGCGCAGCGAAGCGGACCGTCAGGTGCTGCTCGCGGGCATCGCCGATCGCAGCATCGACGCCGTCGCCACCGACCACGCGCCGCACTCGGCCGAGGAGAAGGCGCGCGGCTTTCGCGAGGCGCCTTTCGGTGTGATCGGCCTCGAGACCGCCTTCGCCGCGCTGCTCTCGCTGGTCGAGCAGGGCGTGATCGACGACAGGCGCGCCGCGGAGCTGATGACCGCGGGGCCGGCCCACGTGCTTCGCCGCGCGGACCTCGGCAGCATCGCGCGCCCGGGCAGCGTCGCCGATCTCTGCCTGGTCGATCCCGCGCGGCGCTTCACGGTCAGCGAGCAGACGCTCTTCGGGCGTTCCAAGAACTCGGCGTTTCTCGGGCGCGAGATGCCGGGACGGGTGGTGGCCACGTTCGTCGACGGGAGGCTGCGTTACCGCGTATAGCGTGGTGTACAATCGATGATTCGTACGTGTCTCGCACGCTCCTCAGCGCGCTCTGCGCCCTCGCTGTAGTCAGCACTGCTCCGGTTGCGAGCGCTCGGCGTACGCGGCCAGGCACGGCAACGCCCAACCTCGTGCGGCCCGACGCCGGTGGGCGCGCGCCGGCGCCGATGCCGGAGGTCGGCGGGGCGCCCAGCGGCGCCGGCGTTGGCTCGGGCAGCGGCGTTGGCTCGGGCAGTGGCACAGGCAGCGGCAGCGGCAGCGGCGGCTTTGGCGCCACCGTCGGGCGCGCCTTCGACAGCGCGCGCGTGCAGCTGCTCGGCTGGCACGCCGAGCTCGCCAAACACATGCCGTCGGCCGCGGCGTGGGCCGTGCTCGCCTCGCCGCTGTGGCTGCTGCTGCTGATCATCATCGTGCGTCGTGCGCGCGCCAAGCGCCGCCGCCGGCAGGCACCCGCCTTCGCCGGCGCGGGCAAGCGCAAAGCCGTGCGCGGTGGCGCCGCTGCCGCCGACGCGAGCAAAGCCAGCGCCGACGCCGAGCAGGGCGGGTCGCGTCCGCCGCGCGCGCGCAAGCAGACCTTCGTCGATCCGGCGCGCGAGATCCCCGCACCGCAACGCGTGTTGCTCGCCTCCACCAGCGACGTCAGCTCGTTTTATCGCACGCTGATCTGCGCCGGCGCCGAGCCCGACGCGTTCGGCGCGCTGGCCACCTCCGCGCGCACCTGCTTCGACCACGCCGGCTGGGCTGCCGCCGTCGCCGACGGTACGCCAGCACACCTGGCGCGCTTGCGTCGTGACTGGGCTGCGCGCATCGCCGTCGAGCGCGCCGTCACGTGGCTGCGCGAGCACCCGCGCCTCGACGGGCTCGAGGTCCACACGCCGACGCAGCTCGACGACCCGGAGCTGCCCGGCCTCGACGTCACGCGGCTCGACGGCCTCGGCGCGCAGCTCGACGACGAGCAGCGCGACGCGCTCGAGACGGCGCGCGAGTCGGCGGGTGATGTCATCGCCGACATCGAAAACCCCGCCTCGTTGCTCGGCGCCGCGCTGCGCTGGCGCAGCAGCGGTCGCTCGCCGCTGTTACCTGCGCCGAGCACCGACGGCGCCGGCGCCGACAAGATCGCGATCGAGCCGGCACGCATCTTTCGCTCCTGGCTGCTGCTCGAGGGACTCTCGGCGTGGCGGCGCGCGCCGGAGCTCGGTCTCAAGATGCCGAAGAACGAGGAGCTCGACCAGGCGCTCGACGAGCACTTTCGTCTGGTCGGCACCGCCGTCGCCGCCGAAGGCGCGGCGCTGCACGCGCTGTCGGCGCTCAGCGGCGGCAAGCTGCCCGGCTGCGGCACCATCCTCGCGTCGGTGGCCGGCGCCGCCTACAGCACGTCGTCGGTAGTGATGCGCATCTCCAAGCTCGCCGGCGATCTGCCGCCCGAGGTCGGCCGCGCCATGAGCACCCTTGGCGCGCGCGTCAGCTCTGCGCTCGCCGATCCGTCGAGCGGCGATGGTGCGCCGCTCGCGCGCAACGTGCCGCAGGTGCTCGGCGTCACGCTGCTCGAGGAGACGCGCGCGCGCCTGCCGCGCATCGAAGCGCTCTTCGACAAACGCAAGAGCGCGCCGCTGTGGGAGGGCGCATCGCTCGAGCCGCTGCGCCCCGACCGCGCGCTGTTCGAGCTGTACCGCGATCAGCTCGAAACGCAGCTCGAGCGCGCGCGCGGCGCTGGCGAGCGCTTGCAGGAGATCCTCGCGGCGCTCGACTACGCGGGCAAGGCCGGCGAGAACCGCGAGATCGCCAACCGGCGACTGGGTTACGCCGTGGCTGCGCTCGGCGTGCCGCTGCTGCGCGGGGCCAGCACCGAGCTGCTCTCGGCGGCACGCGAAGCGCTCAGCGCCGCGGCGGCGCTCTGACAGGGCGCGTTGCGCCGCGCCCACCGGATCGTCTACGATTGCGCCGCGCGCGCGAGCCCTGCGATTCCCAATGGTTCGACGCCGTACCCACGGAGGGGAGGCGAGACATCGATGAGACCCGAAGACAGGGATCGGATCCAGGTCGAGGTTGTCAGCCGCATCGTCGAGAACCACATGAAGCGGGCGCGCAGCGCGCCCGAGGGGTATCTCGAGACGCTGGTCAACGACACGCTCTATCACGAACAACAGCGCCTCAAACGCGAGTCGAGCAGCAAGCGTGTGCGCGACGACAAGTCGTTCTACGGCGGCATCAAGCGCCGCATGCGCCACGCGTCGGACCATGACCTGCGCGGGCTGATCGACGAGATGTCGCGTCACTTCGTGCGCGAGGTGGTCGGCAACTTCGACGACCGCGTCTACAAGCTCTCCACGTCGGTGATCCCGACGGGCCTGTCGCTGCTGCTCAACGCGCAGTCGCCGGCGCGGCTGTTCTCGCTCGAGAACCTGCGCGACGGCCTCGCCGACCACCTGATCGTGCAAGGCGAGGTCGACCACGTGCGGGGATTGCTCGACCACGGCACGCTGGTGGTCGTCCCGACGCACTCGTCGAACCTCGACAGCCCGCTGCTCGGCTACGCCGCGCACCTGATGGGGTTGCCGCCGCTGCTCTATGGCGCCGGGCTCAACCTCTTTACCAACCCGATGATCTCGTTCTTCATGCGCAACCTCGGCGCGTACCGCGTCGACCGCAAGAAGAACGCCGGGCTCTACAAGGAAGTGCTCAAGGAGTACGCCACCGTCGCGATGGAGATGGGTTACCACAACCTGTTCTTCCCCGGCGGCACGCGCAGCCGCAGCGGCGCGATCGAGCAGCACCTCAAAAAAGGGCTGCTCGGCACCGCCGTGCGCGCCTACGTGGGCAACCTCAAGGCCAAGAAGGCCAAGCCCAACATCTACGTCGCGCCGTGCACGCTCTCGTACAAGCTCGTGCTCGAGGCCGAGACGCTGATCGACGACCACCTCAAGGAGGTCGGCAAGTCGCGCTACATCATCTCCGACGACGAGTTTTCGCGGCCGCGCCGCATCTACAACTTCTTTTCGAACCTCGTCTCGCTCGACGCGAAGATCCTGATCACCTTCTCGCCGCCGCTCGATCTGTTCGGAAACCCCGTCAACCGCCAGGGCGAGAGCCTCGACCCGCACGGCCGCGTGATCGATCCAGCTGGCTACGTCTCGCGCGACGGCGAGCCGGTCTACGACGACCAGCGCGATCACGAGTACACCAACGAGGTTGCCAGCGAGATCGGGCGCGCCTACATGGAGCACAACGTGATCCAGTCGACGAACCTGGTCGCGTTTTCGATCTTCAACCTGCTCTCGCGCAAGAACCCCGACCTCGACGTCTATCGCATTCTGCGCACCGGCGGCGACGAGCCCTCGTTCACCATGGCCGACGTGCACGTCGAGACCGAGCGCGTGCTGAGCACCCTCGACGAGATGGAGGCCGGCCCGCGCCTCGAGCGCGACCTGCGACGCGGTGACATCCAGGAGATCGTCGGCGACGCGCTCAAGACGTTCGCGCTCTACCACACGCGGCCCGCGGCGCGCCGGCGCGGCGACCGCGTCTTCCACGACGATCGCAACCTGCTGCTCTACTACGGCAACCGCCTGCGGGGCTACGACCTCGGCCGCAAGCTCGGCGTCAACTGGGCCTGAGGCCAGCGAAGGGGAAAGACATGCACGAGAACGTCGCGGTCGTTGGCTCCGGCAGCTGGGGAACGACCATCGCCAAGATCCTGGGCGACAACAACGTGCCGACCCTGCTGTGGGCGCGGCGCGAGGACGCCTGTCGCGAGATCAACGAAACGCGCCAGAACGAAAAGTACCTGCCCGGGGCGCGCCTCGGCGAGAGCATCAGAGCGACGCACGACCTGCAGGAGGTCTGCGAGCGCTGCAAGGCGATCGTGATGGTGGTGCCGTCGCACGGCGTGCGCCAGGTGGCCTTCGACATGGGCCACTACCTCACCGGCGAGCACGTGATGGTGCACGCCGTCAAAGGCATCGAGGTCGACACCTTCAAGCGCATCAGCGAGATCCTGCGCGAGGAGACCTGCGTCAAGAAGATCGGCGTGCTCTCCGGTCCCAACCTCGCGCGCGAGCTGGCGGCGCAGCAGCCGGCCGGCACGCTGGTGGCCTCGCGCTTCAACGAGGTCTTCAAGCGCTTCCACAAGGCGCTGCACAACAACTACTTCCGCGTCTATGGCGGGCGCGACGTGGTCGGCGCCGAGGTCGGCGGCGCCTTCAAGAACATCGTCGCGCTGGCGGCCGGCATCGTCGATGGGCTCGGCCTCGGCGACAACACCAAGGCGCTGCTGCTGACGCGCGGCATGGCCGAGATGGGCAAGCTCGGTGCCGCGATGGGCGCAGACCTTCTGACCTTCGGTGGCATGGCCGGCATCGGCGACCTGATGGCGACCTGCGCCTCGCCGCTGTCGCGCAACCACCAGGTCGGCGAGCGGCTGGCCAAGGGCGAGACCCTCGAGCAGATCCGCGCCGCGATGTTCATGGTCGCCGAGGGCGTCAAGACCACGCGCGCTGTGCACGCCTACGCGCAGTACAAGGGGCTCGACCTGCACATCGTCGCCGCCGTGCACCGGCTGCTCTACGAAGGCGCCACCGTGCCGGAGGCGATCCGCGATCTGATGGCCGTGCCCACGGGCGCGGAGTTCGACGGCAACCTGCGCTAGCGCGCGGCGCGCGAGCACCGACTGCGAGGCGAGAGCATGCGTGGCTTCCCCATCGACCGCTGCGTCTACCGCGACTACCCCGCCGACTTCGAGGGCGACGTCTTCATCTGCGACATCGACCGCACCTACCTGGCGACACGCATCTCGTCGCTGTCGGGCATGGCGCGTGTGCCGTTCGAGTTCGCCGTCGACAAGCGCGCCATCGACGGCATGACCGCGCTGCTCAAGGAGGTGCGGCGCGGCCCCGGGCACCACAGCCGCTCGACGCCGCTCTACTTCGTGTCCGCCTCGCCCGCGCAGCTGCGCTCGGTGATCGAGCGCAAGATGATGATCGACGGGCTCGAGTTTGACGGCAGCACCTTCAAAGACTGGTTCGGCGTGGTCAAGGGGATGCGCCTGGCGCGCTTCCGCGAGCAGATCGGCTTCAAGCTGACCGCGCTGCTGAGCCTGCGCGCCGAGCTGCCGCCGCGCGTGCGCGAGACGCTGATCGGCGACGACCTCGAGAGCGACCCGGTGATCTTCGCGCTCTACGCCGATATTCTCAGCGGACGGCTCTGCGGCGACGCGCTGCTCGCGACGCTGCGGCGCCACGGCGTCTCCGACGACGACGCGGCGGCGATCGTCGAGCTCAAGTCGCGGGTCCCCGACATCGAGGGCGTGCGGCGCGCCTACATCCGCCTCGAGCGTCACCCCGACGGCGAGGCGCTGCGCCAGCTGGCGCCCTTCGTCGTGCCGTGCCGCAGCGCGCTGCAGATGGCGGCCTCGCTGTGGACGCACGGCTACATCAACGCCGATGGCGTGATCAACGTCGGGCGCGAGCTCATCAAGCGCCGCTACTCGCGCGACGAGCTCACCGAGCACCTCTCTGACGCGGCGCGCCGTGGGCTGATCGCCGGCGACGGGGCGCGGGAGCTGCAGCAGCTGCTCGTGCACGCGGCGATGGTGCGCGACGAGCCGCTGCCGGCGGTCGATCCGGCCTGGGCGATGCAGCTGGCCAAGCAAACGACGTTCTGGACGCCGGCCGAACAACGCGGCTAGCGATTTCCCGCGGCGCATTTCATGTCACACTAGAGAGGTCTCGTTCGCAGGAGCCTCTCGTACCCAAGCGCCGTCCGCCCCTCGCTCGACTCGGTCGCGCACCCTCTTCGGCGGGCGCTGTTCGGATGCGCTCGCCAGAGTCGTTGCTGCCGCGCACGCGCGCCGCGGTCGGTTGCGGGCACTGCCAGCGGCTCGGCGCGCACCAGAGCTGCCCGACCTGCGGCCGGCCGGTGTGCGGTGGCTGCCGCGCGCGGCGCCTGGTCTGTCCCTCGCCGCGCCCGCGCGCGCTGCGGCTCGGCCTGTGGCGCGTGGTGGATGTCGACGAGGGCGAAAACCTCGCCCTGCTGCGCAACACCTGGCTCGACCGCCACGCGCTGCTCGATCTCGAGCGCGGCGAGATCGTCGAGCGGCTGCGCGCCGACCTCGCCGGGCCGCGGCTTTCGGGCACGCGCTGGCGCGAGCCGAGCGTGCTCGACCGCCTCGACGACGTGGTCGAGCGCGTGCGCGACCCGAGCGACGCCGTGCTCTGCCGCGATGTCTGCTACATCAACGATCTGCTGGTGCTCGGCCTCGGCGGCGGATTGCTCATCGCGCAGCTCTCGCAGGCGCGCGTGCAGGTGCGCATCACGCTGCCCGAGGTGGTGTGGGTGCGTATCGCGGGCGACCACGTCTTCGCGCTCGACGCCTCCTCCAACGTGTGGGTGCTGGCCATCGACCGGCGCCTGCATCCGCGCGCCTGGCGCCGCCACTGCCTCAGCTTCGCCGAGGGCAACGTGCGCTCGGGCGTGCTCGGCGCGCGCTTTCGCGTGGCGCTCGAGGAGGCCGGACGCCTGCTGGCGCTCGGCGCCCCCGACGGCGTCGACGTGGTGCTCGACCCGCGTGGCTCGCGTCAGCGCCAGCGGTTGCCGTTTCGCCCGCCGTCGCTGTTGCGCGTGCTCTCGCGGCGGCGCCTGCTGCTCGCCGCGGGCGGCAGCGAGCTGCGCATCTGGCCCTTCGACACCTCGCCCGAGATCTCGGGGCAGCGTCCGAGCACCTTTCGCCTGTAGAATCTCTGTCGCATGCGTGTGCTGCTCTTGTCTTTGGCCGTTGTGGTCGCTGGTTGTCCCGGCGGCGGGGACAGCAGCTGCATCGAGCCGCCGGGCTGCAGCGGGCAGGGCAGCTGCTGCAACGCCGCGTCGCTCTGCCAGCGTGTCGTCTGCCAAGGCAACGCCTACGTCTGCGAGTCATCGGGCGCGGCGTTCACCTGGAACACCTCGCCGACCAGCGCGGCGTGTCAGAGCACCGTCGACCTCGGACCACCGCCACCCGACGGTCCGTCGCCCGACGCGCCGGCCGACGCCAGCGTGGATACGGTCGACAGTATCGCGCCCGACATGGGGCAGGGGCTGACCTGCAGCAACGGCGACGTGACGTTCACCTTGAAGGCCAAGCTGGTGGCGTGCACCAAGCCCGTGCTGGTGGCGCAGAGCCCGACGCCCTATCCGTGGATCGGCGGCGGCATCCGCGACACGGTGAGCAAACAGGTCGACTGGGATACGGGGCCCAAGATCGAGGCCGGCGGCAGCGACTCCAAGTGGACCTTCAGCAACGTGCAGGTGCCTTGCGGCACGAGCGGGCCGTGGGAGCTCGTCTTCATGCGCGACGCCACCAACGGCGACACCAGCCTCGGCACCATCGTCGCGACCTGCACGCCCTGATCCGGCGGCGGCGGGGGCTTAGGGCCTAGAGCTTCTGGTATTCCTCGATCGACTTGATCTGCCCGGTGCCCGTGCCCTCGCGATAGATCTTGAGCGTCGTCGGCGTGGCCTCGATCTTGACCTCCTTGGGGGAGGTGGAGGCGATCGTCGGACAGTAGAAGTCCTCGAACCAGGCCGAGTTCTTGGTGTAGCGAAAGATCGCTGTGGTGATCGCGTTGGTGGCGGTGACTCGCTCGGTACGCTCGATAAACATCACCGTCGGTGAGAGCAGCGTGACGATGATCGAGCGTTTGGCCTGGTAGCCGCCGCCACTGGCGTCGGCCGCGGCGGTCAAGACGTAGGTGCCCGGCACTGGGTTGCCGCTGCTCGAGGTGGGCCACGCGCCGCTAGCCTGGGTCCAGGTGACCGTCAGCGCTTGCGAAGCCAACGCGACGCTGTGGCAGGGCGCCGCACGGGTCACGCGCTCGAAGCGATAGGAGGTGCCGGTTCCCGCGCTGGTGCCGGCGACGTAGAGCGTGAAGCTCAGCGAGGTCGCCGTGAACGACACGTCGCGCGTGGCCACACCGCTCGGGCACTTCGTCAGCGCACGCCAGGTGTTGAGCGTCTGCACCTCGACGAGCGAGAGCGTGCGTCGCGTCGCCGGCGCGCCGTCGATCTCCTCGACGATCTCGAGCTGCACGTTGTTGCCGATACGCGTGATGATGGCGCTGGCCTTGATCTTGTTCGCTACGGCCGGCGAGCTCGCAGGCAGGTTGGGATCGTAGGTGCTCGCCGCCTTGAGCACGTAGTCGTCGGCGGTGACCGCGCTGCGGTTGCTCGCCCCGGCCGGCAGCGTCGCCTTGACGTAGGTGTTGTCGACCTGCGGTGCGTTGGGGTCGAGGTACGCCGCGTTGCACTGCGCGCCGCCGCCATCGCCGCCGTCCGCGCCGGGGCCATCGGGCGTGCCGTCACTGCCGGGGCCATCGGGTGTGCCGTCGCTGCCAGGGGCGTCCACCGCGGCGTCGCCGTCCGTGCCGCCATCGGGCTGCGCGTTGCAGCGCGGCGTGCTTCCGACGGTATAGCTGCTGCCGGCGACCTCGACGCTCGCCTCGAAGCACGCGCTCGTGCCGGTGAGGATGCCGGTGAGCGACTTGACGGTGATCGTGCCGCTGAACGCACCCGACATGGTGACGGTGCCGCTGAGCGAGAACTCGAGGCCGTTGGCGCTGGGGGTGAGCGTGCCGGTGAAGCTTCCGTCGATGGTCACGCCTGCGATGGCGCACTTCTGCAGCTGCGCGCTGCCCTGAAAGCTGCCCGAGCCCGCAGGCTGCACGTCGACCGCGACGGAGCCGCCTTCGGGGCAGCTGACCGTGCCTTTGAGGGCGCTGGTGCGCTTGCCGACGGTCAGCGCCGCCGAGCGAGCGGCTGCGCTCGAGACGGCTTCACGCAGCGCCGTGGCGAGCCCGCCGACGACGCGGACGAGCGCCTGTTCGGCGCTGGCTTGGGAATTGATGGTCGTGCTGGAGCTGTCGCTGTCAGAGCAGGCGCCGAAGCTGAGGACGAGGACTGATAGGAGCAGAGAGCTTCTTAGTTTCATGCGCCTACTCTAGGCTGCGGCCTGCACCGACCGCAGTAAGCTCGCGCACAGCTCAGGGCTCGCTGGCGAGGTGGCGGCTGATCGTCAGATCGAGCTCGCCGTCGACGAAACGAAAGAGGCTCTCGCACTCGGTGGGCGAGAGCTGCAGCTCGCTCATCACGCGCTGGCGCGTGGCCTCGCGTACAGCGTCGCGAATGCGCGTGATCCAGCGGCGCGGGCGCGAGGCGTCGACGTCGTAGATACGCGCCATCTCGACGAAGGACAGGCCGTGTACGAAGCGCTGGCGCAGCAGCGTGCGATCGCGCGGCTCGAGCGCGGCGAGCACGTCGGCGAGGATCGCTTTGAGCTGCGCCGAGGAGCGCTGTTTGAGGTAGCGCAGCTCGGGATCGCGCTCGGCGCCGAGCACGCGCTCGAGGCGGCGGTCGTCGTCTTCGCGGCGCGCGCTGGTCTTGCGCAGCAGCGCGAGCGCGATGCGCAAGGCGACCACGCGCAGCCAGGCCTCGAGCGGATGGCGGCCGTTGTAGCTGTAGATCGCGGCACGCCGCGTCTGGCGCTCGACAAACAGGTGCTCGCGCAGTCGCTGCATCGCCTCGTCGGTGGCGGCCGCCGAGAGGCCGCGCGCACCGATGGCGCTGCGCAAGCGCGGCCAATAGAGCGCCTCGAAGCGCGCCAGCGCCTCGTCGTGCCAGGCGGCGCAGCTGGCGGCGAGATAGACGTCGCCGGCGCGCAAGCTCGCTTCGTCGGCGTCGGCTTCGGCGTCGGCGTTCGCGTCGGCGTGGAGATCGAGAAAACGGGTCAGCTCGTCGGCGGTGAGCGGGACGTCGGGGTGCTCGCGCTGACCAACGCGCAGCAGCGCAGCGCGGATGTCGCTATCTCGCTCGTTCATCGGCGTCGATGTCGGCCAGCACTTGGGCCGCGTGACGCGCCACCGAGACGTCTTCGTAGACGGCGCGCACGATGCCGTCGGGCCCGATCAGATAGGAGATGCGCTTGGCCGCGGCCACCGAGGTGTTGGGCGCGGCGCCATAGGCGACGCCCATGCTGCGCGACGGATCGCTGAGCAGCTTGAAAGGGAAGCCGTGCTTGCGCGCGAACTTGGCGTTGTCGGCGACGCTGTCGAAGCTGACGCCGAGCACGACGGTGTTGGCTTTGTCGAAGTCTTGGATTCGATCCCGGAATCCTTTGCCCTCGATCGTTCAGCCAGGGGTGTCGGCGACCGGGTAGAACCACAGCACGACGTGCTTTCCGGCGAGCCCCGAGAGCGAGACGGTGCTGCCGTCGTGAGCGGGCAGCTCGAAGTCGGGTGCCGTGTCGCCGACGGCGAGCATGGTGGTGGGCGTTCGCCCGTGACGCAGCTGATCGACGCCGGCGCGCAGGATGCGGAAGATCTTGTTGGCCATCTGCGGGCGATCGTGGCACGGCGGGCGATTTTTTTGGGGCTCGAGGCGCCGCTTGGCGTGCCGAGCCGCATAGACCGGACATGAAGACCTTCGCCCTAGCCATCGTGGCGCTGCTCGCGTCGAGCGCGCCGGCGCTCGGCAAGAGCCCGCTGCCGCGCCTCACCCTGTCAGACTTTAAATATATCGGCGGTTTCAGGCTGCCCGCGGCCGACTTCGGCGTCTCGAGCCTCAACTACTCGCAGGGGCCCATCGCCTACAACACCACCAACCACTCGCTGTTCATCGTCGGGCACGCGCACCAGCAGGCCATCGCCGAGTTCGCCATACCGACGGTGGTCAACGCCACGACGGTCAAGTCGCTGGCGATGGCCGCCTCGCCGCTGCAGGTCTTCACGCAGGTTTTGGGGCGTGCCGCCGGCGGCAACCCGCAGAGCATCGATCGCGTGGGCGGCATGTTCGCTGTGCAGGGGCCTTCGGGAATGGCGCTGGTGATCAACGGCTACGAGTACTACGACGCGCCCGCCGACAACACGCAGACCACGCTGGTGGCGCGCGACGCGAGCAAGCTCGCCAGCACCCCCATCGACGGCTACTTCAAGCTGCCCGGGGCGGCGCACGCTTCGGGCTGGATCTCGCCGCTGCCGCCGGACTGGCAGGCAACGCTCGGCGGCACGCACATCACCGGGCATAGCAGCGGCGAGCCGATCATCGGCCGCCTCAGCGTCGGGCCGAGCGCGTTCGCGGTCGACCTCGTCAACGACGTGCTCGGCGCCACGCTGTCTGCGCCGATCAAGACAGTCAAGCTGCTCGACTACAGCCTCACCAACCCGCTGCACAGCGATCTGTCCAACACCAGCAAGAGCAACGACATCTGGACGCACCTGTCGCGCGCGACCTACGGCTTCGTCGCGCCCGGCACGCGCACCTACGTCACCCTAGGCCACACCGGCGGCCACAAAAGCGGCGTCTGCTACAAGTGCCGCGGCTGCGGAGGCTACTGCTCCAACGACCCGAGCGACAACGAGCAGCACTACTGGCTCTACGATCTCGACGACCTCGTGGCGGTCAAGAACGGTCAGCTGGCGGCGCACGCGGTGAAGCCCTACGAGCACGGCACGTTCAAGACGCCCATCGCCAGCGACACCATCGGCGGCGGCGCCTTCGATCCGCAAAGCGGCGTGCTGTATCTCTCGTTGCCAGGCGCCGACCGCGATCAAGGCACGTATTCCAACCCGCCGGTGATCGTCGCCTACCAGCTGCAGGCGGCGAGCGCGCCCGACGCTGGCGGCGGCAGCGCAGGCGATAGCGGGCCGGGGCCTGGTGCTGATGCGGGCGGCGGCGCGGATACGGGCGCCGGCGGGGTGGACCAGGGGGGCGCGAGCGCCGATGCCACCGCTGGCTCCGGGGATTCTTCCGTGGGCCCAGGCGCCGACGCGGCCGCGAGCGGCGGCGATGGCGGTGGCGTGACGGACGGCGACGATGCCGGCGCTTCGGGCTCGCGCGGAGAAGATGGCTGCTCGCTGGCCGGCGGCGCGACAGGCGGTGCGACGCTGCCGTGGCTGCTGCTGGCGTTGATGCTGTTGCGAAGAAGGCGCCGTACAATAGTCGGCGTCCGTGAGCTGCTACGACGAAAACTCGCTGCTGGCGTTTCTGGCCGGAGATCTGCCTTCTGAGCAGGAGCGCGCGCTGCGCGAGCACCTCGATCGCTGCAACGACTGCGGCGATCTGGTGGCGTGGCTGGCGCGCGACGGCTTGTCGACCTCGAGCTCGCTTCACGCGTCGACTCACGCGTCGGCATACGTTATCGAGGCGCTGCCGTTGCTCGGCCGCTGGTTGCTCGAAGAAGGCGCCACGCTCGGTGACTACCGCGTGGTGGCGCCGCTGGGGCGTGGCGGCATGGGCGAGGTCTACCTCGCCGAGGACATCAAGCTGCATCGGCGCGTGGCGCTCAAGGTGCTGCGTCGCGGCCTCGACGACAGCAGCGTCGAGCGCTTCCTGTTCGAGGCGCGCGCCACGGCGCGCTTCAACCACCCGCATATCGTTACCGTGCACGCCGTCGGCGACGCTGGCGAGACGCCGTACCTCGCGCTGGAGTACATCGAGGGCGTCAACCTGCAGATGGCGCTGCGCCAGCAGAAGATCGACGTGGAGCAGGCCGCCGAGATCGCGCTCGCCATCGCGGCGGCGCTCGCCGAAGCGCACGCCCACGGCATACTGCACCGCGATCTCAAGCCGGCCAACGTGCTCATCGGCGACGACGGGCGCGCGCGCGTGCTCGACTTTGGGCTGGCGCAAGTGCTCGACGTCGACGAGGGCGAACGCGCCGCCGACGCGTCCGAGACGTCGCCCGGCATCATGGGCACGCCGGCCTACCTCAGCCCCGAGGGCTGGCGCGGCGACGCGACACCGGCGTCAGATCTGTGGGCGCTGGGGTTGGTGCTGGTCGAGCTGTTCGGTGGCGAGCGACCTTACCGCGGGCTGACGCGTGATGCGCTGCGCAGCGCGGTGATGAGCGACGAGGCCGTAGCGTTGCCCGCGCTCGATGGCGCGCCGCAGGCGGTGCGCGCGCTGGCTGCGCGCTGCCTGCACAAGCAGGCGCAGGCGCGGCCGAGCGCGGCCGAGGCGCGCGACGTGCTGCGCGAGGTGTGCAATCAGCTGCTGGTCACGTCGCAGCTCGACGTGCTGACGGCGACGACGGGGCGCGGCGAGACGCCGGTGGGGCGGCGCGGCGTGTGGCGGCCGCTGGTGGTGGCGGCGCTGGTGCTGCTGGCGTTGGGTGGGGCGGCGGTGGCGGGCTACGCGCTGCGCGGCGGTAGTGGTGATAGTGCGGGCAGTGGAAGCGCGAGCGCCGCTCGCGCTGTGTCAAAGTCCGTGGCGCCGAAGTTGGTGGTGCCGAAGTCGGTTGCGCCCAGTTCGAAGCCGAAAGAGCGCACGCAGGCGGGGCCGGGCTCGGCGGCGGAGCCGAAGGCGAAGCGGGTCACGGTCACGGACACGGACACGGTTACGGACGCACGGTCACGGCCCACGAAGGGGCGCATCGTGCATCGGAGGCGGGCGGCAGGTCTTGGCCGACTGTATGTCTACTCCTACGACGCCCGCGGAGAGCAGTGGGGACAGATCTACGTCGATGGGCGCTACCGCGGCGACACGCCCAAGACGCTGCGGCGCGTGCGCGCGGGTATGCGGCGTGTCGAGGTGCGTCGAGCGGGGTTCGTCACGCGGCGCAGGACCGTGAGGGTGCACGCCAACCGTAAGACCGCCGTGAGCTTCAAGCTGAGGCGCCGATGACGCGCGCGCTCGCCGTCGTGCTGCTGCTTTCGTGCGTGCCTCGCGTGGCGCTGGCAGACGACGCGCAGCAGCTGCTGCGTCAAGCCGAGGCCAAGCGGCGCGAGGGTGATATCGCCGGGGCGCTGGCGATCCTCGCGCGCGCGGCCAAGCGCACGCGCGACGACGTGGCACTGGGGCGCATCCATCTGCTCGAGGCGCTCACGCACGGCACCGACGCGCCCGCGCGCGCGCGCGCCGCGTTCGTCGAGGCGCTGCGTCATGATCCGACGCTCGATGTGAGCACGCAGCGCTACAAGCCGGCGCTGGTGCAGCTTTATCGCAGCGCGCGGGCGACGCTCTCGGGCACGCTGCGCGCGGAAGGGCCGGCGGGCGCGCGCGTGATCGTCGATGGCGCCGCCGCGGGGAGCGTGCCGGCGAGCAGCAAGCTCGAGGTCGGCCGCCACCTGGTGGAGATCCGCGACGGCGCTGGGCAGCTGTTGTTGCGCAAGGAGATCGTCGTGCGCGTCGGCGCTCTCGTGACGCTGCGCGCCGAGAGCACACGGGCAACGCGGCGAGCCGCGAGCAAGCCGACCGCGCCGGCCGCCGCGACACCTGCACGGCGCGGCTTCTGGCGCAGGCGACGTCTGTGGACCTGGATCGCGGCCGGCGCCACCGTCGCCGCCGCGGGCGTGGCGATCGGCTTTGGCCTCGCCGCGCGCGCAGCTCACGACGACGCCAGCGCGCGCGCCGACGCGTTGGGCAACGATCCGGTCGCCATGCGGCATGACGAGTCGCTGCTCGCCGCCATCTCGCGCCTCGACGACCGGCGCCTGGTGACCAACATGGCCTGGGCCGGCTGCGCCGCGTTCGGCGTCGCCGCGGCGGTGCTGCTCTTCGTCGAGGGTCGCGCCGAGGCGCCCGCCGAGCGAACGGAGCGTAGGTCATTGAGCGTCGCGCCCACCCTGGGCGGCGCGCAGCTGAGGTTGA
>JAGQIK010000629.1 GCA_020431405.1 Myxococcales bacterium
CTATCGAACGCCGCACGAGGTCTTCTTCGACCGTCAGCTCAGCCTTTTGGCTGGACCCATGTCGCACTTGGGACTAGAAACCAGCTAGCCATCTAGATATCCGCTAGCTTATACAGAAACACTGCGTCAGTCAACCCCAAAGGACATGAAGAGTCGTCTAAATACGCTGCGAAGTCCCGCGACGCTGCGAATCCTGCAACTCGGCCCGCCGCGCCAAGACGACAGTCCATCAGCGCCACGCCGCCAACGCCCGCCTGCGCATAGCGCCCCGAGGCGTCTCGCCACGGCCCGCGAAGGCACGCCCGCAGCGCCTCCTACGCCCCGCCTACGCGCGCCAAACGCTTCGCAGGCCCACCAGCCTCCCTCTCCCGTTTCAGCCCAGCCGCGCCCGAACGCGCCCCAACCACAAGCGCAGGAGGCGTCCTCCCACGCTCGGGCTCCCCCCGCGCTCCCGCGCGCCGGAATGTTCAGTGCCCTAGCGCGCCGCTACAGCACGGTGCTGACGCGGTAGAGCGGGAAGGCTTCGTCGTAGCCTTCGAGAAACAGCGGCGGGCCTGGTCGTGCCTCGGCGCGTCCTTCGATCTTGGTGCGCGTCGCTTCGGTGACGAGGACCTCGCCTGGTGCCGCGCACGTGAGCGCGATCTCGCGTGCGGCGTCGCGGGGCTCGCCGACCACGCCGAAGGAGACGCGCCGCTGCGAGCCGACGTTGCCGCAGGCAGCACGGCCCGTGGCGACGCCGACGCGCAGCGCCCAGGTCGGCGCGCCGGTCAGCGCCTGTCGTCTGGCCTCGTCGCCGACGCCGCGAACGGCCGCCAGCGCCGCCCGCAGCGCGCACAGCTCGGGATCGCTGACGTCGAACGGCGCGCCCCACACCGCCGTGATGCCGATGTCGTCCACCGCGACGATCACGCCGCCCTCGGCCGCGATCGCGTCGACCACCGGCGCGAGATGATCGTTGAGCAGCGACAGGCGCGTGCGCGGACCTTCGGCGCGCGCGGGACGGTCGCCGCTCTCGACGAGCGCCGCGCTGAGCACGGTCACGGGCCGCTCCTCGGGGACCATCTCGAGCGGCGCCTCCTCGCGCGTCAGCCGCTCGAGCACCGCTGGGTCGACGTAGGGCGCGAGGTCTTGCTTCTTGCCGCGCGTCTCGCGCAGCGCGCGCATCATGCGGTTGAACGATCCTGCAAGCGACGCCAGCTCGTCACTCGAGTGCACCTCGACGGTCTGCTGCATGTTGCCCGCCGCGACGGCCTCCATGGCGCTCGCCAGCTGTCGGATCGGCCGCGCCATGCGCCGCGCGAGGAACAGCGCGCCCAGCACGCCGATCAACAGACCCGCGCCCAGGATCAGAAGCCCCACGCGGCTCTGCTGGTGGATGCGCGCGTCGATGCGCGTGAAGTCGAAGCCGAGGTGCAGCCCGCCGATGTCGTACTCTTTGATCTTGCCGCGGCGCCGCAGCTTGCCCTGCGCCAGCCGCGCGAGCACGTCCTTCTGACCGCGCGCCAGCGCTGCACGAAAGCTCGGGTGCAGCCGCCCGAAGACCGTCGGGTTGAGCGCTCCCTGCAGCAACTTGCCGTCGCTGTCGATGGAGAGCGCGTACACGAGGCCGATGTCGACCTTGTCCGAGCGCGCCACGAACGCCGTCAGCGTGCCGAAGTCGGGCTGCCCGCGCGCGTCGCGCAGACCGGCCAACACCTTGGCCAGCTCGCGGTCGCGGTCGACCATCGCCCGCTCGCGCGCCTGGCGGAAGCGGAAGACGAGCACGAAGGTCGTGGCGCCGGCGACGAGCACCACCAGCAGCGCCGACAACAACGCGAACTTGAGCGAGAGCGAGAGACGCACGCTGTGGAGCTCGCGCTATTCGGCGCTGGCTGGCTCGATAACGACCAGCACCTGGCCCGACTCGACGCCCTCTCCCTCGGCGACGGCGACCTTCTTGACCACGCCGTCCACCGCGCTGCGCAGCTCGTTCTCCATCTTCATCGCCTCGACGACCACCACACCTTGACCGCTCTGCACGCTGTCGCCCTCGGCGACGAGCAGCTTGACCACGCGCCCTGGCATCGGCGCTTCCACCGAGCCCGCCGCCGCGCCGCCCACTGCCCCGCCGGTGACCGCCGCACGCGCGAGCGCCGCCTCGTCGAGCAGCTCGATGCGCGCCTGGCCAGCCGGCGCATGCACCTCGACGTTGGCGCTGCCGGGCAGCGGCACCACCGTCATCTCGCAGACGGCGTCGCCTTCGATGACCTCGTACTCGCCATCGCGCAGGGCGCGCACCTCGATCACGCGCCCTTCGCCCTCGCCAACCACCACGCGATAGCGTTGCTCGTCGTCAGACTCGACGGTGATCTCGCGGGGCGTGCCTTCGATAGAGGCGGTGTAGCGGGTCTTCATCGCGCGCGAGTATACGCGCCTCGTCAGCGCTCTACTAGCGTCGTCCGAGCTGAACCTCGGCGTCGCGCGAGACCGCGCGCGGGATCAGCGCCACGATGACGGTCGTCGCCGCCGCCACGATCACACCAGCGGTGGCCACCGCCCACCAGCGCCGATACCAGGGCAGCTCGTCGCTGCGCAGCACGCGAACGCCCGAGCGCAGACGCATCTCGGTGGACTGCACGGCGAGCTCGGAGAGGGCCACCTTGACCCGCCGTGTCTTCTGAAAGCCGACCCGAACGAAACGCACGAAGTCACGGTGACGGTCGTGGGTAACCCGCAGCGCGTGTGCACCGGCGACGAGCTCGATGCGCAGCGGCTCGTTCTTCTTGGCCACCTGCGCGCGCCGCTCGCCGTCGACATAGACGTAGGCGCCCTTGACGTCGACCTCCACGCGCAGCGTGCCGGTGTAGTGTTTGGGCGCCAGCAGCCGGTACGACAGCGAGCGCATCTGGCTGCGCGCGCCGCGCCCGCTCTTGACCACGCCGCTGATGGTGCGCACCTGCTTGCCGTGCGCGTCGACCAGTCGCAGATACAGCACGTAGCCGCTGCCCACGCTACCGACGTCACCGGCGACGATCAGCTGTCCGCGCAGCTTGCGCGCCACGATGCCGAGACACTCGGGCTGCGCGCTGCAGTCGATGCCGCGCCGCTGCACCGCGCGCAGAACGCGGCGGCTGCCGCGCACGCGCTGGCCGGGCACCGCGCCGAGCGCCGCGATCAGCCAGCGCCGCACGCGCATCGCCTCGCGCGTCTCGATGCCGAGCGGCCCCAGCGGGCCCACCAGCACGAGCTGCCGCGCGCGCGCCTCGCCGCTGGCGACACACAGCAGCGCCAGCGCGAGCGCGACACTCGCTGCCAAGCCGCCGCGCCTCATAGGCCGCACCGCTGCGGGCTGGCGACGCAGTCCACCGTCGGGCTCGACGAGAACGCCACGCCGAGGCCGATGCCCACGCCGATCGCCACCGCGGTCACGGCGCCCCAGAACCACCAGCGCGTGTAGAACGGCACGATCGTCTTCTCGCGCTTGGGCGGCAGGTTGCCGCCCCCTTTGGGCACCTGCATCTTGACCACGATGCGCGCCGTCTTCTGCAGGCGGACCTTGATCTCCTGCAACACGTCGCTGTAGCCGGCCTTGGTCACGCGCAGCGTGTGCTCGCCGACGAGCAGGTTGTGCTGGATCGCGAGCGGCGTGGCGCCGAGCTCCTTGCCGTCGAGCGCCACGGTCGCGCCCGCCACGTTAGCCAGCACCTCGAGCGAGCCGCGCAGGCGCTCGGGCGCCACCAGTCGGTAGGCCGCCACGCGCACCGCCTCGATCAGCTGGTCGGGGTGGCCGCTCATCGTCTCTTGGATGCGGCGCACTTCTTTCTTGGCGCCCACGTCGACGAGCTTGATGTTGAGCACGTAGCTGTCGCCGAGGCCGCCAACGTTGCCCGAGATGATGCGCTTGACCTTGAGCAGCGCGCCCGCGCGCGCCAGGCAGTGCACGCCGCCGGTGCAGCCCGACAGCTTGCGATGGCGCGCCACCAGCCGCTGGATCTGCCCCGGCGAGGGCAGCGCCGCGTCGGCGAGCCGACCGAGCTCCATGCGCAGCAGCGCCTCGAGGCGCGCGACGATCTCGGCCGAGACACCGAGCGGGTCGATGCGAAACACGGCCAGCGTGCCTTCGGCGCGCACCACGCGCGGCGCCGCGATCGTCGCCAGCGCGGCCGCCATCACCATCGCACCCAAGACGCGCGGCTTCACCGTAGGTCCCCCGACACCGAATCGAGCCCGTCTTTGCCCTGCTTCTTGTTCTTCTTGGTGGTCTTGTCGGCCGGCTCTTTTGTTGCCGCCGGCTGCGAGCTCGCTGGCTGCGACGCTGGGACCTGCTTCTTCTTGTGCACGGGCGGCAGCGGCGCCGGGTTGCGCTCGGCGACCACTGCGATCGCCCAGGCCGTCGCGACGCGCCACCACAAGAGCTTGGTCAGAAACCAGATGCCGTGGCTCGGCGTGACGTCGAAACGCAGCCCGACCAACTTGTCGGCGCCGATCTTCTTGGCCTCTTTGATCAACATGTCGTTGATCACCTTGTCGAGGTGCGCCTCCGGGATCGGCAGCGTGAAGAAGTAGAAGCCCATGCACGTTGCCTGCAGGCCGGCCAGCGGCTCGGTGCCGCGCGGCGTGTGCAAGATGTCGGGCTGCAGCCGCACCACCTCGATGCTGCTGCAGCCGCTGCTGGCGAGCGCGAGCGCGATCAGCACGGGCAACAGCGCCGCGCGCCCCGCGATCACAGCGAGACTCCATCGCGCCCCGCGTCCTCCGCCGCCGCGATGGCGGCCTCGATGCGCTCGGCCAGCGTGTCCACCGCGCGCCGCTCGAAGCTGCTGCCGAACAGGTGCGGCAGGCGGATCTGCGGCAGCGGCAGCTCCTGCTCGAGCTTGGTGAGGTAGGCCTCGTTGATGCGATGCCGCTCGAGCAGCGTCGCCGTCGATCGCAGCACAGTCTCGACGTCGTCACCGCGCTTGTGCGCCGCCGCGCGCGCGGCCGCCAGCGGCTCGCTGAGCTGCTGGTCGCCCTGCAATGGATCGGGGTAGAGCATGTTGACCACCAGCGCGTCGCGCGTGATGCCGAGCGACTCGCCGGCGGCAGCGTCGAGGTCGATCGCCTCGCTGACCGGCATCTCCTCGGCGAGCGTGACGATCCACAGGCCGGTGCGCGTCGGGTCGGTCATCATCGCGTAGACGCGCTCGGCGTCGGCGCTCAGCGGCCCGCGCGGCACGGTCTCGACGATCACCTGCGGTACGCGCAGCATGCTGATCAGGTGCCCGGTGGCTGGTCCGTCGAAGATCACGGTGTCGAAGCGCGGCTGCCCGCGCACCTTCTCCGTGGTGTGGAACCAGGCCTTGCCGATCATCGAGTACTCCTCGAGCGCCGGCACAGCGCGCAGGAAGTACTTCACCATGCGGCTCTCGAAGACCGCGCGATAGATCGTGCGGAACTTGAGCACCAGCATCCCCATCTCTTCGATGGCGGCCGCTGGCGTCATGTTGACGGCCCACAGGTTGTCCTCGACCGGGCAGATGTCGGTGCCGATGTGCTCGACACCGAGCAGCGCGTCGAGCCGCTGCTTGCAGCGCACGTGTGCCAGCAGCGTCCTGCGCCCGCGCCGCGCGATCACCGTGCCGAGCGCAGCCGCCACGCTGGTCCTGCCGACGCCGCCCTTGCCGCCGACGATGATGAACTGCTTGTCGAGGATGTTCATGAACTGGAGGATTCGAGCGGCCGCGGCCTAGGCGATCTTGATCACGAGGCCTTCGTGCGCGGCGACCGTGTCGGGATAGACGGCGCGCGCCTCGGCCTCCATCTTGCGGACGAAGGCGTCGTCGTGATCGGGGTCGTGGTGAAAGAGCACCAGCTTCTTGGCGTTGGCCTCGCGCACGAGCCGGATGCCCTCTTCCCAGGTGCTGTGGCCCCAGCCGCAGCGCGGCGGCGTGTTTTCGGTGCCGATGTACTCGTCGGGCGTGTACATCGTGTCGTAGATCAGCACGTCGGCGCTGTCGGCGAGATCGCGCAGCTTGGGATCGACGCACGAGTAGTGCTCGGTGTCGGTGGCGACCACCACCGAGTGGCCGGCGAAGTCGACGCGGTAGCCGAAACAGCCCCCCGGATGGTTGAGCTGCGCGTTGGTGATCACCGCGTCACCGCAGGCGACGGCCTCGCCCTCGTGCAGGTCGTGGAAGTTCATCTGCGCCGCCATCTCCTCGAGGCTCACCGGGAAGTTGGGGAAGTTCATCTGCCCCGAGAGCGTCTCGGAGATGGTCGACGACAGCTTGCGCGCGCCGAACAGGTCGAAGCGGTTGCCCTTGATGAAGGCCGGCGCGAAGAACGGGAAGCCCTGGATATGGTCCCAGTGAAAGTGGGTGAAGAACATGCGCGCCACGAGCGGCATCTCGCCCAGCAGGCTAAGCCCCAGCGCGCGCGCGCCGGAGCCCGCGTCGAATATCAAAAGCTCGTTGCCCGCGCGTACTTCGATGCAGGTCGTATTGCCGCCGATCTCGGCCGTGGTGGGACCCGGGACCGGCAAGCTACCTCGCACGCCCCAGAAGCGTACGTAGAACATGGGCGACCTCCGAAGTTGGACGCTATCACACCAACAAACGGTTGAAAATCACCGCGTTCTGCGTGGTTCAGCTGGCGAAGAGCGCGAAACGCAGGTAGTCGCCTTCGGCGAAGCTCGGCAGCGTGGGGTGATCGGGACCCGGTCCGTTGAGCAGAAGCTGCGTCAGCGGGCGGCCGGCGCCGCCGGCGGCGTCGGCGATCATGCGCTGCCACTCGGTGGTCGGCACCACCTGGCTGCAGCATGCGCTGGCGATCAGGCCGCCGGGGGCGAGGCGTTTGAGGGCCAGTCGGTGCAGCTTGCGATAGCCCTTGAGCGCCGATTTGAGCTCGCGCCGCGAGCGGGCGAACTTGGGTGGGTCGAGCACGATCAGATCGAAGCTCGGGTCGTCGCTGTCGCCGAGATAGCGGAAGGCGTCGCTCTCGACGGTCTGGATACTGAGGTGGTTCTTCTTCGCCGCGTCCTGCGCGGTCTCGAGCGCGCGCGGCGAGGCATCCACCGCGACCACGGACGTGGCGCCACCGCGAGCGGCTGCCAACGCGAACCCACCGACGTAGCTGTAGAGGTCGAGCACGCGCCGGCCGTTGGCCACCTGACCGACGATGCGGCGGTTCTCGCGCTGATCGAGGAAGAGCCCGGTCTTCTGGGCCTGCTCGAGGTCGATGGTGTACTCGAGCCCGAGCTCGCGCACGTCGACGGGGCCGACGTGACGCTCCTGGTCGTCGACCTCGGCGTGATCCATGCGCGCGAGGTGCGTGGCGTTGTTGACGCCTTCGCTGCGGGCGAAGCGCGTGGCGCCGAGCTCGATGATGCTGCGCGGAGAGAGCAGCTCCTCGAGCAGCGAGTAGAGTGTCTCGCGTCGCTCGTAGAAACCGACGGAGTTGAGCTGCACGGCGACGATGTCGTTGTAGACGTCGACGACGAGGCCCGACATCTGATCGCCCTCGGCGTTGACCAGGCGGTAGCAGTTGGTCTCGGCGTTGGGCAAACCCACGGCGCGTCGCAGCGCGATGGCGCGCTCGAGACGGCGGCGAAACAACGCGTCGTCGACGGCCTCGTCCTCGCGCTGCGTCAGCAGGCGCACGCGGATCGACGACGCTGGGCTGATGAACCCGCGCGCGACGAACGTACCCGAGGCGTCGTGTACGTCGACGACATCCCCGGGCTCTCCTTCACCTCCCTCGATGCGCTCGACCGCCTGGGCATATACCCAGGGGTGGCCGTGCCACAGCGGCTTGGCGCGGCCGCGCTTGAGGATCACGCGCGTCGTCATTGGACGTTGGTACCGCGACCTTGGCGCAATGTGCAAGCGCTCCGCGTCACAGGAAGGTCGGGATCAGCGCGACCAGGTAGGACACCGCGGCCACGGCGGGGCCCAGGTATTGCGCGCGTTTGTACAGTTTTTCGGCACGCTCGTGCTGATCGCGGTGCTTGGCGCGCTGGATGAGCACTGACTGCAAGAGGTTGAAGCCGACCACGACGTAGGTCGCGATCATCAGGCGATCGGCGAGCGTGAGGTAGCCCAGGGGCGGCAGCGACGAGGCGACCGCGACGTGAAACATCACGCTCGCGATCATCATACCGGTATTGATCGAGATGCGGCTGTCGGCCTTCACCGGCTCGATCAGCAGCGTCATGAAGCTGATCAGCAGAAAGCACAGCAGCGGCACGAAGGTCTTGAGCACCGAAGTCAGCCCGATGCGGCCGAGGCGGATGTTGAAGACGTAGCGCGAGTACTTCTCGCCGTCGGGGTAGGCCTTGACCTGCGCCTTGTGCGACCAACCGTCGATGCGCCAGCCCATCAGCACGATCTCGTTGTCGAGACCCGATCCACGCGAGTCGGCGACGTAGACAAGCTCGTCGAGCACTTTCTTCTTGTCCTCGACCTTGATCTGCAGCGTGTGCGAGTCGAATGGGTATTCGCGCAGATCGACGTGCGACGAGAGCTTGGCCAGCACGCGATAGTGGATCGCCTTGCCCGGGTCGACCTTGAGCACGTCGACCTTGCCGCGGCCGTTGGCGAACTCGAAAGCCAGCTCGGGCAGCTTGCTGCCGGGCTCGGCCTCGAAGCTGATGTAGACGTCGACGAGATAGCTGCCGTGCGCCACGTCGAAGCTCGAGATGTTGACCACGTAGGCGCTGACCTTGACCCGCGCGGGCGCCGCCGCGGCTGGCGACGCCAGCAGCAGCAGCAGCACGCTGGCCAGCGCCGCGATGATCGCGGCGAGCGGGTAAGCTTTTGTTTTCATGGCGCAGAATCCACGGTCGTGTAGTCGATGGCCACGCGCCAGGTGCTCCCTACGCGACGCATGATCAGGACGAAGGCGCCGCCAAGTCGCTCGCGGGTGCGAGCCTCGCGCTCGCGGTGCAGCTGCCAGCGCCCGTGCACGCTGATGGTCTCGCCGTCGACGGGGACGAAGCGCAGGCTCGAGAAGGCGAGTCGACCCATGGCGGCACGATCGGGGTAGCGCTTGCGGTAACGCGCGAGCATGCCCTGGTAGCCGAGCGAGAGGTGGCTCTTGCTGGCGAAGACCAGGCGTGGGCTGCGCAGATAGCCGCGCGCGAAGGCGTCGATGTCGCCGCGGTTCCAGGCGGCTTGCTGCTCGAGCAGCACGCGGCGGCAGGCGGCGATGCGCGCCGGGAGCGTCGACGGCGGCGGACAGCAGCCGGCGGCGAGCACGGCGAGCACGGCGGCGGCAGCGACGGCGGCGACGGCGGCGGCGGCGGGGCAAATTCTCGAGCGCATCGGCGGTATATTACTCGGGTTGGCAGACATGAGGAGCCACGGTGGCGGGTGATGTCGGCACGCTCGCCGCGGGGACGAACGTCGACCAGTTCACCATCGTTCGACTGATCGGCCGCGGTGGCATGGGCGAGGTCTACCTCGCGCAGGATCAGAGCCTCGGCCGGCGCGTGGCGCTGAAGCTGATCTCCTTCGAGCACGCGCTCGGCGCGAGCAACGTGCTGCGCGCGCGCTTCCTCTACGAGGCGCGCACCACCGCGCGCTTCTCGCACCCCAACATCGTCGCGATCTACGCCGTCGGCGAGCATCAGGAGCGCCCGTACATGGCGCTCGAGTATCTCGAGGGCGAGAGCCTGCGCGAGCGCATCGCGCGTGCGGGTGTGCCAGCGCCCGCCGAGGCGCTGCGCATCGGCGGTGCCATCGCCGCGGCCATCGCCGAGGCGCACCGTCACGGCGTGCTGCACCGCGACCTCAAGCCGGGCAACGTGATGCTGTGCGACGACGGGCGCGCGCGCGTGGTCGACTTCGGGCTCGCCATGGGCGTCGCCGCCAGCGTCGGTGCCGACGGTCAGCTGACGAGCGGCGCAGGCGCCGTGGGTCCAACGCCGGCACCAGCCTTCGAGCACACGCACACGGGCCTGCGCGGCACGCCGCACTACATGGCGCCCGAGCTGTGGAAGGAAGCCGACGCCACACCGGCGACCGACGTCTGGGCCCTCGGCGTGGTGTTGATGCAGCTCTTCACGGGCAGGCTGCCCTACGGCGATCAGCGCTCGCTGTTCGCGCTGGCCGCCAACGTCGCGTCGGCGGACCCGGTGCCGGGGCTCGA
>JAGQIK010000630.1 GCA_020431405.1 Myxococcales bacterium
GCCCCACGCGATGCTGCCGCCGATGGGTTTTCGGCGATGGCGCAGCTCTACCGCGACCTCGGCGCCACCGTCGCGCTCGGCCAGTCCGTGCTGCCGCTCGTCACCGGGCGCGCCGTGGGCGGTACGTCGGTGGTCAACGGCGCCATCTCGTGGCGTCTGCCACGCGACGTGCACGCCGACTGGTGCGACGCCGATCCCGCGCTCGCCGACGCCCTGCCGTGGTCGAAGCTCGACGAGACCTTCGCGCGGCTGGAGGCGCGTCTCGCTATCGCGCCGACGGATGCACGCGTGGCAGGCGCCAACAACACGCTGCTCGCGCGCGGCGCCGAGGCGCTCGGCATCGCGCATCGCCCGATCCGCCGCAACGTGCGCGGCTGCCGCGGCCTCGGGCGCTGCCTGCAGGGCTGTCCCGTCGGCGCCAAGCAGAGCATGGATCAGACGCTGCTGCCCGATGCCTGCGAGCAGGGCGCGCGTGTGATCTCCGAGGCGCGCGTGCAGCGCATACTGCTGCACCACGGCCGCGCCGTGGGGATCTGCGCGCGCACGCGCGGCGGCGCCGAGCTCGTCGTCGAGGCCTCGCATGCCGTTGTGCTCGCCGCGGGCGCGCTCTACACGCCGCTGCTGCTGCTGCAGAGCGGCATCGACGATGGCCCCGTCGGCCACGACTTCCAGTGCCATCCCGGCATCGCGGTGGTGGGCCGCTTCGACGAGCCAGTGGACCTATGGCGCGGCGCGACCCAAGGGCACGAGGTGATCGGGCTACGGCGCGAGGGCATCAAGATCGAAGCGCTGGGCTACGACTTGTCGCTGGTGGGCGCGCGCGCGCGGCGTCGGCTCGCAGCTCGAGCGCGCGCTCGAGACGCTGCGCTTTCAGGCGCACTGGGGCGCGGCGATCCGCGCCGAAGCGCGCGGCCGCGTGCGGCGCGGCCCCGACGGACGCCCGCTGGTGACGTATTCGCTGACCGCGCGCGATGTGGCGCTGGCGCGGCGCGGCGCCAGCGTGGTCGGCCAGATGATGCTCGCCGCGGGCGCGCGTCACGTCGAGCCCGGCATCCACGGCGTGCCGGCGGTCGTCGACGATCCGTCGCAGCTGCGCGCGCTCGAACGCGAGGGCCCGCGCGCCGCGAGCGCCTACTCGATGGCGGCGACGCACCTGTTCGGCACCTGTCGCATGAGCAGCGATCCCGCGCGCGCGGTGGTGCGCCCCGACTTTCGCCACCGCCGCGTCGAAGGGCTCTACGTCGCCGACTCGAGCGTCTTTCCGAGCAACACCGGCGTCAACCCGCAGACCAGCATCCTCGCGCTGGCCACGTTGTGCGCCGAGCGCGTCGCCGAGCAGCGCGGCGAGCGCCTGCGGCTTCGCTCGTCGCGGATGCCCGTGCGGCGCGGCGCCATCGAGGCCGTCGCCGCGCCGCACCTCGAGGCGAGCACGCTGATCCGCGCTAGCGACGACGATCTGCGCGCGCTGTTGCGCCGCGGCCGCGCGCTGGCGCCCGACGCCGTCGCCGGCTACGCCTACCGCGGCACCAGCCTCGGCCTGCCGCGCCTGGTCGACGCGCTGTTGTGGAAGCGCTTCATCAAGGTCTTCAGCGCGCGAGCCGACGGCAGCGTGCACGGCTGGAACGTTCGCGTCGACCAGCGCAGCGGCGCCGTGCGTCGCGACCGCGCCGGCGAGCCGCGCTGCTTCGGGCCCTACGAGGTCGAGACGCAGGCTGACGGCACGCTGCTGCTCGACTACGGCGCCGGCGCGCGGTCGCGCTTCGATCCCCTGCGCGCCATGCGCGACCCGCTCTGCGCGGTCAACACCGGCAGCGTCGAGCTGCTGATCGGCTGCAGCTATCTCGCGCTGGGGCGCCGCTCGCTGATGACGCCGTCGATGTTCGTCCTCGAGCGCGCCGAGCCGCTCGACCCATCACGGCACGGCAGGCTCTAGCCGCTCGCTGCTAGCCTCTCGCCGCTAGCCGCCGCTGCCGCCATCGCTGGCGCTGCCGTCGCCGCCGCCGGCGGGCTTGGGCTGGCAGGTGCCATCGACGCTGCAATCGGCGTCGAGCTCGCAGGCCGTGCAGTAGCCGGTCTTGCAGATCGAGTCGTATTGGTCCTTGCACGCGTCGCCGACGTTCTTGGGGCCTGCGCGTACGCAAATGCCGCCGGGGTCGAACGCCTCGACGAGGAAGTTGCCGCGCTTGCTGTGCACGCGCCTGAGGCAGAGCGAGCCGGCGGGACAGGTCTGGCCAGCGCTGCAGTCGGGCATGCAGATCATGGCGCCCGAACCGAACGTCACGCAGCGGCGCCCGCTGCCGCAGCCCGCGCTGGGGCAGGCGATGGTGCAGGCGCCGGCGACACAGTAGCCGCTCTTGCACTCGTGCGCGTGGGTGCAGCTGGCGCGGTCGTCGCCCTGGGCGGCGGGCGCGTCGCCAGCCGCGGCGGCGTAGGTGATGCGCGCGAGGAGGTCGGCCTCGATGTGCTCGGCGGTGAGCAGTCCTTGCGAGTCGACCCTCACCGTCTGGCCGCTGGCGGAGAAGGAAAGCGCGCCCGTGGCTGTCGCCGACAGCGGGTCGTCGATGGAGACGCGCACGTAGAACGGGCCGTTGAAGACGAGGTTCTTGTCGCTGAGGTCGACCTCGGTGAATTTGCCGACCTCGCTGGCGGTCGACGTGGCGCTGACCCTGGTCAGCGTGGAGATGGGGGCCGTGTCGACGCCGCTCCAGGTGATGATCTCCACCGAGTAGCGAAAGACGCCGAAGGGCACCAGCGCGACCTTCTGTAGCTTGACCGGAAGCTGCGCCGCCGGCGGCTCGACGCGAACGTCGAGAAGCCCCGTGATCGGGCCGAGGCGCAGCGCGGGCACGCCCGAGCCGTACTGTATCGTGTGCTCGTGCTTGGCGACGAAGGCGTCAGCCGCGGCATCAGCGGCGTCGACCCCCGAGTCGGCCGGTGCGGTCTCGCCGCCGTTGTTGACGTCGCGCGCGGCGTCGCCGCCGCTGTCGGGTTTTGTTGTGCTGTCCGAGCACGCGAACAGCAGCAGCGAAAGCGTGAGCGAGACCAGCGCCGGGAAGGCACGGCGGGCCAGAGTAGTCATCAAATGTCCTAACGCTTATGGAGCGAGATACGCGCAGCGCGTGCCACCATCATAAGCGCTGAAGTTGCTCTTGGTGGCGAAGATCTTGTCCAGCGCGAGATACATCGCGCGCGTGCCGGAGAAGAAGTCGAAGTGGTTGCCGGTGATCGCGCCGCCGATGTCGTCGGCGCGAAAGCAGCCGTCGTGGACGAAGCCGCCGATGCCGCCTAGCGCGGGGATCGCCACGCCGTCCCACTCCTTGAGGTAGATGACGCGCTTGAGCGCGAGGAAGCTCTTGTCGACGGCGATCGAGCGGAACGGCACGAGCGCGTTGCTGTAGGCGCCTTGACCCCATGGCTGGCTGGCGGGCAGCTTCTTGTAGCAGACGGTGCCGCCGGTCGGGCACGGCCGCCCGCACGAGCAGCTCTTGGCGTAGTTGATCACGTCGCCGCTTTGGAGCTTGCCGCTGCCCTCGATGCACACGGCGTCGGAGTAGCTCGCCGAGACGACGGCGATCGCCTGGCAGTTGCTGTCGTAGAGCGTGGTGTTCTTGCTGCCCGAGTAGTCGCTTTCGTTGGCGAGGTAGTAGTACGTGATCCACATCGTGCCGATCGCCGCGCCGGGGCTGCCGTCGTTGCTGGCGCCACCGCCGTCCTGCGTGCCGCCGGGCGGCGTGCTCGGGCAGAGATACGTCGACGAGGCCCAGCCGATCTGGCCGTTGTAGTCGACCTGCGTCCAGTTGCCGCTGGTGGAGATGACGCGCAGCTTGGTGCCGCCCGGCATCGAGGCGATCACCGCGTCGTTGGTGCTCGGTCCGCTGCGCAGGTTGAGGTTGCCGCTGACGTTGCAGACCTCGACACAGACGTCGGCTGTCGTGTCGTCGCTGCCGTCGCTCGGCGCGCCGCCGTCGCCTGGTGCGTCGACGCCGCTGTCGCCGCCGCCCGTGCCGCGCGAGTCACCCGCCGCGTCAGCGCCGGGAAAGCCGCCGTCGGGCACCGCCGAGAGGCCGTCGCCGGCGGCGTCGGGACGCGTCGACGGCACCTCGGCACCACAAGCGGCGAGTGCGAGCATCAACGCGACCGCGACAGGCAAGGCAAAAAGCTTCATCTCGTGGTGAGCCGAGCAACGAACATGCCACGGCGCGGCCGATAGGTCACCGCCAGTTGTGTCGGTCGCTGGCCGGGACATGCGCCACCACAGCACCAGCTCACGGAGACCGAAAAGCCGGCCGCGAGCTCGGCCGCGACGCCGGCGAGACATGCTGTGTCGCAGGTGCTGGCGCGACTGTCGGCCCTGCCGTCACAATGCCGTATTCGCCGTCCACCGTCGCACTGAAGTGCAACGCGCAGCGTGGCCGCCTCGCTGGCCGGATCGAGAATCGATAACCCGCGTCGGTGTTGCGACCCCAGCTCTCGAATCGATAACGCGTGCGGCCGCAGCTCGCCGGTCGAAACTGCAAGGCACGCCACACGTCGGCATTCCACTGCGCGTTCCAGGCGGGCCGGCCCGCGAGGCAGGTCTTCGTCCACTTGCTGTCAAAGCGCCCGGCCTGGTAGGCCGCCTTGCTGTTGCCCGGTGGAAAGCGCTTGGCGAGCAGGAAGCCCTTCACGTCGTAGTGGTCGGCGACGAAGTAGGCTCTGGCGCCGCGACGCGCGACGCGCACCGATCGCTGCTCGGCAGGCGAGAGCAGCGCCACAGTGCAGCGCATGCGGCTGAATGCCGCTAGCCGTCGCGTCGGGCCCGTACTTGGCCTATCGCGTGGTTGGGACTGTGGTTGTGGCCGGGGCGTCGCGCACGCGCTCGACAGCAGCAGCAAGGCCGCGACCGACGCGCCTCTAGTCAATCGCCGCCTGCTTGACCCAGCGACGGTAGGAGGCGATCACCTGCGTGCCCTTCTGGATCGGTACGCCGATGAAGACCAGCGAGTTGGAGCTCGCCGCGTAGTCGAAGCCCTGCACGCGACTGCGCGCGAGCTTCTGGTTGCCGATGGCCACGGCCA
>JAGQIK010000631.1 GCA_020431405.1 Myxococcales bacterium
CGATCAGGGCATCGCGATGCCGATCGCGAGCATCCGACTCAAGAACTGGCGCCGCGGCCTGCAGGACGTCGAGTACCTGGCCCTGATCCGCAAGAAGGGCCACGGCAAGTTCGTCGACAAGTTCGTGCACACCATGGTGCCGCGCGCGCTGCACGACGAGATCAAGCACGAGGACCTGCCCGTCGCCTGGCCCGACGACGGCGAGAAGTGGCTCGCCGCGCGCCGCACGCTCGCCGAGGTGCTCAAGACCAACAAGCTGCCCAGCGCAGAGCAGCAGCAGCAGCTCGGCAAAAAGGCCGAGGGCCAGATGGCGAAGCTCAAGCGCTGGGTGCGCCGCGTCAAGCGCAAGTGGTGGCGCGGCAAGCGTCGCCTCGTCGTCATCGGCGCCGCCGGCGCCGTGTTCGTCGTGCCCATTGGGCTTATCATCCTCATCCGCCGTATCCGCCGTCGCCGCCGCAAGAAGGGCGACTACGAGTACAGCTATGACTACGACGAGTAGAGCGGCCCGGCGATGAACGTCGCCCAGATCCTGTGCTCGGGTGGGTTCGGCGGCGCGGAGGCGGTGGCCTGCTCGCTGACGCGCGCGCTCGCGTCGTCGGTGGACCGCTCGGTGCTCTACCTGGTGCAGGAGACGCGCTCCGGTCCCGAGAGCTGCGCGCGCCTGGTCGAGCGCGCGCGCGGCTACGACATCGACATCCGCCTCTTCGAGACACACGACCGCACGTCGCGCGATCTGTTCGGGCAGCTGCGCCAGGCGTTCGTCGAAGACCAGATCGACGTGGCGCACAGCCACAACTACAAGGTCGCCGCCTTCAGCGCCGTCATCTCGCGCATGCCCGCCACGTCCTATCCAGGCGCCTCGGTCTTCACCGTGCACGGCTTCGACCAGCACACGCTCAAGGGCATCGCCTTTCTGCACTCGGTCAACGCCCTCGGCGCCTACCTCAACCACGCGATCGTCGGCGTCTCGAAGCCGCTTTGCGACTACTACCGCCGCCTGCCGATGCTGGCGAGCAAGACGCACCTGATCCCCAACTCGGTGATCGACCCGCTCACCGAAGACCTCGCCGCGCTGCGCGCCGGCCGCGTCGCCGCGCGCCAGGCGCTCGCCGAGCGCTACCCGGCGCTCGATCCTGATGCGGTGTGGGTGGCATGGGTTGGCCGCCTGGTGCCGGTCAAGAACATCGAGCTGATGCTCGAGATCGCCGCCACGTTAGGCACCGTCGGCCGCGTGCAGCTGCTCGTCGCCGGCGATGGGCCGCTGCGCGACACGCTGCAGCAGGGCATCGAGCGCCGCTCGCTCGGCGATCGTGTCGTTGCCCTCGGCCAGATCGAACAGATCGATCGGCTCTACCGCAGCGTCGACGCCTTGCTGATGACGTCAGACTCCGAAGGCAGCCCGATGGTGCTGCTCGAGGCGATGTCTTACGGCCTTCCGCTCGTCTCGACCGCCGTCGGCGGCGTGCCCGATCTGCTCTTCGACGGCGACAACGGCCTGCTGTTCCCTGCGGGCGATGCCGCCGCGGGCCGCGCCGCGCTCGCCAGCCTCGTCGGCGACGCCGCGCTGCGCGACAGGCTCGGCGCCTCGGGCCACCACAAGGCCAACCACGACTTTCACTGGACGCGCTGGGCCGAGCGCCACGTCGCGGCCTACGAGGCAGCCCTTGGCTAGCAGCGGCACACTGACCATCGCCCACATCCTGCAGTGGTTCGAGCTCGGCGGCGGCGAGTCGGTGGCGCTGCATCTCGCCGGCCGCCAGGTCGAGCAAGGCCACGACGTGCACGTCGCCGCGCTGAGTGCCGGCGAGGGGCCGCTGGCGCGCGAGTTTCGCGAGCGCGGCGTCTCCGTGCACAACGTCGAGCACCTGCGCCAGGGCTTCGATCCGCTGATGTATGGCCGCATGCTCGGCTTTTTCTCGTTCACGCTGCGCCCCGATGTGGTGCACACGCACGATCCGCACTCGCTGGTCTACGCCGCCGCGCCAGGCAAGCTGCGCGGCGCCACCGTCGTGCATACCAAACACGGCGCCGACGCCACGCCGGGCTTTGGTCTGTGGCTGATGCGCGGCGCTGGCCTGTTCGTCGACACGCTCGCCGCCGTCTCGCAGGAGACCGCGCAGACCGCGCTGAAGATGCGCGAGATCTCCGAGAGCAAGCTGCGCGTGATCGAAAACGGCATCGACCTCGACGGCTTCGCACCCGACGCCGCCGTGCGCGCCGCCGTGCGCGAGGAGCTCGGCATTCCCGCCGACGCCTGGGTCGTCGGCGCGGTCGGCCGCGTGGAGGCCGTCAAGAACCACGCGCTGCTACTGCGCGCCCTCGCGCCGCTGCTCGATCCCAAGACACACCTCGTGCTGGTCGGTGACGGCTCGCTGCGCGGCGAGCTCGAAAAACAGGTCGCCTCCATCGGCGAGCACGCCCGCTCGGCGCATCTGCTCGGCATGCGCCGCGACGTGGCGCGCCTCTCCAAGGCCTTCGACGCCTTCGCCATCTCGTCGGATAGCGAAGGCCTGCCGCTGGCGCTGCTCGAGGCGATGGCCGGCGCACTGCCCGTCGCCTCCACCGCCGTCGGCGGCATCGCCAAAGTCATCGAGGACGGCAAGAGCGGCCTGCTCTGCCCCGCCGGCGACGAGACCGCGCTGCGCGCGCAGCTGCAGCGCCTGCGCGACGACGCCGAGCTCAGCAAGCGCCTCGGCGCCGGCGCGCGCCAGGTCGTCGAAGCGCGCTACTCGCTCGACGCCACGCTCGAGCAGTACATGCAGCTCTATCGGCGCTAACGCGCCAGGCCTGCTAGGTCTGGTAGCGGCGCCTACGGCGCGTTGAAGTCGTCGAGCGACGGCACACGCGTCTCGGTCGGCCCCGTCTTGACCGCTTCGAAGTCGCTGCCGTGCACCTTGAGCTTGAGCTGGTGCAGGTCGTCGTCGTTC
>JAGQIK010000632.1 GCA_020431405.1 Myxococcales bacterium
CGCGGATACTATTGCTGCTGCTGCTGCTGCTGATGCTGCTGCCGCTCGGATGTGGCGACAGCGCGGTCGGCGCAGACAGCGCTCTGCACGCGCCTTCGGAGGCGGCGCTCGATGTCGGCGCGGACGTGGACGCCGGCGACGCGGCGCTCGACGCGACGCCCGACACACGCGCAGACGGGCCGTCCCCTGACGGCACGGCCGACACGCGTGTCGACGGGCCGCTGCCCGATGTCGGCCCGCCCGGCCCGGGCGACGCGTGCGCCGCGCCGCTGCGGCTGACCTTCAGCGGCGGGCGCGCCAGCGCCTCGGGCAACACGCGCGCCTTCACCGACGAGCTGCAGGTGAGCTGTCAGGGTGCGGCGTCGGCGGCGCCGCTGGCCGGAGGCGACCGCTACTACGTCTTCACTGCGGCCGCCAACATGACCTACGAGATCCGCGTCACCGTCGCGCGCCCGCAGGTGGTCTATGGCTTCGCCCAGAGCGTCGGCTGCACCCCCGCGGCGGTGCAGAGCGCGTGCTCGAGCGCCGGCGCGCAAGGCTTTCGCCTCGCGGCCACGCCCGCGGCGCCCAACGCGATCGCCTTCGCGCCCAGCAGCGCCGGCGACTACGTCGTCGCCATCGACTCCGAGAGCGCGGCCTTCGGCGGCGACTACACGCTCGAGATCATCGAGCGACCCACACCGCCCAACGGCCGCTGCGCGCAGCCGCAAGCGCTCGTCTTCAGCAACGGCCGCGCCGTGGTCTCGGGCGACACGCGCGGCGCGCTCGACGAGCTGCCGGCGCTGACGTGCAGCGGGGCCTCGCCGTTTCGCGGCCCACAGCTCTACTACGAGCTCGACGCCAAGGCCAATCGCGCCTACCGGCTCACGCTCGAGCCGAGCTTCGACGCCTACCTCTACCTCTTCGACGCCAACGCCGCGTGCACGCAGCCTGCCGTGCAGGCCTCGTGCGCCGACGGAGGCATCAGCGGCGCGAGCTTCAGCAGCGCGCTCGCGCCCGGAGCGCGCCGCTCGCTGCTCTTTCAGCCCGCGGCGGCGGGACGTTACAAGGTCGCCGTCGACAGCTGGCTCGCCGCCGGGGCCGGCCCGTTCACGCTCACCGTCGACGAGATCGCGCCGCCCGCCAACGACGCCTGCAGCGCGGCGCAGACGCTCACCCTGCCGAGCGGTGGCGCGGCGGTGGTGGCCACGGGCGACCTGACGCTCGCCACCGACGAGCACGCCACGCTCGACTGCGGCCTGACCGCCGGCGGCATGCCGGCAAAGCTCAGCGCGCGCGACGTGTTCTACCGCTTCGCGGCCGTGCAAGGGCAGAGCTACGTCATCTCCGTGCGCTCCGACTTCGACGCTGTGTTCTACCTCTGGAACGACAGCCAGAGCGCGTGCAGCCAGGCCACCATCGAGGCCGGCTGCGTGGGCGGCGCCAGCGCCGACGGCGACCACAGCATGATCAGCAACGGCACGAGCTTCGTCTTTACGGCCAAGCAGACGGCGACCTACGGCATCGGCATCGAAGACTTCTCGGGCGAGGGCGGCGCGTTTTCGCTGCGCGTCGCCGAGCACGCGCCGCCGACCAACACGACCTGCGCCACCGCGCAGGCGCTGACCCTCGGCAGCAACAACAAGGTCAGCGTCGCGGCCGACACCACCGGCGTCGCCGACGAGTTTCCCAACCTCAGCTGCAGCTCGGTCTTCGCCAGCACGCGGCTGGTGGGCGCCAACCTCTACTACAGCTTCGACGGCAAGGCAGGCCGCATCTATCGCCTCTCGCTCGACGCGCGCTTCGCCGGCTACGTGATCGTGTTCGACAGCCAGGCCAACTGCATTGACACCGACGTGCAGATCTCGTGCGGCAGCAACGGCGCCAATGGCGACAGCTTCCCGCGCGCCGTCTTCGCCGGATCGCTGCTCTTCAAGCCCCCGCGCGACGCCAAATACATCGTCGCCGTCGACACCTTCAACCCCGCCTACATGGGCGCCTTCACGCTCGACATCGAGGACGTGGGCGCAGTCCCGGCCCACACCACCTGCGCCGGCGCGCAGCAGGTCACGCTGCAGAACGGCAGCGCCACCATCAACGACGACACCACGCTCGGCGTCGATCAGTTCTCGATCCTCAAGTGCGGCGGGCTCGCCCAACGCGCGCGCCAGCTCTACTACCGCTTCGCCGCCAGCGCCGGCAAGACCTACCGCTTGGAGCTGACGCCCAGCTTCGACGCCTACGCCTACCTCTTCGTGGCCAGCACCAACTGCGCCTTCGGCGCCATCGACAGCGCCTGCGCCAGCAACGGCGCCAGCGGCACGATCTCGCCCTTCACCATCGCCGGCACCACCAGCGTCACCACGTTCACCGCGTCGGCCAGCGGCGACCTGATCGTCGGCGTCGACAGCACCGACATCGCGCGCTTCGGCCCCTTCACCCTAACAATCCTCGAGCAGTAGGGTCACTCTACGGCCCACAACGTCCCGAGATCACAGGGCGCATAGCCCACAATGACATTTTTCATCGTGCGATATCCGCACGATCGAAAATGTCATTGTGGCTCTAGCGCCCAATGATTGCAGCGGGTTGTGGAGCGTAGAGTGACCCCGATCAGGGGGTGAAGGTGCAGGTGAAGGAGCAGCTGGCGAGGTTCTCGCAGTGCTGGCGCGCCGACGTCGCGTCCCACGCCGGCGCGTAGTAGACGTAGTCGAGGCCGACGCCGAAGCCCTGGTCGGTGGCGCACAGGCCCACGCGGTCCTGCGCGGTGCAGCTCTGCACCTCGGTGCCACCTTCTTGGGCGCAGATCTGCACGTAGGCGTCGCCGGCCTTGCCGGTCCAGACGCGGCACAGGCCGCGCGCCGCTGGGTTGTTGCTCTGCTGCGAGTCACAGACGATCGTGCGCGCGTCGCCCTCGCTGCTGCAGGCGCCGAGCGTTAGCGCC
>JAGQIK010000633.1 GCA_020431405.1 Myxococcales bacterium
CCACGCGTCGCGCCGCGCCGCGCCGTACAATCGCAGCGGCCGTCACGCCCAAGGTGCTGCGTGCCACGGCACGAACGGCGCGCGCGGCTCGGCCCGCGCCCGCAGCCGCTGCGCCAGTCAACTGCGACGCGCAGATGGCCAAGTTCAAGTCCGACCCTTTTGCCACCAAGAGCTACGACGCGTGGGCCGCCTGCGCCAGCCGCGCCGGCAGACACGCCGACGTGGTGCGCTACATGCGCATCGCCATCCGCGACAACCCCGACTTCAAGCGCGGTTGGCTGCACCTCGGCAACGCGCAAAAGGCCCTCGGCCAGACGGCGCAGGCCAAAGCGTCGTGGGCCAAGGCGTGCGCGGGCTCGGTCGCCGAAGCCTGCGGCCGTTAGTCGCGCGAGCTAGAGCTTGAGGTCGCGCGCCGCGTTCGACGCGGCTTTGATCGCCAGCAGCTTCTCGAACACGCGCGGCTCGAGCACCTTCCCGCGCAGATACTGCGAGATGCGGCGCAGCGCCGGCGGGAATTGGTTGCTGCAGTAGACGCGGCGCGTGGTGCCGCCGAGGCGCAGCTTGAAGTGCCACTGCGTGCCGTCCTCGACGTTGGCGTCGACGTGGCGCGGCGCGATGGCGTGGGCCTTTTCCCGAGCGAGCAGCTGGCGTAGGTCGCGCTGCTGCTTGCGGTCGAGATAGAAGGTGTAGCGCGCGGCGCGCACGCGGATGTAGACCTCCCCGCGTCCGACGCCCTTGAGCTGGCCCCGGTTGACGCGCAGCTGGCGCCGCTGAAAGGTCATCACCGCGCGGCCGCGCGCGTCGATGCGCAGCACGTCATAGCCGTGAAGGCCGCTGCCCCAGGCCATCAGCAGCGCGAAGTCCTTGCTGCCGTAGGCGCCGGCCATCTTGGGGGCGCTCGCGGGCCCCGGCGCGAGGCTCGCGAGGGCGCCAGCCGAGAGCCGCGCGCGCCTGACGATGCGGCCGCCGTCGTCGTGCTCGAGCCACTGTCCCTCGGGCACGCCGTGCTTGTAGCCGCCGCTGACGTGCGGGCGGCCGCTCTGGTGAAACGTGTGGTACGGACCGTCGAGCGCGCCGTCGCGATCGTAGTGCGCGTCGAGGCGCCTCTTTCCATTGGGCCAGTAGCCGCGCAACCGGCCGATGAGCTGCGCGAGCCGGTAGCGGCCAACCGCCGCGAGCTTGCCGTTAGCGTGCCAGCGCTCGAACTTGCCGTGGCGATAGCCCAGCTTCCAGCGCACCGCCGCGACTTTGACGCCCTGCTTGTTGTAGTCGACGAGCAGGCCGTGCTTCTTGTCGCGACACCACGTGTGGACGTACCAGCGCTTTCCGTTGGCCCAGAAGCCGTGCCACAGCTTGCAGCGCATGCCGTCGATGGTCACGGGGCGTTCGGTTTCGCGCGACTTGGCGGCGTGCGCTGGTGTGAGCAGCATCACGAGCGGGACGAGCAGCAGCAGGCGAAGCATGCTCGTTATACGCGCGAGCACGAAATGTCTCACATCCTCAGACCAGAAGCTGCTGCTGGCGCGCGCCGTGCTGGGCGATGTAGTCCTTGACGCGCACCTTGCGCGCCGTGTTCTCCGACGTCATGTAGCGCAGCTTGCCGTAGATCGGCCGCTCGGGGCCCCAGGCGCGGTCGTAGCGGCCGAGCACCCAGAAGATGCCCGAGTACGAGTTGGGGTCGCGGCCGTCGAGCGCGTAGCGGTTGTTGAGCTCGATCATCGCGCCGAGCGCCGCGCGCGCGTCGCGGCTCCACTCGTAGATCTTCTTGCCCCACAGCATGCGCAGGTAGTTGTGGATGCGGCCTTCGCGACCAAGCTGCATCTGCGCCGCGTTCCACAGCGGGTCGTGAGTCTGGGCGCGGTCGAGCTGCTCGAGGCTGTAGACGTGTGGGCGTGGATCGTCGGCGTGCTCGGCGATGGTCTTCAGCGCCCAGCTCGGCAGCGACTCGAGCTCCGCGTAGTCGTCGCGGTGCGCGCAGAAGTTGAAGCCCAGCTCGCGCCAGGTGACCAGCTCGTCGAGAAACGACTCGGCTGCCTCCGACGCGCCCCAGAAGCCGCGCCGCGCGCCACGTGTCTCTTCGCCGAGGCGGTCGATGGACCACCCTTCGCGGTCCATCAGCTCGTCGAAGACCTCGTGCACCGAGACGTGGCCGAAGTGAAGGTACGGCGAGAGCTCGCTGGTGGCCTGCGTCTCGGGCTGGTTGCGCTCGTCGCTATAGCGGGCCAGGCGCTCGTCGAGAAACGTCTCGAGCTGCGCGCGCGCCGCGCGAAACCCGCCGCGCACGCCGGCGACAGGGGCTACGTCGTGATCGATGGGCAGCGCCGCGAGCGCCGCCGGTTCGCCTTCGAGCAGCGGCGAGGAGGCGCGCGGCCAGCGCCGCTCGATGGCGCGCGGCCACGGCGCCGGCGGCAGCGCGGCGGCCGGCAGATCGGCGAGCGGGCGCTCGAGCAGGTGCGGCGGCAGCACGCGCTGCAGGTGGCGGCGGAAGGCGTAGGCCGTCGGGTAGTCGGTGCCGCCACCGGCGCGCAGCGGCAACAGACCGTTGCTGTCGACCACGTCGAAGGCCACGGGCAGCCGCTTGGCAACGGCCGCCTGCATGCGCGGCAAGAAGAAGCACGGGTAGTCATCGCCGACCACCAGCGCGGCGCGTTGGGCGAGCGCCTCGAGCAGGCCTCGGCCGGCGCCCGGCTCGGGCTCGACATAGGGGTAGTAGGCGATGCCGAGCTTGTCGAAGGCCGCGGCGTTGTCAGCCATGCCGTCGATGACGAAGCGGTGCAGCCGCGCGCTCGCCCAGCGGTAGCCCGCGCGCAGCGCCTCGAGCACGATCAGCGGGCGCCCGAGCTCGGCGGCGCGCGCCGCCGCGTGTTGCAGCGCGAAGTTGTAGGCCGGCCGGCGAGCGGCCGTCATCCAGTAGAGGACGACGTCACCGCGGGGGCGTTCGGGCTGGTCGTTGAGGCGGCGCAGGCGCAGCGCGGGGACAGGGCGCATGTCATGAAGCTAGCGCCCTGTAGAGGGTTTGACAAGACTTTGTCTATGGATTGTTCGCCGCCGCGCTAACCCTCGTCTTGCTCGTCGTAGGGCACCATCGTGTCGGCCAGACACTTGGGGCAGTAGTGCGAGATGTTCGAGATGGTGTCGCAGCAGCGGCAGATGTAGCGCTGCGGCGGTGGCTCGGGTGCGGTCGGCTGGCGGCGCCGTGCACCGCCTTCTTCGCGGATGGTGTGCGGCACCTCGCGCGCCTTGCGCCGCTGCGCGTCCTCTTCGCGCTGCTCGATGGCGTCGATGTGCTTGCGCAGCGTCCAGAGAATCGACATGCGCAAAGTCTAGCAGCTACTCGGCGTCGATCTTCGCTTTGACCTCGGGGGCGCGCGCGACGCGGTGGCCCTTGTTGGGGCGCCCCAACAGCCAGTTGCCCACGCGCGAGAGGTCGTCGAGCAAGATGTAGAGCACCGGCACGAGCACCAGCGTGATCGCGGTGGCGAAGAGCACGCCGAAGGCGAGGCTGATCGCCATCGGGATCAGGAAGCGCGCCTGCACCGAGGTCTCGGTGATCATCGGCACCAGCGCGAAGAACGTCGTCAACGTCGTCAGCATGATGGCGCGGAAGCGCCGCTGCCCGGCGTCGAGCACCGCTTGCAGCAACGGCACGCCGTTTTCTCTGAGCCGGTTGATGAAGTCGACCATCACCAGCGAGTCGTTGACGACGACGCCTGCTAAGGCGACGACGCCGAACATGCTCATCAGGCTCACGCTGTAGCCGAGCACCACGTGGCCGATGACCGCGCCGATGATGCCGAAGGGGATCGCCGACATGATGATCAGCGGCTGGCCGTAGCTCTTCGACGGCACGGCCAGCAGGCCGAAGATCAGCCCCAGCGCCGCGAGAAAGCCCACTGCCAGCGCGCCCATGCTCTCACGCTGCTCGCGCTGCTCGCCTTCCACGTCCCAGGTCATGCCCGGATATTCGGCCATCAGCTTGGGCAGGTAGTCGCGCTTGAGCGCGTCGAGAATCTCGCGCGGGTTGGCCAGCCGCATGTTGGCCTTGGCCGTCACGTTGACCACGCGGCGCCGGTCGACGCGCTTGATCTGCGAGTAGCCGCGGCCTTCGAGCACGTAGGCGGCGCGCGAGAAGGGGACCTCGCCGCCGGTGGGCGTGCGGATGCGCAGCTTGTCGACGTCGGCGAGGCTGCGCCGTTGGTGTGCCGGGTAGCGCACCATCACCTTGAGCTCGTTGCGTCCGCGCTGGATGCGCAGCGCTTCGGCGCCATAGAACGCTGCGCGCACCTGCGAGGCGAGCATCTGCTGCGTGATGCCGAGCGCGCGCGCTTGCGGGCGTAGGCGCAGCTTGAGCTCGCGCTTGCCGACCTCGTAGTTGTCGGCGATGTCGAACAGCCCGGGGTACTCGGCGAGCCGCTTCTTGAGCTTCTCGGAGGCGGCGACGAGCACCTTGTAGTCGGTGTGAGACAGCTGCACGTCGATGGGCTCGCCCATGTGCATGATCTTGGCGGTGATGTCGAGCTTCTCGGCGCCGGCGATCTCGCCGATGGTCTTGCGCCAGCGGTCGGCGAACTCGGCCGCCGAGCAGTTGCGTATGCCGTCGGCTTTGAGGAACACGGCGACCTCGGCGAGGTGGCTGCCTACGCCGACACCCTTCTCCATCACGCCGTTGAGCGCGATGTGCGAGCCGCCCTGGGCGTAGATCGCGCGCCGGATGGTTTTGATCTCCTTCTTGCGCTTCGCGTCGAGCTTGCTGTCGTAGTATGCGACGGTCTGTCTAGCCGCCTGCACGATGCGCTTCATATGGCGCTCGGAGTCGACGATCGACGTCCCGAACGGCATGGTCAGCTTGGCGCGCACCAGGTCGCCTTCGATCTCGGGCATGAAGGTGACCTTGACGAAGCCCGCGGCGAACAGGCCGATGGTCAACATCAGGCTGATCAGCCCGAAGGCCAGCGTGCTGTAGCGGTGCTTGATCGCCAGCTTGAGCGTCTTGCGGTACGGGTTGCCGGCGATGCGCTCGAGCAGACCGCCCATGTAGCGCGGAATGCGCGCGAAGATGCTGAGCTTCTTGTTCGGGTCGCGCGCCTTGCGCGCCTTGTTGAGGTGCGCGGGCAGGATGTAGAGCGACTCGATCAGCGAGACCCCCAGCACGAGGATCACGATCACGGGGATCGAGTACATGAACTTGCCCATCATGCCGGCGACGACGAGCAGCGGCGCGAAGGCCGCCATGGTGGTGAGCACCGAGAAGATCACGGGGCGACCGACCTCGACGGCGCCTTCGTAGGCAGCCTCGTGGGCATCGGCGCCCATCTGCCGGTGCGTGTAGATGTTCTCGCCGACGACGATGGCGTCGTCGACGACGATGCCTAAGACGAGGATGAACGCGAAGAGCGAGATCATGTTGATCGACACCCCCGTGATGGGCATGAACATGATCGCGCCGAAGACCGAGATGGGGATGCCGAGCGTGACCCAGAATGCCAGCCGCAGCTCCATGAAGAGGCCCAGCACGAGGATCACCAGCACGAGGCCGAGCGAGGCGTTCTTCAGCAGCAGGTCCATGCGCTGCTGCAGAAACTCGGAGCGGTCGAACCAGGTGGCGAGCTTGACCGTTGGCGGCAGGTCCTTTTCGCGCTGTTTGATGTAGTCGCGCACGGCCTTGGCGATCTGTGTCGGCGACTGCTCGCCGACGCGGAAGACCTGCACCATCGCCGCCGGCTTGCCGTTGAACGTCGCCGCCTCGTTGGTCTCCTCGAAGGTGTCTTTGATCTTGGCGATGTCTTTGAGCCGCACCAGCGTGCCGTCGGGCTTGCTGATGACGACCACGTCGCGATACTCGGCGGCGGTGTAGCGCCGCTCTTTGGTGCGCAGCAGGATCTCGCCGCCGCGCGTCTTGATCGTGCCGCCGGGCAGATCGAGCGACGTGCTGCGGATCGCCGCCGCGACGGCGTCGAGCGTGAGGTTGTAGCGGCGCAGCGTCTCCTCGCTGATCTCGACGGCGATCTCGTAGGGCGGCATGCCGCGCAGCTCGACCTGCGTGATGTTGGGCAGCGCCAGCAGGTCATCGCGAATGCGCTCGGTGCGCTGGCGCAGCGCGTGGCGCGACATGTCGCCGTAGACCACGACCGAGACGACGTCGACGCGGTTGACGAGCTTCTTTACGATCGGCCGCTCGATCTCCTTGGGGAAGGTCACGATGCGGTCGACGGCCGCCTTGACGTCGGCGAGCGCGACGTCGGCGTTGGTGCCCTCGATCAGCTCGACGACCACCGACGCGCCGCCCTCGGCGGCGTTGGCGATCACGCGTTTGACACCGTCGACGCCGTTAACGGCCTCCTCGATGGGACGCACCACGCCGTCTTCGACCTCTTCGGGGCCGGCGCCGGGATAGATCACCGAGACGGTGACGCGGTCGAGCTCCACCTCGGGGAACACCTCGACCTTCACCGACAGCGCCGCGATGACGCCGCCGACGAGGAACACCAGCATCAGCAGGTTGGCGGCGACGTGGTTGCGCGCCATCCATTTGACGGACTTCATCGCTTGGCCCCCGCCGGCGCGTCTTTCGACGGCGCCTTGGCCTGCGCCTTGTGCGTCTTGGGCTGCTCCGACTTGCCGCGCTGGCGCGTGCGAACCTTCATACCGTTGACCGCGCCGGTGAGCGCGCTCAGCACGACGCGCTCGCCGGGGCGCAGCCCCGAGGCGATGTAGGCTTCGTCGTCGGTGCGGCGCACCACGCGCACCTTCTTGATCGCGATCTTGTCGTCCTTGTCGACGGTGTAGACCCGCGAGCCTACGCGCAGCGCTTGCGCCGGGATCGGGATCACCTTCTCCAGCGCGGTGCCCGGCAGCTCGACGTCCACCGGCGCGTTGATCTCGAAGTCCGGCGTGTAGCCGCTGTTGTCCTTGCGCTGCAGGTTGTAGGGGTCGGCGATGGCGACCACGACCTTCGACATCAGGCCGGCCGGATCGATCTCACCCACCGAGCGCACGAGCACGCCCTCGCGCTGGTAGTGGCGCTTGCCCGCGAGCTGCACCACCACGCGCGGGCCGACGAGCGGCAGCTCGCTGCGTCCCGCGCGCGGCACCTTGACCCAGCGCAGCTCGTCGATGGGCAGCGAGACGATCACCTCGGCCACGTCGGTGTCGTAGACCGTGCCGAGCATCATGCCGGTGGTGACGTACTGGCCGAGGTCGACGTTCTTCTTGCGCACGCGCAGGTTGAACGGCGCGCGGATGACGGCGCGGCCGACGTTGATCTTGGCCAGCTGCAGGTCGGCCTGCGCACCGGCGAGCTGCGCCTCGGCAGCCTTGACCTGCGGCTCGTAGAAGGTCAGCCCCGTCGGCTTGGCGCCGCGGCTATGGCCGAGACGCTTCCACTCGCGCTTGGCCACGCGCTGGTTGGAGCGCGCCACCTCGAGCGCCTGCTGCGCGTTGGCGATGTTTGCCTTGGCGCGGTGGATGGCGAGCCGGTAGTCCGACGAGTCGATGATGATCATCGGCGTGTTGCGTTTGATGAAGCCGCCCACGACGAAGTTCTTGTGCACGCGCACCACGCGCCCGCTGACCTGCGGGGCGATGCTGATCTCGCGCACGGGCTGGATCACGCCGTTTGCGCGCACGCGTACGTTGCGCTCCTTCCAGGCGACGGTCTGCGTGTCGACAAGCATGGTGTGCGTCACGCGCGCCTCGCGCTTGGGCGGCTTGCGCGACTTGACCAGCGTGATGGTGCCACCCAGTCCGAGGATCAGGATCAGGAACGGCAGCAGGCGCCGCATCCACTTGCTGCCGCCACTGATCACGGCGTCGCTGGCCGGCTCGATCTCGTCGACCGTGCCGATGGCATCCTGCTTCGGCTCGCCGTCGTGGATGTCTTGCTCTTGATCGAGCTTGTGCTCGTTGGACATGAGGACTCTCGGCTATCGCTTGGCCACGGCTGTGGCAGTTTTTGTCTCGCGTTTCCTCTTGCGCTCTTTTTCGCGACGCTTCTTCTCTTGCTCGTCGATGACGCCGTCGACCCACGTGCCGCCCAGCGCGCGCGCCAGCGAGATGCGCGCGGCGATCAGCCCCTGGCGCGAGGCGATGAGCCCCGAGCGCGCGGTGGTCACCGCCTGCTCGGCGGTCAGCACGTTGATGTAGGTCAGCAGGCCCTGCGAGTACTGATCGGTTGAAAGCCGCAGCGCGCCCTCGGCCGACTTGGCGGCGTCCTCGAGGTGGCGCAGCTGCCGTTCGTAGGCGCGGCCCTGGCCGATGGCGACGGTGATCTCCTGCACCGCGACGCGAAGCAGCGACTTGAAGGCGGCGATCTGCTCGAGCACCTTGGCGCGCGCTTGTTTGTACTGGGCGTGGATGCGGCCTCCGTTGAAGATCGGCGCCAGCAGGCCGCCCGCGACGTTGTAGATGAAGCCAGACCCAGGGGCGAACTGATAGCCCGGTGTGAAGCTCAAGCTCAGCTTGGGAAAGTGCGCGGCGAAGGCCTGGCCGACCTGCATGTCGGCGGCGAGCAGCTGGCGGTGCGCGGCGCGCAGGTCGGGGCGCGTGTAGAGCAGCTTCTGCGGCGCCACGGCCGGCAGCTCGCGCACGGTCTTGGGCAGCACGTCGATGGCGCCAGGATCGATCTGGCCGGGGAAGCGCCCACACAGCACGGCGAGGGCGTTTTCGTTGACCTTGGCGGCAGCGAAGTACTGCTCGCGCTCGGCCTTGGCCGTCGCCAGCGACTGCTTGGCCTGGTAGAGGTCGAAGGCGGTGACCACGCCGACGCGGTAGCGTCGCTCGACCAGCTCGAGCTGCGCCTGGCGGTTTTTGATCGCCTGGTCGCGCAGCTTCATCTGCGCGCGCGCGGCGACCGTGCGGTAGTAGGTGTCGACCAGCTCGGCAACCAGCGAGATGTACGCCGCGCGCAGCTGCTCGTAGGCGGCGGCGTGGCTGTGCTTGGCGGCCTTGTAGCCGTAGTACATCGCGCCGAAGTCGAGCTCCCAGCTGGCGGTCGCCGAGAGGCTGGCGTTGTTGTTGGTGTTCGAGATCGTCGTCGGCACGCGAACGCCGGCGGCGTTGGGGAGGCTGAAGCGCAGGATGTTCTTGCTGCGGCCGACCGTGGCCGAGCCGCTCACCGACGGAAACCACACCGCGCGCCCGGCGATCACGCCTTGGCGCGCTTGCTCGACGCGCTGGCGCGCTTGCTCGACGCTCAGGCTCTCGGAAAACGCGAGCTGGATCAGTCGCTCGAGGTTGCCGTCGCCGAACATGGTCCACCAGCGGCCGACGTCCTTGGCGGCTTGCCCAGTGGGGATGCGGTAGCGCTTGGGGAGCTCGAACTTGTGGTTTTCTACGCCGACGCGGCAGCCGGCGCCGAGCAGCAGCGAAAGGGTCAGCAGGAGCGTGCGGGTCATCGAACTAGCCTTGGGCTGCTTTCTTCGAAGAGGTCTCGACGTTCGCGGGGGCAAGGCCGCGCAAGAACAGATCGACCAGGCCGTCGGTATAGCTCTCGGCCGACAGCTGATGCATGCCGACCATCTTCTCGAAGAACACGTAGTGGCTCATGGCGCCGACAAAGGCGCGCGTGGCGATCTCGGGGTGGGCGAAGCGCAGCTTGCCCTCGCGCATGAGGCGATCGAAGAAGGTGATCAGCCGCTCGAGCATCAGCTTGGGCTGCTCGCCCATCACCTCGTGCGGCTTCACCTCGCGGTTGGACCACACGAGCATCATGCAGGGCAGCATCGAGCTGAAATGGTTGATCAGGGTCAGGCCGACGTGGCGCAGGGCGGCGCGCGGGTTATCGCCGTCGAAGGCGTCGAGCTCGACCAGCCAGGCCGGCTCGCCGTCGAGGCCCATGGCGGCCAGGAAGAGGTCCTTCTTGGTCGGAAAGCGCCGAAATATCGAGCCTTCCGAGACGCCCGCGCGCCGCGCGATCTCCGCGGTGGGGACGTCGATGCCGCGTTCGAGGAACAGCTCGCGTGCGGCGTCGAGGATCTGATCGTCCGTGATGACGGATCGGCGTGCCATATAAGTGAGTGCTTACTCCGCAAACGCGCCGCGTCAAGTGAAGAATCGTGAAGAAACAGCGCTGTAACATTGAGGCCTAGGGCGCTGACGGAGGTCGATCAGAAGATCTCTCATACTGAGCCGCCACTCAGTTATCCAGCTCACCCTCTGGCGTGAGGCCTAGACGCGCGATCAGCGGCAGGTGGTCGGATCCGATGTCGGGACCGAGCGCGACGCGCAGCGTACGTAGGCGGTGATTGACCAGCACGTGGTCGAGGGGAATGCGCATCGGCCACAGGCTCGTCGGCCAGCTCGGCAGCACGCCGTGGCCTTGGCGCGCGCTGCGCAGGCGGCCGCGCGACAGCAGCTTGGCGAAGATCGGCGAGAACTGCGTGGCGTTGAGGTCGCCGGCGACGACGAGCGGCAGGTGCCGCGTAGCGCTCGCCAGGTCGGCGAGCTTGTTGATGTGCGCGTCGCGCAGCTTGGCGCTCTCGCGGCTATGAAGCGGCGGCACCGGGTGCGTCGCGATCACGCGCACGCTGCGTCTAGCGTCGAGCTTCAGCGTGGCGACGATGCTCGGCAGGTCGGGGTCCGAGAACTTTGCGATGCGCGAGGAGAGGATCGGCAGGCGGCTGTAGAGCGCGATGCCGAAGTTGCCGCGCTGCGCGCGCTCCACCACGTGCGGATGGGTCTTGCGCAGCGGCGCCAAGCGGCG
>JAGQIK010000634.1 GCA_020431405.1 Myxococcales bacterium
GAGCTTCGCGGCGAGGTGGGCGAGCTTCGCGGCGAGGTGGGCGAGCTTCGCGGCGAGGTGGGCGAGCTTCGCGGCGAGGTGGGCGAGCTTCGCGGCGAGATGGGCGAGCTTCGCGGCGAGGTGGGCGAGCTTCGCGAGCAGATGGTGACCAAGGACGACCTTGAGGCCGGATTGCTTGCCACCAAGGACGAGCTTCGCGCCGAGATGGGCGCGATGAAGGACGAGATCCTGCACGAGGTACACGTGCGCGATCGCGCGCTGGAGACGACGCTACGGCGCGAGATCCACACGCTGCGACACGACCTGCGGCAGGACATCGTGGGCCTGCGTCAAGACATGGTTGGCATGGAGACGCGCTTGCAGGCGTTCTTCGGCGAGGCATTCGCTTCGCACCGCAGCGAGCTGCGCGAGCTACGCGAGCGCGACGAAGCACGATGGCGGCAGCAGCGGCTAGAAGACGAGGCGCGTTGGGCCACGCAGCTGCGCGAGATCGTCGCCAGTCTGAAGCGAGAGCAGCCGAGCTGAGGCGTCGGCTAGAGGCGGCGCAGCGCCTTGCAGGACATCTGCAGGCCCTTGCGGCAGGCCTTGCCAAGATAGAGCTTCGCCTTGCCGCGGTCGCGCGAGACGCCCTTGCCGTCGCGGTACATCACGCCGAGCAAGCCGCAGCTCCACTTCGCGCCGCCGTTGCAGCCGGTGGTGGCAAGCGGCGCGGCGCGGTCGTACTCGCGCTTGGTCATGTAGCCGAGCGCGGGCGAGGCGCAGAAGTTGGGCGCGCCCATCTTGCAAGCCTTCTCCATCAGCGCGTAGCCCTTGGTCTTGTTCTTCGCCAAGATCTTGCCGTCCTTGAGCATGCGCCCGAGCAGGCCGCAGCACATCTTGTCGTTGGCGTTGCAGCGCGCCTCGAGCACCGAGGCGACCTCGCCCTTGGGCGCGCGGCTAGCGAAGCGCAGGCAAGCTCTCGAGTCGCCCTTCTCGCAGAGGCCCCTGAGCTTGTCGACGTCGAGATCGCCATAGGCCGTGCGGGCGCAGGAGCCTTCGCAGACGTCCCTCACCAGGTCGGTCTTGAAGCTGCTGCACTTGGCGGCGCAGGCCTCGTACTTCTCGCTCGGGCTCTTGCAGCCTGCGGCAGCGAGTCCGACGAGCAGGATCAGGGCGAAGCGGGGCTTGACGAACATGGCGATCTCTCTGTGCTGGGTGTTGTGCGCGAGCAACACCGGCTTACGAGGCGGCCCGGTCGCTCTTCCCGGCAGGCCGTGAAAATCTGAGGGTCGCGCCTGATCGGACGCAACTCGGGTGGGATATCTCCCGACAACCCGGACATGAACATCCGAGCTTGGTTTCGCGCGCCCGCGCAGACGTGGTGTCGTCGCGCAGCGCTGATCTGTTGGTTGATCGCGTCGTGGCTAGCCAGCCGCTTTGCACTCGAGGTCGCCTCCGGGCGCTTCACTGACGGGCTGACGCTCATCGAGTCGGCGCTGGCGCTGTTCGTGGGTCTGGCGCTGCGCTGCCGGCCCGGCGCGAGCAGCGTCGCCACCGCGATGACGCTGCAGAGCGCGCTGTTGGTCGATCGCCTGCGCTGCAGCGACGTGCTCGGCTGTGGTCTGATCGTGTTCGCGCTGCTCAGCGCGATCGTCGCGCTCGCCCGCGTGCTGCGGGGCGACGCCATCGCGCGTGCCACCACGGGACCTTGTCCGAGCCTGCAGCCCGCGCCGCCTTCGCGCTGCGAGCGCAACACGCGCACGCTGCCCGCGCCCCTCGCGCCGCTCGCACCATCGCGACGCACGCTGTCGCTGCCCCTCGGCCATCAGCCGACACTCGGCGTCAGCGATCCGCTCGACGGCCCGACCATCGCCGATCCGCGCGCGCTCGAGGACCACGACACGTGGGTCGACGCGCGCCGACGGCCGCCGCGCCCGCGCCGCTCGCGCTACCGCGCCTGCCTGACCGCTCAGCGCGCGTTGGCAGCGCCCCTTGCGGCGGTCGACAGCGACGCTTGACCTGGACGCCCAGCGTTGCTTGCCTTGGGCGATGAAGAAACGATACAAGGCGCGCTGTCACTGCGGCGCGATCCGCTTCGCCTTCCGCGCCGAAGAGATCACGGTTGGCAAGCGCTGCAACTGCTCGATCTGCATTCGCAAGGGCGCCGTGATGTCCGCGCAGTACATTCCGGCCGAAGACTTCGAGCCGCACCAGGACATGTCGCTGCTGAGCGACTATCGCTGGGGCGACGGCGACGTCAATCACCTGTTCTGCAAGCGCTGCGGCATCTACCCCTATCACGGCGACGACGCGTGCGGCTATCGCGTCAATCTCGGCTGCGTCGAGGGGCTCGATGTGCTCGCGCTCGAGATCGGCCTCATCGACGGCCGCTCGATGTAGGGCTCGAGCCTACTCACGACCTCGAAGACAAGCCGAAACACTGTCGGCGCTTCCGTGCCTTGTGGCGTGGATATCGACTACGGAATGCCTGCGAACCGGCGTATGAGTGTACAGATTCGATCTACTGCATCATCGCCGAGCGAGGAGCCGCTTGGCAGGCACAGTCCGGTTTCGAAGATTTGAGACGCCACGTTGCCGCCATGGCACGAACACCCAGCAAAGACCGGCTGCAAATGCATCGGCTTCCACACCGGGCATGACTCGACTTCGTGTTTTTCGAGATGCAGCCGAACCTCTTCACGGGTGACGCCGAGCAACTCAGCGTCGATGGTAATGCACGTGAGCCAGCGATTGCATGCGCCGTAGCTCGCCTCGGGCATCAGCGCGACACCCGGCAAGTCGCCGAGCGCCTCGCGATAGAGCGCGAAGATCTGCCGTCGGCGCGCGACACGCGAATCGAGCACTTCGAGCTGCGCACTACCTAGAGCAGCGAGAAGGTTGCTGAGCCGATAGTTGTAGCCGACAACCGAGTGCTGGTAGTGCGGCGCTGGGTCCCGCGCTTGCGCCGACATGAATCGAGCGCGAGCCACGAGCTCGGTATCATCGCTGAGCAGCATGCCACCGCTCGCGGTCGTGATGATCTTGTTGCCGTTGAAGGAAAAGACGCCGATGTCGCCGAGGGCGCCGCAGCGCTTGTCCTTATATGTCGAGCCGAGCGCTTCGGCGGCGTCTTCGACGATTCGGATGCCGCGCGGCCGACAGACCTCGACAATGCGATCGTAGTCGGCGCTTTGTCCGTAGATATCCACCGGCATGACGACTTTGGGCAGCTTGTCAGCGTTCGCCTCGCGTCGCAGAAGCGCGTCTTCGAGCCGCGTTACGTCCATTGTCCAGGTCGCCGGGTCGGCGTCGATGAACAGCGGTTGTGCGCCGCAGTAGCGGATCGCATTGGCGGTCGCCGCGAAAGTTAGCGTTGAGGTAGCGACGATGTCGCCCGGGCCGACGTCACATAGCAACAGGGCGAGGTGCAGCGCTGCCGTGCCGCTCGAGAGTGCCGCCGCGGAGTCGACACCGACGTAGGCGGCCATCTCGCGCTCGAAGCTTTCGACGTGCGGCCCGAGCGAGATCCAGTTCGAGTCGAGGGCGCCAAGCAGCATTTGCCGCTCACGGTCGCCGACGTGTGGAGGGGACAGGTAGGTTCGCATTGCGTGTTTCGGCTTCGCGACGCGTCATGCGGCCACGAGGCATCATGCTGGGCCTTGGTGCTCGACCGCTAGGCGCTTGCCTCGGGCTGGTGCAGCGGCTTGCCGTCGTCGTCGATGGCGTGCGCGCCGCGCTTGGCGACTGGGCTGGCGCGATGCACGTGCGCGATGTTGATCTCGTGCAGCGCCTCGCTCATCGCCTTCTGCACCGCGTCGGCTTTGGCGACATCGTTGCATAGCGCGAAGATCGTCGGGCCGCTGCCCGAGATCGAGGCGCCCAGCGCGCCGGCGTCGAGCGCGGCCTGCTTGGCCTCGGCGAAGCCTTTGATCAGCGGCGCGCGCCGCGGCTCGGCGATGCGATCGGTGATCGTGCCGCGTAGCAGCTCGGCGTTGTTGGTGGCTAGCGCGTAGACCAGCGTGGCGAGCATGGCGTTGTTCGAGATCGCCTCGACCAGCGGGATGCTGGCCGGAATCGTCTCTCGCGCGTAGCGCGTCTCGACGCGTTGTGCTGGCGTGACCAGCGCGACGCCCAGCTCGAGCTCGCTGTGGATGCGGATCGGGCGACCGTGCGGCGTGAGCAGCACCACGCCGCCGAGCAGCGCGGGCGCGACGTTGTCGGCGTGTGGCGCGCCCGAGGCGACACGTTCGGCCTCGGCGCAGACGCCGACGAACGCGTCGGGCGGCAGCGGCGAGCCGGCGAGCAGGTTGACCGCCATCGCGGCGGCGGCAGCGCTGGCGCCCGACGAGCCGAGCCCCGAGCCGATGGGCAGCCCCTTTTCGAGCACCAGCTCGACGCCGAAGTCGGCCTTGCACAGCGCGAGCGCGCCGCGCGCGCCAACCACCGCCGTGTTGTCGTCGGCCGGCTGCATGTCGGCGCCTTCGATGCGCAAGAGCCTCGCCGCTCCGGGTTCGTCGATGCGGTGGGCGTGGACGATGTCGCCCACGCCGTCGATGGCGAGGCCCAGCACGTCATAGCCGGGGCCAACGTTGCCGACAGTGGCGGGTGCAAATACGCGGACGCGTTCGAGGGTGTCGTTGCTCACGGCCGTAGGCTAACCCGGCCTCCAGGGCATTTCACCTGTGGGTTGCTCCCGGGGCGACAGACGACGATACTGTCCGCTGTTTCTTCGCTTAGGAGCTTATCGTGCGTATCAGTCTCTTTCGCCTCGTGCTCGCGTTTGCCGCGCTCTTGACGCTCGGCGCCTGCGGTGACAGTGCCGCGCCCACACCCGACAAGGGCGCCGAAGCGAGCGTCGACGCCGGCAAAGACCTACCCGGCGGCGACACGAGCAGCGATGGCCCCGCCGGCGACACGCGCAGCGATGGTCCCGCCGGCGACACGAGCAGCGACGGCCCGAGCCCGGACGGCCCGAGCGCCGATAGCACCGCCGACGGCCCCAGCCCCGACACCACCGCCGACGCTGGCGGCACGACCACGTTCAGCACGGTCTACTCGCAGGTGATCCAGCCCAACTGCAGCTGTCACGTCAGCGGCCTCTCGGGCGGCCTGTCGATGTCGAGCGCGTCGGTGGCTTACAACAACCTCGTCAACGTCAACTCGCAGTGCAACGGCGCCACCAAGCGTGTCGTCGCGGGCAACTCGGGAAACAGCCTCATCTGGAACAAGGTCGAGGGCAGCGGGCCCGTCTTCTGTGGCAGCCGCATGCCTTTCGGTGGCTCGCAGCTGCCGCAGACGGCGCGCGATCTGATCAAGAAGTGGATCGACGATGGCGCGCAGCAGTAGCGTCGCGGCGCTGCTGATCGCAGCGTCGCTCGTCGTGGTCGTCGGCGCTTGTGGTGACAGCACGCCAACGGCGGACAGCACGGTCGACGTGCGGCGCGACGGCAACGACGGCTCCGTCGACGCGCCGACCGATTCGACGGCCGACGCGCCGTCGCCGGACGCGCCGGTCGATGCGCCACCGTCTAGCGAAGGCGGCGCCGACGCGCCGATCGATGCGCCGCCGAGCGAGGCGAGCGTCGATGCGGCGATCGACGCGCCGCCCGCTGACGCGTCGGTGGACACGACCTCGCCTGATGCGACGGTAGACACGACCTCGCCCGACGCGACGGTGGACACGACCTCGCCCGACACGACGGTGGACACGACCTCGCCCGATGCGACGGTGGACACGACCTCGCCCGACACGACGGTAGACACGACCTCGCCCGACGCGACGGTAGACACGACCTCGCCCGACGCGACGGCAGACAGCAGCGTCGACGTCGGCGTGACGCGCTTTAGCACGGTCTACAGCACCGTGATCTCGCCCAACTGCTCGTGCCACATCTCGGGCGCGTCGGGTGGCCTCTCGATGGCCACCGAGCAGACGGCTTACAACAACCTCGTCGGCGTGGCGTCCAACTGCAGCGGCGCGCTGCGCGTCAGCGCGGGAAGCTCGGCCAACAGCCTCATCTGGAACAAGGTCGAGGGCAGCGGACCGGTGTTCTGCGGCGATCGGATGCCCTTCGGCGGCGCCCAGCTGCCGCAGAACCTGCGCGATCTGATCAGGGATTGGATCGACGACGGGGCGCTGCAGTAACGCTGCAGTAGCGCGCCCTCGCCTCGCCGTTAGCTGCCGCCGCGGATCACGCGCGCCGGCACACCGACGGCGACCACGTCGTCGGCGAGGTCGCGGATAACCGCCGCACCGGCGCCGACGACGCTGCGCGCGCCGACGCGCCGACCTGGTAGCACCGTGGCGCCGAGCCCGAGATGTGCGAAGGCACCGATGGTGACGTTGCCACCCGTCGCCGCGTTGGCCGATAGGTGCGCGTAGTCGCCGATATGGTTGTCGTGCTCGACGGCGACGCCGGTGTTGATGATCGCCCCTTCGCCGATGACGCTGTCGGGGTTGATCAGCGCGCCGGCCATTACCACCGTGCCGGCGCCGACGCGCGCGCTGGGCGCGACCACCGCCGACGGATGGATCGCGGTCAGCAGCGACACGCCCATGTCGCGCAGGCGCGCGGCGATGCGGGCGCGCACGGCATTGTCGCCAATGCCGAGCGCCACCTCGATGCTGGCGGCGCCGCCGCTCGCCGCGCCAGCCTGCTCTGCGAGCCAGTCGCCGCCGCCGAGCACGGACAGCTCGAACACCAAGCTGCCTACCGCGGCGCCGTCGTCGATGAAGCCATCGGGCAGGCCGCCCATGGCACGGCAGATGTCGGCGACGACCTTGCCGTGGCCGCTGGCACCGTAGACGTAGCGCGCGCTCACCGGCGCACGACCCGCAGCACGTCGCCGAGCACGCCGGCGGCGGTCACGTCAGCGCCGGCGCCCGGCCCCTGGATCACGAGCGGGTAGCGCTCGTAGCGCGCGCTCTCGAAGACGAGGATGTTGTCGGGGCCGCGCAGCCGCCCGATGGCGCTCTGGTTGGAGACGGCGCGCAGACCGACCTCGGCGCTCGGGCCGCCGGCGTCGGCGTCGTCGATGGTGATCGTGGCGACGTAGCGCAACGTCTCGCCGTTGGCCTTCGCTGCCGCGACGCGCTCGGCGAGCGCGCCCTTGTGTTTGTCGAGCGCCTGCTCGAGGCCGCCTTCGAGATCGGCGACAAACGGGTCGAGCTTGACGTCGCCCGGATCGAGCGCCAACCCCGCCGCGCGCGCGATGATCAGCGCCTTGCGCGCCACGTCGCGGCCGGAGAGGTCCTCGCGCGGATCCGGCTCGGTATAGCCCAGCTCGGCGGCCTTTGTGACGGCTTCGTCGATCGCGACGCCGTCTTCGAGCTCGGTGCAGAGGTAGCCGAGCGTGCCCGACAGACAGCCCGACACGCGCCGCAGCGTGTCGCCCGTCTGCACCAGCTCGCGCAGCGTGTGCAGCACCGGCAAGCCCGCCCCGAAGGTCGTCTCGTAGCCGTAGTAGGCGCCGGTCTGCGCCGCCGCGTCGATCAGCTCGAGGTAGCGCGCGAGCTCGTCAGCCAGCGGGCGCTTGTTGGCCGTCACCACGTGCACGCCGCTCTCGAGCGCGCGGTGGTGAAGCTCGCCGGTGTCCGCCGCCGTGACGTCGACCATCACCACGTCGGTGTAGTGCTGCGCCAGCAGGCGGTTGACCAGCTGTGCGTCGTCGGGGCGAGCGACGCCGTCGCGCTCGATGGCCGCGCGCGCGCCCCCGTCGCCGGCGCTCAGCGCGGCGAGGTCGAGGCCTTCGGCGTCGAAGAGCAGCTTCTGACTGGTGGTCAAGCCGACCACGCGAAGCTCGGCGCTCAGATCGGACTGCAGCGACGAGCGCGTCTGCTTGAGCATGCCGAGCAGCGACGTGCCGACGCGCCCGCAGCCGACGAGCAGCACGTGCGCGACGTGGGTCAGCCCGAACGTGGTGTGCGCCGCGCGCACGGCGCGGCCGGCCTCGCGCTGGTCGATGGCGACCGAGATCGAAAGCTCCGACGCGCCCTGCGCGATGGCGAGCACGTTGACGCGCACGGCAGCCAGCGCGTCGAAGAAGCGCGCCGCCGAGCCCGGCTTGCCCGCCATGCCCTGGCCGATGATCGAAACTACCGACACGTGCGGCCGCGCCGTGATCGCTTCGATGGTGCCGGCCGTGATCTCGGGCGCGAAGCGCGCGCGCAGCGCTTCGATCAGCCCCGCCGCCTCGGCCTCGCGCACCACCAGCGAGACCGTCTGCTCCGACGACGCCTGCGAGATCATCACCACGTTGGCGCCGCACAGCTCGCTGGCTTCGAAGATGCGGCGCGCCACGCCCGGCACGCCGGCCATGCCGCGACCGTCGACGGTCACCAGCGCCAGCTCGCGGATGCTCGTCACGGTCTTGACGCCCTTGGGCAGCGTCGGCGCGTCGTGGGCCACCAGCGTGCCCGCGCGCTGCGGCTCGAAGGTCGAGCGAATGCGGATCGGGATGTCGGCCTGCATCGCCGGCACCATCGTGCGCGGGTGGATCACCTGCGCGCCGAAGTACGACATCTCGGCCGCCTCGCGATAAGAGACGTGCTCGAGCGAGCGCGCTTCGCTGACCAGCCGCGGATCGGCGGTGAGAATGCCGTCGACGTCGGTGTAGATCTCCACGCCGCGCGCGCCGAGCAGCTGCGCGAGCAGCGTGGCGGTGTAGTCGGAGCCGCTGCGGCCGAGCGTCGTCGTCACGCCCGCCGGCGTCGCCGCGATAAAGCCCGTCACCACCGCGATGGTTCCCTGCTCGAACAGCGTGCCGACGCGATCATGCGCGCGCGGGCGCGAAGCCTCGATGTCGACACGTGCCGCCTCGAAGCGCTCGTCACTGACGAGCACGGCGCGCGCGTCGACCATGCGGGCGCGCCGGCCGCGCGCGCTGAGGTGTGCCACGAGCAGCGGCGCACAGAGCCGCTCGCCAAACGACGCGACGAACGCACGCGAGCGCGGCGTCTGTTCGCGCAGCAGGTAGACGCCCTCGAGCACCAGCGTCAGCTCGGCGACGAGCTGTCCGATGA
>JAGQIK010000635.1 GCA_020431405.1 Myxococcales bacterium
CAGCGACAGCGCGCTGGGCAGACAGAGCGGATCGGCGTCGTCGACGCAGTCGTCGGCGCGCTGCGCCCCAGCCTCGCCTGCCGCCAGCGCGCCGCACAGCGCGAGCAGCAGCAGCGCGCGCCAGCTCGAGAGATCGGCCACCAGCGCGAGCGAGCCGGCTGCGCCGACGAAGGCCAGCGCCGCCACCAGCACGCGGCGGCGCGCCCGCGGCACGTTCGCCGTCACGCGACGGCACCTCCGAAGGACGCGATGATGCCCGAGAGCTGGCGCGAGCCGATGCCCAGCGCACGCGCGCAGCGCTCGAGCAGCTGCTGCTCCTCGGGCGCGTAGACGCCGTCAGCCATGGCGATGGCGTAGGCCGCCTTGATCACCATCTCCTTGCCCGGCACGTTGAGCTTGCCCGCCGTGCTGGCGAGATACTGCTCGACCGCGATGCCCGCCTGCTGGCACTGCATCGCCTCCTGCCGCACCGTCAGCTCGTCGAGCGGCTGACCGCTCATGCTCTGGTAGATCTGACAGATGGTCGCGACCTCGGCGTCGTCGATGGCACCGTCGGCGAGCATCATCAGGATCATCACGCGCCGCATGGCGAAGTGAAACTCGGCCTCGAACGCGGCGTCGGCGGCGCCCGGCTCGTACTCGAGCACGTCGAGCTCGTAGGTGCCGTTGCAGACGTCACACTCGATGTACTCGCCGAGCTTGTCGAGCGGGATCAGCGGGATGAAGTACAGCGTGAAGAATCGCCGCACGCGGCGCAGCCGATAAGGTTGCCGGTCGCCGCAGTTAGGGCAGTGAAACTCGCCCTTGTCCTTGGTCGTCGTCACGCCGCGCGTGCCGTAGATGATGAGCTGCGGTCCAACCACGGTGTCGTCCCTCCTGCGCGCAGGAAGTTATCACGGCGTGGTGGCGGCGAGGCGGCGGCATTTGTCGCGCGGCATCTTCTGCAGGCGCACCTTGAGGCCGTCGCGGATGCTGTAGCTGTGACGCTGCCAGGCGTCGACGGTGACGCACAGCGGCGTGTTGGGCTCGGCGCGCAGCTCGAGATCGAGATCGATGTGGATGCGCAGCGTGCGCAGGTAGCGAAACGTGCCGTGTCCGTGGCCGCGGTAGGTCAGCGTGACGTGCAGCTTGTGGGTGCGATCGCCGAAGGCTTCGAGCCCGCCGGCGCGCACGTTGAGCGGCGGCTGCGTGTCGCGGAAGGCGCGCTGCCAGCTGTAGCCCGTCCTGCCGTTGACGATGTAGCGCAGCGACAGCGGCCGATAGCGCGGCGTGAGCGCGCTCCGGTAGTTGACGATCAGCGGCACGGTGGCGCTCCAGCCGCTGCCGTGACGTCGCTTGCAGCGCAGGCGCGCGAGAATGCCCGGGTTGGTGCAGTCGAGCGGCGACTCGGGGCGCGACGCTTCGCGCAGCGCCGCGGCGCGTGCGGCGCGCTCGACGCTGTATGACGCGCAGCCGCCGAAGACGAGCGAGAGGGTCAGTACGAGTGGGAGGGCTGATACCGCCGAGCCCTGGTTCATGATCCTAGTATGAAGGCCCCGGCGAGGTAGAGCCACCACACATCAGACGTCATATCTCGTCGTCGCGGGCGAGGACGCTGGCGCTGCCGAGGCCTGCCCCGCCGCTGACGGCGACGAGGGCGACGCGCTCGTCGCGCCGCTCGAGCGCTTCGAGCGCGCCGCCGAAGAGCATCGCGCCGGTGGCGCCCATGGCGTGGCCCATCGCCAGCGTGCCGCCATCGACGTTGAGCTGCGCGTGGTCGATGCCGAGATCGCGCGCCACCTTGAGCGGCACGGCGGCGAAGGCCTCGTTGATCTCGAACAGGTCGACGTCGCCCACGGTCATGGCGGCGCGCGCGAGCGCCCGCTCGGCAGCGCGGCCGGCGGCGGTGAGCATCAGCACCGGCTCGACGCTGGCGTTGCCGTGGGCCACCACGCGCGCGCGCGGCGCGAGGCAAAGCTCGCGGGCGCGCTGGCGCGAGGCGAGCAGCACCAGCGCGGCGCCGTCGGCGAGGCTCGGCGAGCTTCCGCGGTGATGCAGCGCGCGCACCACGAGGTCGTCGCCATAACGCGCGCGCGCTTTGGCGCTCGATGCGGCGTCGGCAAAACACGGCTCGAAGCGCGCGAGGGCCTCGACGGTGGTATCGCCGCGCACCAGCTCGTCGTGGTCGAGCAGCACGCCGCCCGAGCCGTCGCGCACCGGCTCGAGGGTGCGCGCGAAGTGGCCGCCCTGCTGCGCCGCCGCCGCGCGCTGGTGCGAGCGCGCGGCGTAGGCGTCGAGCTCGGCGCGCTCGAAGCCCTCGAAGGTGGCCACCAGATCCGCGGCGAACCCCATCTGCACGAAGCCGGTGCGCTCGGCCACCTCGGGATCGGCAAACCACGGGCCCTTGTCGCTGAAGATCGGCACGCGCGACATCGACTCGACGCCGCCGGCGACGACGAGGTCATCGCTGCCGGCGGCGATCTTGCTCGCCGCGACGTTGATCGCGTCGAGCCCCGACGCGCAGAATCGGTTGAGCGTGGCGCCCGAGACGCCGTCGGGCCAGCCGGCGTAGAGCGCCGCGACGCGCGCGAGGTTGGCGCCCTGCTCGCCTGACTGCGTCACGCAGCCGAGCAGCACGTCGTCGATGTCGCGCGCGTCGAGCGCTTCGTTTCGTCGCGCGAGCGCGCGCAAGAGCTCCGCCACGAGGTCGATCGGCTTGACCTGCGACAGCGCGCCGCCGGGGCGCCCCTTGCCGCGCGGCGTGCGCACGGCGTCGATGACGACCACGTCGCGCGCCGCGTCAGACACCGGGCACCCAGGTGGCGTGAAAGCCGAGCGGCACGCGCTGCGGCAGCTTGACGCGCGCCAGCGGTCCATCGGCGAGCGCGCGCGCGTCGAAGACCTGCACCTCGCTGCGGCCCTCGCGCTCGTCGCTGACGAAGGTCACCAGGTAGCCGTCGTCCTCGGCGCCGCCGTCGCCGCCGCGCGGTGCGAAGCCTGGCTCCGAGCCGAAGGTGCCCTCTTCGAACCAGTGACGCTCGCTGCGCGCGCCGTCCTGCAGGTCGTACTTGAAGAGGCCGTCGAACAGCAGCGTGGGGCGCGGCGAGAGGTGCACGTGATAGGCGTAGCGCGTGCGGCGGCCGACGTGGCTCGCCGGCACCACGGGAAACTCGGTGTTGGCGTCATCGAGCGCGCGCTCGCGCGTCTGGCCGCTGTCGAGATCGAAGCGCCACTCGTAGAGCTGCGCGTCGAGGCGCAGGTAGGCGAGCATGCGCGAGAGGCCGGCGTCAGCGTCGGCGTGCGCGTGCGGCGGCTCGGGATTCTTGACGCGACAGCCGACGAGCACGATCTCGCGCCCGTCGCGCTCTTCCCAGGCGTTGGTGACGTGGTAGATGTAGCAGGGCTCGGCTTCGAACCAGCGCGGCGCGCCGCCGCCATCGCCGACGCCGTGGCGCGGCAGCACGGCGAAGCGGCTCGGCAGGTCGCGGTGAAAGGCGACCTTGTAGCGACCGACGGCGAGCGCCGACGGGTCGGCGAAGAGCGGCAGGTCCATCAGGATCGCGTGCCGCTCGGTGATCGCCATGTCGTGCGGCTGGCGCGGGCCTGGAAGCTCTACAGGCGATGCGTGCAGCAGCTCGCCCGCGGCCGAGGCGACGCCGTAGACGAGGTGCGGCGCGTCGAAGCGCTGGTCGAAAAAGAAGAGCTCGCCACTTCGCGCGCAGACCTTGGCGTGCGCGGAGACGTCGAGGCGATCGACACGCGCGGCGGCCGGTGGCGCGTCGAGCGCGCCGCCGAAGCGCTCGACGGCGACCGTCTCGAGGGTCAGCGGATCGATGCGGTAGGGCTCGCCGGCGAGATACCACAACGCGAGCAGCGACCCGCCGTGCAGCACGACGTCGGTGTTGGCGGTGTCTTTGATCGGCGCATCGCGCGGGTTGTCGCGCGCCGACTCCATCAAGCCGCGCCACAGCGCGCGACCCGCCTCGCCCTCGCGCTGGTAGGCGCGCGTGTCGACGTAGCGATTGCGGTAGCTGGCGCGCCCGTCGGCGAAGCGAACGGCGTGCAGCATGCCGTCGCCGTCGAACCAGTGGTAGCGCCCCTCGGCGGCGTAGCGACGGTTGGGCCCGTTGCGTACGTAGCTGCCGCGCAGATCGCGTGGCAGCTCGCCGATGACCTCGAGCTCGTCGGCGACGAGCTCGTCATGCACGGGAGCGTAGAGGCTAGCGAGATAAGGATTGTCGTGCATCGCGGCTCGATTCCCCTGTGTGTGTCACGACGATGTTCCGCCGCGACACGCAGATGCGACGTGGCGCGCCGCATGCTGTAGACGATTCACCGACTTGGTCGCTGGCACGAGGCCTGCTCGTGGCGCGAGCACGATGTCTCGTGCCTGCCACTACCCGAGCTTACTCGCCCTGAGCATCATCGTCTGCAGCGGCTGCGGCGCCGGCCACGTCGGCGACCCGCCGCGCAGCAGCGGCACGCTCGCCAGCGAAAGCAGCAATGGCGGCTCGGAGCCAAGCACGCGCCCGCCTAGCGGGGGCGGCGGCGGCGACGCCGGCGGCGCGGCGAACGACACGCTGGCGCCCGACCTCGACAACAGCTGCAGCGCGTCGGGTCTGAGCCAGCTGTTCGAGCAACGCATCCGACCGCTCGTACAGAAGGGCGCGCCGACGACATGCAACAAGTGCCACCTGGCTGGCGTCGATCTGAGCATGTTCGTGCAACCGAGCGCCTGCGCCTCGATGGCGTGCCTGATGCAGAAAGGCCTCGTCGACCTCGCCGACCCCGCCAGCAGTCGCATCCTCGGCTTCATCTCCAAGGGCCAACCGGCCAGCTCGCTGATCACCGGCGCCGTGCGGCAGAAGGAGTATCAGGGCTTCCTCGACTGGATCAGCTGGAGCGCGCGCTGCCAGGCGAGCGCCTGCGGTCAGATCGTCGATCCGTGCGGCGGCGCCGGCGCCTCGCAGACGCCACCGCCCGACCCGACGCCGATGCTCGGCGGCTGCAGCGAGGCAGCGCTGCTCTCGTCGTTTCAGCAGCAGGTCAATCGCTGGCGCGGGCGCTGCGAGAGCTGCCACGCCCCCAACGGCGCGAACAAGACCAAGGGCACGCTGTGGCTGCCCGACAGCGCCGACAACGCGATGGCCGCCATGTACAACCTGATCGGCCTCGGCGCGCTCGACGTCAACAACCCCGCCGCGAGCCGGCTGATCACCAAGCCGCTCGACGAGGCGCTGGGCGGCGTCGTTCACGGCGGCGGTCCCAAGATCAAGAGCAAGAGCGAGCAGACGTACATCGACTATCTCGCCTGGGCCACGCGCTACGCCAACTGCTACAAGCAGGCGCCCTGAGCGCTCAGGCCCGTTAGATGTCGCGCCGCAGGGCCTGGTCGTCGTCGAAGCAGCGCCGATAGGAGAGCGCGATGACGAGCAGCGCGGCGCCGGCGACGGCCGCGGCGAGCATCATCATGACCACGATCTGATAGCGCGCGGCGCGCAGCGGCTCGGCGCCGGCGAGGATCTGGCCGGTCATCATGCCCGGCAGGCTGACCAGGCCGACCACCATCAGCGCGTTGATCGTCGGCGTCATGGCGGCGCGCAGGGCGCTGCGTACGTGCGGCTGGATCGCCTCCCACGGCGTGTAGCCGAGCGCCAGGCGCAGCTCGAGCTCGCCCGAGCGGCCGCGCACCTCCTCGAGCAGGCGGTCGAGCGCGAGCGCCACCGCCGTCAGCGAGTTGCCGAGGATCATGCCCGCGATGGGGATCACCACGCGCGCCGAGTACCAGCGCTCGGCGTGGATGACCACGCCGCAGACCATCGCCGCGACGATGAAGGTGCTCGAGCCGAGCGACAGCGCGGCGAGCACGAACGAGCCGCGCGGCGCGCGCTGCACGCGGCCGAGCGCGGCGTGTGCGGCGATGAGACACATCAGCGCGACGATACCCGCGACGAGCAGCGCGTGATCGACGGCGAAGATATACGTCAGCGCGTAGCCGACCAGCGTCAGCTGCACGAAGGTGCGCAGCGTGCCCCACACCAGCTGGCCGAGCAGCCCCAGGCGCAGCGCCGCCGAGACGAGGCCCGCCACCAGCACCAGCACCACGCTCAGGCCGAGCTCGAGCGTTCCGATGTCTGGCGGCTGCTTCATCGCGAGCCCTGCTGCTCCTCGAGCGTCACCTCGCGCGGCGCGAGCGCGGCCCAGCGCGCGCCATCGTGCGCGACGAGCACCAGCGCGCCGCCGTCGTCGACGTAGCGCGAAAGGCGCGTCGCCAGCGCGGCGGCGCTCTCGGCGTCGAGCGCGGCGCTCGGCTCGTCGGCGAGCAGCACGTCGGGTTTGATCAGCAGCGCGCGCAGCAGCGAGAGCCGCGACAGCTCGCCGCCCGAGAGGCGCGCCGCCTCGCGCTCGCCGAGGGCGTCGAGGTCGAGCAGAAGCTCGGCAGCCTGCGCGCGCGCGACGTCGCGATCGAGCTGCTCGCGGCGCGCGCGCGCCAGCTGGCAGCCGAAGGCCGCTTCGAGGTTTTGCCACACGCTGCCCGGCAGCGAGGGCGGCGACTGCGCCAGATAGGCGACGCGGCGGCGCCATCGGGGCGCCGGGATCTCGCGCGCGGCGACGCCGTCGAGGCGTAGCTCGCCCGCGCGCAGCGGCGTGAGGCGCGCCAGCGCGCGCAGCAGCGTCGACTTGCCGGCGCCCGAGCGGCCGACCACGCGCACGACCTCGCGCGGTGCCACTGCAAACGATACGCGCCGCGCTTGTTCCTCGCCGACGGCGATCTCGACGGCGTCGGCGCGCAGCCGCTCCGCCCGCGCCGGCGACGACGTCTCGCTCAGGGGACGTCCTCCGGCGCGTGCCCTTCGTGCTGGTCGACGAAGCAGAGCAGCGTCGCCAGGTCAGGCGTGTCCGTGCGATGCACCCACGTCCAGGCGACGGCGGCGAAGCGCGGCGCCGACAGCAACGGATCGGCGGTGAGCATCACGCGCTTGCCCTGGCGATCGGCGATGACCTGACGCAGCACGGCGAGCTCGGCGTCGCAGCCTTGCGGGCAGTTGTAGAGCAGGATCACGCCGCCGTGCTCGAGGTTGTGCACCCAGCGCTCGCGCGGCACCACGTCGCTGTGCTCGCCCCACATCTGCTCCCAGAAGGGCCAGTGCGGGCCCGAGGAGGGCGGGTTTTCGCTGTAGCTGATGCCGGCGTCGGTCTCGGGCAAGTGATCGGCCGGCAAGCAGGTGAAGCTCTGGCCGACGACCTGCGCGCAGCCGGCGACGGTGGCGTAGTCGGCGATGGTGCACGGCGGGGCGGTTTCGCGGATGTGCGCGCCGCTGTCGGCGGCGGGTGTGCTGTCCGAGCAGCCGGTGGCGCCGAGGAGCGCGAGCAGTGCGAGGGTCGTGCGCATAGGTCATTTGATACCACGCGGCAGGTTTTTTGGCCGCTGCGCACACTGTAGTACGATGTAGGTGCGATGAAAGACCGCACGCTCCAGAGGCAAGTCAGTCGGGCTCGATCGACGGTTCGTCCCCTCTTCGCCGCGGCGCTCGTGTCGGGGCTGTTGGGCGGCGCGGCCTTTGCTGCTGCGGCACGGTTGGCTAGCAACTACAAAGACTTATCCGAGTCTTTGCCGTGGCCGGCTGCTCGGCACGGCCGCCGCGGGGTGAGCCTCACGCTGGGGCGCATCGAGCTCGACTCGAGAGCCGGCGAGGCGCTGCCCGCTGGCAGCCGCGTGTTGGTCTCGCCGATCCTGATCCTCGTCCGGCGCGCGGCCGAGGCCGACGCGCTGACCTTCGCGCCGGACGTCGTGCAGCGCAGCCCGCGCGACATCGGCAGCTTCCCGGCCGTGGTCGTGCGACGCTCGGCGCCGCCGGCGCTCGCGCCCGCTTCCACGCCCGCACCCGCACCCGCGCCGGCGCGGCCCGCTGCCCCGGCCGAGCCAGCCAACGACAACGGCTTGCCCGAGATCCCCACGCGCGCCGCCGTACGCGAGGTGCTCGCCGAGGCGCGCCCGCTGGCAGAGCGCTGCTTCGATCGCGGCATGGTGCCCGGGCCCGTAACGCTCGAGCTCTCCGTGCGCGGCCGCGACGGCCATGTCGAGCACGCGCGCGTCACGCCCTCGACCAGCACCTCCAAGTGCGTCGAGCACGCGGCCGAGGCGCTGCGCTTCCCGCGCTTCGCGCGCCAGCGCATCCGCGTCGTGCACCGCTACAACTTCCGCTAGCTCGACGCTACACTGCCCCGCATGCAGCAACGCACGCGGTGGACAGCAGCGATAGCCTTCGCCGCCCTCGCCAGCGTCGCGGTCGCCTTACCGGCCTGCGACGGCGGCTCGGTGACCGGCGGATCGTGCACGACCACGGCGGATTGTCCCGCCGGCCAGGACTGCATCAACAACCGCTGCACGGCGCGCGGCGGCGACGGCGGCACCGACGGCATCACAGAAGCCGGCGGCTGCCCGGCGCAGCGCCAGTGCGGCGCGCTGCGGCAAGGGGGTCACTCTATGCTCTTCAACCTACTGATATTGCGACTCTTTTAGCCCACAATGACAAAACCGCTCGTCCGAATACCGGATTCGCGTTTTGTCATTGTGGGTTATACGCCCAGTAAATACGCGTGGTTGCGGAGCAGAGAGTGACCCCTAGAAGTCGAGGTCGGGCTCGTCGGATGGGATGAGATCGTCGATGCGCGAGCGCTCGAGGTCGAGCTTGTTGTAGATGTCGACGAAGACGGGCACCAGCGCGGGGTCGAACTGCGTGCCGGCCTCCTTGGTGATCTCGCGCAGCGCCGCCGACGGCTTGCACGCCGGGCGGAAGGGCCGGTCGTGGGTCATGGCGTCGTAGGCCTCGGCGATGGCGACCAGCCGCCCCTGCATCGAGATCTCTTCGCCCTTGAGCCGGCGCGGATAGCCGCGCCCGTCGTAGCGCTCGTGATGATCGAGCACGCCCGGCAGCACGGCGGCGAGCTGGCGCACCGGCGCGAGGATCGCGGCGCCGAGCGCGGGGTGCTTGCGCACGGCGGCGCTCTCGTCGCTGTCGAGGCGTCCCTTTTTGTCGAGCACCTCGTCGGGCACGGCGAGGTTGCCCACGTCGTGCAGCATCGCCGCGATGCGCACCAGGTCGCGCTCCTGCTCGGCGAGGCCGAGGCGCTCGGCCATCGCGTCGGCGAGAAACGACACGCGGCGCGAGTGGCCGCGCATCGGCTCGTTCTTGGCGTCGATGGCCGTCGTCAGCGACTCGACGGTAGACAGCATCAGCGCGCGCACCTCGTCGTAGAGCTTGGCGTTGTCGAGGGCGATGCCGCCGAGGCGCGCGAGGCTGACCAGCAGCTGCAGATCGCGATTGCTGAACGGCTGCTTGCCGCCCTGGCGATCGTTGACGTTGATCACGCCGATGAGCCGCTCGTGGACGGTCACCGGCGCCGAGATGATGTTGCGGATCGGGTTGGTCTTGGCGACGTAATCGGGGCAGTTCTCGACGTCGTTGACGATGCGCGGGCGGCCGTCCTTGGCCACGGCGCCGGCGATGCCTTCGCCGATCTTGAGCCGGAAGTTGCGCACCACCTCGGGGTCGCTGCCGTAGTGGCAGCGGATGTAGAGGTCCTTGCGGCGCTTGTCGAGCGCGAAGAACGTGCCCTCGCGCGCGCCGAGGATGCGCGTCACGTCGCCGAGGAAGCGTTCGATCACGTCGTCGAGCGCGGCGAGCTGGCAGACCTTCTCGGAGAAGTCGAACACCAGCGAGAGGCGCTCGCGCTCGGCGTCGAGCGCCTGCTGGCGCGCGCCGGACGCGCTGCGCAAATGCAGCGCGTGCTCGATGGCCGCCGCGACGCGCTCGAGCTTGCGCACCGAGAGGCTGCCGCGCAACACCAGCGGCGGGCAGCTCTCGAGCGTGATCGGCGCTTCGAGCTCGCGTGCGAGCTCGCGCGCATCGCCGGGCGTGGCCTCGAAGAGCGTCGAGCCCGAGGCCTTGGTCACGATCGCGAGACGCACGCCGGCGAGCTCGGCGTGCGAATCGAGCAGCATCGAGATCGTCTCGATGTCGAGGTGATCGGCGGAGAGGCCCGCGACGCTGAGGCTGTGGTCGTCGTAGGGGCGGCGGTGCGAGGCGGGCATCGAGACGCGACGCTCGCTGGGCGCCTCGAGCGCCGTGCCGGTCTCGCCCACGGTGTCATCGAGCAGATTGCCCTGGCGGGGGGCGCTCGGACGTTTGCTTCGACTGCGCCCTCGGCTGCTGCTGCTGCTGCTTCGCTTGCGGCCGGGGCGCTTGCGCGGATCGCTCGACATCGTTGACTCCAGTGTGCCCCAAAACGCCGCGCACTGCTGACCTAAGGCCTCGCAGCCGTCGTGGTACGATCGGCGCCCATGCGCTACCTGGTCGCGTTCGCGCTGCTCGTCAGCGCCGCCGGCTGTAAGTTCGACAGCAGCGGTGTGACCGTCGACGGCGTCGGTGACGCGCTCGGCGATGTCCCCGCGAGCGACCTCGACGCCGGCGCGCGCGATGGTCTCGACGGCAGCGGCGACGCGGACGGCAGCAGCGGCGACGCGGATGGCGCCGCCGATGACGGCAGCGTCGACGCGGACGGCGCCGCGCCCGACGGCGACGCCGGTCCATCGCCGATCCCAGCGCCCCCAGCGATCACCAGCGCCGACGGCTGGGTGCTGCGCTCGCCGCTGATCGAATCGGGCACGCGCCTGCGCGCGATGTGGGGCGCGGGCGCCGAGCACGCCTGGATCGTCGGCGACGACGGCTACGTGCTGCACCACGACGGCCGACGTCTGCTCGCCGTCGACTACACGCGCACCATGGACGATCTCTACGGCGTCGACGCCAGCGCCCCCGACGACGTCTGGATCGTCGGCGACAAGGGGCGCGTGCTGCACTACGGCGGCAACGGCACGCTCGTCGCCGAGACCGTACCGAGCGGCGAGCGCCTCGAAGCCGTCGCCGTGCCGGCGCGCGGCGAGGTCTTCGCCATCGGCGACAAAGGCACGCTGCTGCGGCGCGCCAGCGGCGGCGGCTGGACACAGGACACGGGCATCACCACGCAAGCGCTTCACGGCATTTGGGCTGCCTCGTCCAGCTCGGTGTTCGCGGTCGGGGCCGGCGGCACGGTGCTCGAGTGGGACGGCAGCAAGTGGAGCCAGCTGCTCGGTCTCGGCACCACCGCGCAGCTGCGCGATATCCACGGCTTCTCGGTCAACGACCTGTGGGTCGTGGGCGACCAGGCGACCGTGCGGCACTGGAACGGGCAGGCGTGGACAGCCGTCTCGCCGGCGCCGCCGACCGCGCTGACGCTCTACGCGATCTGGGGCGACAGCCCGACAGACCTGTGGGTCGCCGGCGGCAGCGGCACGTTGCTGCACTACGACGGCAGCACCTGGACCACGCACTCGCGCACCGATGTCCCCACGCTCGAGGCGCTGTGGGGCCGCAGCAGCAACGAGGTCTGGTGCATGGGCACCAGCGGGCAGCTGCTGCGCTGGGACGGCAGCGCCTGGACGCGCGTCTACGCGCGCGTGCCGCAGACGATCAACGCCGCGAGCGGCCGCCCGGTGACCATCGCCGCGAGCACCGGCAAGGTCTATCGCGAGATGCACGGCGGCTTCGTCGACATGCAAGCGACCACGGTGCTCAACCTCTATTCGGTGACGCTCTCGGGCGCCTTCACCTGGGTTGGCGGCGACGCGAGCACGATCGTCGCGTTCGACGGTACGAGCTGGACCTCGCGCAGCCAGGGCTCCAGCAGCTACCGCACCATGTGGCGCGGTGTCTCCAACAAGATCTGGGTCGCCGGTACGTTCGGCGCCGCGCTGCGCCGCGAAAACAACGCCTGGACCACCATCGACACGACCTTCGGCACCGCCACCGTTTTCGGCCTCTACGGCTTCGCTGCCAACGACGTCTGGGCCGTCGGCAGCGGTGGGCGCATCCGCCACTACGACGGCGCGACTTTCAGCGAGCCCACGATCAACAACGGCACAACCGAGCAGCTCAACGCCGTGTGGGGAAGCTCCGCCAGCGACGTGTGGGCGGTGGGCAACAAGGGCAACACCATGCACTGGACCGGCAGCGCGTGGGACTTCGTCAACGCCAACGTGAGCGAAGACCTCGACGCCGTCGCGGGGCGCTCGGCCAGCGAGACGTTTGCCTTCGGCCAGAAGGGGCGCGTGCTGCAGTGGGACGGCAACGCGTGGATCCCGCGCGACGGCGGCACCACCGAAGACCTGCGCGGCGCGTGGGGCGACAGCCAATCGGTGCTCGCCGTCGGCGGCAGCGGGCGCATCATCGAGCGCTACGGGCCGTGAGCGATGGCTGACCCGCCCAAACCCAAGCGCGCCGCGCGCATCCCACCGCCTGGCCGCAAGAAGCGCCCCTCGGGCTCGGCAGCGCCGCTGCCCGCCGCCCTGCGCCCCGCCGATCCGGGCGACGTGCCGCCGCCGTCGCCCGACGTGCCGCCGCTCAACGTGCTGTCGGACGTCGACTCGCGCAGCACGCTCGAACGTCCGCGCGCGGAGCTCGACGAGTACGCGTCCGAGGCGCTGCACACCGTGATGCTCTCGGCCACCGACCTCGAGACCTATCTCGGCAACGGCACGCTGGCGCTCTCGTCGGGCGACCTCGAGACGCTGCACACGCGCGGCGCGCTCTCCATCGCCGACGTGCTCGCTGCCGTGCGGCGCGGTCAATCGGCCGAGTTCTCGCCCGTGCAGCCGGCGGGCGGCTTCGCCAGCGTGCCTTCGTCGGCGCGCCGCGATCACTCGCTGTGGCAGCGCGTGCGCGCCAAGGTGCGCGGCCTGTTCGCGCCGCGCGTTCGCCCGCTCGCACCGGGTGGCGCCGACGACACCAACGCCGCCATCCCGCGCGCCACGGCCGCAGCCGCCGGCAGCACCGACGCCGGCCGCGCCGCCACCGAAGACGACCACGCCGAGCTGCGCCGCCTCGCTTGCGACCTGCAGGCCTACCTCGACGGAGTCGAAACCGGCGGCGCCACCCCGCGCGTGCTCGTACGCGACGGCCGACTTGTCGGTGTGATTCTGGAGTAGCATCTACCGATGGCGGTCGACGCGCTTTCGAGCTTCCTGACCCACCGCAAGATCAAGCGCGTCATCGCGCTGCTGATCTTCATCGTCTCGCTGGTCGTGCTGCGCCACCTCGCGACGCTGGTCGTGTTCTATTTGATCTTCGCGCACGGCCTCGACTTCGCCAGCATGCGACTCGATCGCATGATGCCCATCGGGCGCCGCGCGTGGCTGGGCATCGTGCTGCTGCTCGCGCTCGGCGGCATCGGCGTGGGCGCTGGTTTCGGCGTCCATCGCTCGATCCCCGCGGTCACCAAGCTCGTAACCAACGCGCGCCAGGGCGCCTCGCGCATCAAAGAGACCAACATCTACAAGATGCTCGAGGCGGCGCACTTCGACCCCAAGAAGTACGGCAAGCAGGTCGAGAAGTTCGGCAAGAGCGTGTTGCGCGGCCTGCGCAGCACCGGCCGCGCGCTGATGCACCTGCTGATCGGGCTGATCCTCGGCGTGCTGTTCGTCATCGAGCGCGAGCACGTCGAAGAGCTCGCCTCGCACGTACCGCGCTACAGCTTGCTCGGCTACCTGCTGTCGTATTTCGGCTACGCGGGCGAGGCGATCGTGCTGACGGTCAAGGTGCAGGTCATCGTCGCGGTGGTCAACGCGGTGGTGACGCTGCCGGTGATCTTGCTGCTGGGCCTTCCACACGCCGCGGCGCTGATGCTGATGGTCTTCGTCTTCGGCCTCGTGCCGGTGGTGGGCAACTTCATCTCGGGCGCCGTGCTGAGCGTGCTGAGCTACATGCAGAAGGGCTACTGGGGCGTCGGGATCTTCATCGTCTCGACGTTCGTGCTGCACAAGGTCGAGAGCTACTACCTCAACCCGCGGCTGGTCGCCAAACACGTCAAGCTGCCGTCGCTGATCCTCATCGCGTCGCTGATCGTGTGGGAGCACCTGATCGGCATCGCCGGCATCTTCGTCTCGTTCCCGGTGCTCTACGTGGCGCAGCGCATCCGCGACCAGTTCCGCGAAGAGCGCGGCGAGATGGAGGCGCTGGTAGAGGGATCAGGGCGAGGCGAGGGGCTCGGTGGGGGCAGCAGCGGCGGCAGCGGCGCTGACGCCAGCGTCGAGGGCGGCGATAACGCCGGGGACGTCGCTAGCGACGCGCAGGAGCGCGCGGTGCTCGGGGCGGATGAAGCCCTCGCCGACGGCGTGGTCGAGAAAACCGAGTAGCTGACCGTAGTAGCCGTCGACGTCGAGCAGCACCATCGGCTTGTGGTGGATGCCGAGCAGCCCCCAGGTGAGCACCTCGAACAGCTCGTCCATGGTGCCCAGCCCGCCGGGGATGGTGACGAAGGCGTCCGACAGCTCGGCCATACGCTCTTTGCGCTCGAGCATCGTCGCCACCTGATGAAGCTCGGTGAGGTGCTCGTGCGCGATCTCGCGCTCGAAGAGGCTGGTGGGGATCACGCCGATAACCTCACCGCCGGCATCGAGCGCCGTGTCGGCGATGCGCCCCATCAGACCGGTGGATGATCCGCCGTAAACGATGCCGCGACCGCTGTCGCCGAGCGCTCGTGCGAGATCGATGGCCGCCTTGGCGTAGCTCGGCCGCGCGCCGGGGCTCGAGCCGCAGAAGATGCAAACACGTTTGATCGAGTCACTCATGGTCGGCGCAGTATACCGAGCAAGCGGTCCAGTTGTTGATTGGCCTTGCTCAGCCGGCCGTCCATCAACAGCTGCAGCGCGGCGCTGGCGCGGCGGCGAAGCGACGCGGCGTCGGCGCGCGACTTGGCGGCGCGCAGGGCGCGCTCGACGCGCTTGAGCTTGGCGTTGACCAGCGCGCGATCGAGGCGCGCGGTGGCGACGGCGCGTTCGTAGGCCGCGGTGTGCTTGGCGGCGGCGCTGTCGTCGCGGCGCGCGATGGCGCTGCGGGCGGCGTTCTTGGCGCTGCGCGCCGACGCCGGTAGATCGTGGCCGGCGAGGCCCTTGGCGCTCAGCGCGGCGTCGGCCGCGACGAGGCGACGACCGAACGCGGCGAGCTTCGCCGCCTTGGCCTCGCGCGCGGCGGCGGCAGCGGCGGCGGCGGCGCTGCTGTTGCTGCTGTTGCTGCTGCCGCTGGCGCTGCCACTGGCCGCGCCCGCGCGGCGTTTGGTGTGGCGGCGGGGCGGCGCCTTGTGGCGCTTGGTGTGCGGGCGCTTGCTCGCGGTAGCAACGCGGGCCCCTTGGTCGGGCGTCGCGGTTGTCGCGGCGCTCGCGTCACGCGTCGTGGTGCGCGCGTCCGACGGCGTCGCCGCGAGCAGCCGTGTGTTGCCGGGCGGCGCGCCGTCGCCAGCTAGCGGCGCGTGCATGACCTTGGCCGCGGTGGCATCGACGACGAGCGCGACGCGTCCGCGCTGCTGCTGCTGCTGCTGGCGCCCGCCAACGCGCCAGACCATCACCGCCACCACAGCCGCGCCAACCAGCGCGATCGCCACCAGCGGCGCACGCGACGCGGGCCCCTCGCGCTCGGCGGGTCGTGCAACGGGGGTGACGCGATCGGTCTGGCGCTGCTGCACGAGCGTGTTGGCGAGCGCCGGGCTGTTCGCGTCGTCGTCGTCGAGGTCGCCGTCCTCGTCGTCGTCGCCCGCTGCCGGCGCCGCGGCAGCGATCATCTCGCCGCTGGGCTTGTTCAGCTTGGCGCACACCGGCGCGACCGCGGCGCCCACCTCCGCGCCGCTGGCCAGCGCGACGCCGAGCTCGGCGGCGGTGGCGCGCAGCTTGTCGAGCATCGCGTTGGCGTCGCGATAGCGCTGCTCGGGATAGACCATCAAGGCCGGGCGCAGCAGCTTGTCGATGCTCTTGCTCAGCGCGTGGTTGACGCTGCTCGGCGCGCGCCACGTCGGCTCGGCGGCCTTGCTCAGAAGCTCGATCTCGCGCTCGGCTTCGATGTAGCGCTCGCCGCTGAGCATCTCGAACAAGAGCAGCCCGACGGAGTAGAGATCGGCGCGGCGATCGATGTCGCTGCCGGCCACCTGCTCGGGCGACATGTACTGCACGGTGCCTTTGATCACGCCGGTGCGCGTGCGCTTGTCGCGCAGCAGCGAGCGCGCGATGCCGAAGTCGGCGAGCTTGATCGCGCCGTCGCGCCCGAGCAGCACGTTGCCCGGGCTGATGTCGCGATGCACGATGTCGAGACAGCGGCCGCTCTCGCCGCAGAAGGCGTGGATATACGCGAGCGCCTCGAGCAGCGCCTCGCCGATACGCAGCGCCAGCGCCGGCGCCAGCGCCTCGCCGTGGCGGTGCTCGAGCAGCTCTGACAGCGTGCAGCCGTCGACGCGCTCCATCACCAGGTATGACGGCGAGCCCGAGCTGTGATCGAGCGTGCGCACCAGGTTGTGGTGCTCGAGCCGCTCGGTGAGCGCCGCCTCGTCTTCGAGCATCGAGACGAAGCTCTCGTCGCGCTGCAGCTGCGGCAGCAGCACCTTGAGCACCACGTCGCGGCCTTCGTCGTCGCGCGCGATGAAGACCTCGGCCATGCCGCCGACCGCTAGGCGTGGGCCGAGCCGGTAGCGACCGAGGCGCTGTCCGCTCTTGGCGCTGCTGCCGGCCAACCCGCTCACGCTCTAGACGAGGTCGTGGCGAGCGAGCAGGCGGTGACAGGACTGCCGCGAAAGGCCCGTCACGCGCGCCAGCTCGGAGATGTTGCCCTCGCAGCGGTCGAGCATGCGCGACAGGTACGAGCGCTCGAAGAGCTCGATCCACTGCGCCTTGCCCTCGTGGAAGGGCTTGTCGAGCGGCACCTCGATGCCGCCGCCCGCGGCCGCCTCGTCGCCCTCGCCGGCGCTGCCGTCGCCGTGCAGCGCGCGCCCGGCGCTGCCGTCGAGGTAGTAGTCGGCGCTCATGCCCGGGATCAGCGCTAGCCGCTCGACGACGTTGCGCAGCTCGCGCACGTTGCCCGGCCAGTTGTGGCTGTTGAGCGCGCGGCCGACCGACTCGGGCAGCGGCTCGCTCGGGTCGCGTCCCAGCTCGGACAGAAAATGCGCCACCAGCCGCGGGATCTCCTCGCGCCGCTCGCGCAGCGGCGGCATGCGCACGCGGATCACTGAGATGCGGAAGTAGAGGTCCTCGCGGAAGCGGCCGGCGCGCACCTCTTGCTGCAGGTTGCGGTTGGTGGCGGCGATGAGGCGTGCGTCGAAGGCGCGCGTGTCGTTGTCGCCGACGCGCCGCACCGTGCGCGTCTCGAGCGCGCGCAGCAGCTTCGGCTGAAGCTCGAGCGGCAGCTCGCCGATCTCGTCGAGAAACACCGTGCCGCCTTCGGCCGCCTCGAAGGGGCCAACGCGGTCGTTGGTGGCGCCGGTAAACGCACCGCGCCGATGACCGAACAGCTCGCTCTCCATCAACCCGTGCGGGATCGCGCCGCAGTCGACCGCGAGAAAGAGCCCACCCGAGCGCGCCGAGCGCTCGTGCACGGCGCGCGCCGCGACGTCTTTGCCGGTGCCCGACTCGCCCTCGATGAGCAGCGTGGCGTCGGCCTTGGCGACGCGCTCGAGCACGGCGAAGACGGCGCGCATCACCTCGCTGTGGCCGAGCAGCCCGCCGAGCTTGGTGCGCCGCGAAAGCGGGAGCTCCAGCTCCTCGCTGCTGATGCTGAAGGACAGCCGCGTCTCGCCCAGCTCGATGGTCGCCGTCGCCGGCAGGTAGATCGAGCGCACGCGGTAGCCATCGACGAAGGTGCCGTTGGTGCTGTCCTCGTCGCGCAACAGGAAGCCGTCGGGCAGCGGGACGATCTCGAGGTGGTGCGTCGAGACGGCGGCGTCGGCGAGCACCACGTCGCAGTCTTCGCCGCTGCCCACGCGTGTCGGCTCGGCGCCGATCTCGTGCACGAGGCCCTTGTCGGGGCCGGCGAGCACCTCGAGCCGGCTTTTGCGGACGACCATCACGCGGCCGCCGTCGGGCTGCTGAATGACGCGCGTCGCCGCTGGGATCCGAGCCCTCTCGCTGCTCACGCGGCAAAGCTTTGCACGCGCGCAGGGCCGAGTCTAGAGAGCCGCTGTTTGGCGGCGACTACTTGTCGATTAGTTGTCGACGCAGAGGCCCGTCTGCGCGTCGCAGCGCTTGCCGTCGGAGCAGCCGCCGTGGCTGCCGTGCACGCGGCAATCGAGCACGCAGACGAAGAATGCGTCGCTGCAGACGGTGCCGTCGGGGCAGGCGTCGGGACACTGGGCCAGCTCGCAGCGCCCGTTGCTCTTGCTGCACTTGGTCGTGCCGGGGCACTGCACGAGGGTGCAGTCGAAGGGACCGGTCTGCGGCGTGGTCGGCACGCTCGCCGGCGGCGGATCGTCGCTGACGACGAAGCGCGCGGCGTAGGCCTGGTCGCCCTTCTCCATCGGCAGCTGGTCGAGGCTGCGCTGCTCCTCGTCGCGCGCCTGGGCAGTGACGCGCACCTCGTAGGTGCCGGGGCCAAGCGGATCGGAGAAGACGTACTGCAACGTGGTCGGCGAGTCTTCGCCGGGGATGACCTGGATGTTGCGCTCCACCGAGGCGACCAGCTCGCCGGCGCCCGCGCCGTCGATGCGATAGACGCCGACCGCGGCGCCGTCGATGCTCGCGCGCAGCATGCGCTTGGAGAAGATCACGAACACGCTGCCGACGGTGCCTTGGCCGTTCTTCGTGTTCGGGCCGGGCACCAGCTGCGTCACGCGCGGCGGGCGATAGCGCGGGCGGATGTTGAACGGCACCTCGATACGCACGACCTCGCCGTCGGCGAAGCGTACGCCGGGCACGCCGCCGGCAGCGAGACGCACGCGGCCGGCGCCGCTGTCGTCGCCGAAGCCGTCGACATCGAAGCGCAACGGCACGTCGGGCAGCTCGCCGCGGTTGAGGCGCACCAGCGGCAGGCGCCCATCGCCCGGAAGACCGAGCGTGGCGACGAGCTCGCCTGCGCCGTCGCCGTCGACGTCCTCGATACGCAGGTTGTCGATGCGGTCGTCGCGGTTGTGATAGAGGCCGGTGTCGTCGTTGTCGATGACGACCTCGAAGGAGCTCAGCAGCGACAGCAGCGTGGCGCGGTCGTTGACGTTGGGATCGGGCACCAGCTCGATGTCAATGGCGGTGCCGCCGCAGGCACTCATTCCGAGCAGCGCGGCGAGGCCGAGGCCGAGGTTGAGGCGGTAGGCGGTGGCGGAGGCTCTCATCGTTCTCTCCGATCATAGCAGCGACGCGGGATGTGCCGCCGATGCGAGTCAGTAAACTCGGCGACACACCCCGCGTGCTACATCTTCCCCTTGCACTACGGCTCCACCTTTGGAGCGCGCAGCCAGCACGCCTTACCTATGGCGTGTTGTCCACGCAGCTACCGGCGGTGCTGCCAGGCGCGCCGGTGCACGTAGCGCCCTGCGGCAGCCAGCACGGCATCGCCGGACAGACGATCCCGATACCACACTGCAGCGAGTCCCATTTCTTCTTCAGCGCGGCGAGCTGAGCCACCGCCTGGATGTTGGTGTTGTTGACGAGGGTCGGGCAGCCGCACGCCAGCGCATTGTCGACCTGCTGGGCGCACTGCAGGACCGGCGACATCGAGAGCGGGTTGCACTGCTTGGCCTGCGTCAGCGCGCTCTGGTAGTCCTTGGCGAGCTTGTCGCACTCGACCTTGTTGACGCTCTCGCAGCGTCCACCGATGAGGCAGCCGTTGCTGTCGTACTCGGGCACGAACACGCGGTCGGGCGGGCACGGCGCGATGGGCGGCGGCGGCGGGCACTGGTCCTTGACACACTCCCAACCGATCAGACAGCCGCTGGCGTCCTTCTTCTCTTTGAGCTTCTCGCCGGGCAGACAGGTCGGCGGTCCCGGCAGCGGAATCGCGGGGCACTTGGGCTCGCAGCGGTAGCTCGTGATGCAGCCGTTCTTGTCCTTGACCTCGACCACAACCTCGCCGGGGTTGCACGCCGGGTAAGGCAGACCGAGCGGCGGGCACTGCTCCTTCTCGCAGCTGAAGCCGGTCACGCAGCCGTTGCTGTCGTACTTGGTGACGATGCGGCCGTCGGGGCAGAAGTCGGGCGGCGGGGGCGCCAGCGTGGGGCAGTTCTGCTTGCGCGTGCGGCAGAACGGACCGCACTGGCAGCTCGGATCGTCGGCGGCGCACCAGAACAGGCACGGGCGCACGTCCCAGACGCACTCGGTCGAGCGCGCTTGGCAGTCCTTCTCGCCGAGCGACTCGCAGCTGGGCGGCGCCTTGTTGGTGCACGAACCGGGGCAGCTGACCGGCGGGCAGGGCTTGTTGGGCTCGCAGGGCGGCGGCAGGCACGGTGCCTCGGCCCACTGGCACTTGCTGTCGGCGCTGCAGGTCTTGCTGTCTTTGTGGTCGTCGCAGGTGGGCTGGTCGGGCACGCAGCGCTTGTCGCAGGTGGGCGGCGGCGGCGGCGGGCAGGGCTGATCGGGCGCGCAGGCGACGCCGCTGCCCTGACAGTTGAACTCTTCGACCTTACAGCTGGGGTTCTTGGTGCAGACGTCGGGACCGAGGTTGACGCACGGGATGCCGGGCAGCACGCCGCTGCAGCTGGGGTCTTTGCAGGCGGCCCAGCCGGCGGGGATCTTGTTGCCGTCGGGGTAGGTCTTGATCTCGCCGGAGGTGAGGTTGATGGCGGGCACAGGACCCTCGGGCGCGCCGTCGATGGCGCGACCACCGCAAGCGACGGCGATGATGGCGCTGAGCATGGCGACAGCGGCGATGTGCAGTCGAATGTCTCGCATAGGAAATCCTCGGTCTAAGCGCCGCTGTCTCGCGGCGAGGGTGTCGTTGGCAGCTGCCGGTCTCTAGAGCACGAAGCAGGCCAGCCGAGGCGATCTTGTAACCATTTGAAACTGAACGGATCTGTCCGTGGCCGCGATCGACCGCTTGTTCCAGCGCATTGACAGCGCGTGTCGCATCGGTTTGACACTGAGCGCATGACGACGAGCATCGAGACGCGCAATCTGATCGATGGACAGTGGGTCGAGGCGCGCGGCGGCAGCACGCGCGCGGTGACGGATCCGGCCGACGACGCGCTCGTCGCTGAGGTCAGCTACGGCGGCGCGGCCGAGACGGAGGCGGCCATCAGCGCGGCCGAGCGGGCACTGCCGGCGTGGCGCGCGCTGCCG
>JAGQIK010000636.1 GCA_020431405.1 Myxococcales bacterium
GAGGTCGACGGCGTGACCGTGCGCCTCGAGCGCGCCGCCAGTGCCGCTGCTGCCGCCGCCGAGCCGCGCGGCCGCGACGCTGCCCTCGACGTGTCGCCGCTGGTCGATCGGCTCGCGTCGGTCGAAGATCCGCGCGAGGCGCTGGCGCTGCTGCTCGAGGCGGTGATGCAGGCCAGCGGCGCCGACAGCGGCGCGGTGATCCTGCGCGAGCAGGACGACTACACGGTTGCCGTCTCGCGCCGGCGCGACGGCGGCGTTGTCGACGAGGCCGCCGCGCTGCTCTCCGATCACATCGTGCGCGAGGTGCTGTCGGGCGGCGAGCAGGTGCACCTCGGCGACGCGGCCGGCGATCCGAGCTACGCCAGCATCCCGTCGGTGGCGCTGCTCAAGCTGCGCTCGGTGCTGTGTGTGCCGATGCCGCTGTCGGGCCTCGTGCTCGGCGCGATCTTCATCGGCAAGCACGGCGCCGAGGCGCCCTTTTCGCGCGCGCTGCGCGAGCAACTGGCGATGCTGGCCTCGCTGGCGGTGCCGCTGATCGTGCAGCTGCGACGGCTGCCCGACGGCGCCGCTGCTGGCACGGCGAGTGCAACTTCGGCGGCGGATACGTCTACGGCCGCCGAGCGACTGCTCGTCGGCGAGAGCGAAGGGATGCAGCGGGTGCGCGCGTTGATCGACCGCGTCGCGCCGTCGGATCTGTCCGTGCTGATCCGCGGCGAGACAGGCACAGGCAAAGAGCTCGTCGCGCGCGCCGTGCACGCCACCAGCACGCGCGGCGACCGACCGCTGATCGCGCTCAACTGCGCCGCGGTGCCCGAAGGCTTGCTCGAGGCCGAGCTGTTCGGCGCCAAGCGCGGCGCGTTCACCGGCGCCGTCTCCGACCGCAAAGGGCGCATCGAGATGGCGCACCGCTCGACGCTCTTTCTCGACGAGCTGGGCGACATGCCGCTGGCGATGCAGGCATCGCTGCTGCGCGTGCTCGAGACGCGCGAGCTCTCGCGCCTCGGCGACAACGAAGTGCGGCGCGTCGACTTTCGGCTGATCGGCGCCACGCACAAGGACCTGCACGCCGAGGTGGCGGCGGGGCGCTTCCGCCAGGACCTGCTCTACCGGCTCGAAGAGCTGACCATCGAGCTGCCGCCGCTTCGCCAGCGCGGCGGCGACGTGCTGCTGCTGGCGCAGCTGTTCTTGCGCCAGACCGAGCGGCAGCTAGGGCTCGGCAGCCGGCGTCTGGCGCACGACGCGGCCGAAGCGCTGCTCGTCCATGGCTGGCCGGGCAACGTGCGCGAGCTGCGCGCGACCATGCGGCGCGCGGCGATCCTGTGCGACGGGCAGGCCATCGAGCGCGCGCACCTCGGGCTCTCGTCGTCGGGCGCGAGCGCGCCTGCGCAGCCCGCGACGCTCGCCACCGAGAGATCGACCACACTCGGCGATCTCGAGCGCCCGCTCGCCGCGGCGCGCGACGATTTCTTGGCTGCCTACGTCGGCGCCGTGCTCGAGCGTTGCGGCGGCGATCGCGACGTGGCCGCCAAGCGCCTCGACATCAGCGTTCGCTCGCTCTACCGCTACCTCAAGCGCTGACAACGCTGACAACGCTGACAGCGCGCTGCCAGATCTGTCAGCGCCCGCTGCCAGCGCTGTCAGCACCTCGCCGATCTCGTCGAGATCACGCTCCTCCGGCCGTGGCACGGCCGTTGCTCATGGGGCCGGTCACCAACCAACCACCCATAGCGGAGGAGATACCCGATGTCATTCGAGCACGACAGCTACACCGAGGTCAGCGAGGAGACGTGGTTCGATCGGCTCAAAGAGTCGATCAAGAGCGTGGGCGTGGGCCTGCTGTTGCTCGTCGCCGCCTTCCCGCTGCTGTTCTGGAACGAAGGGCGCGCCGTGCGCCGCGCGCGCACCCTCGACGAGGGCGCCGGCAGCGTGGTCTCGATCAAGGCGGCCGGCATCACCGACAAGACGCGCGGCAAGCTGATCCATACCGCCGGCCTTGCCAAGAGTGACGAGGTGCTGACCGACCCTCTGCTCGCCGTGAGCAGCGGCGGTCCAGCGCTCGCGCTCACGAGGCACGTCGAGATGTTGCAGTGGCGCCAGAAGAAGGTCGTCACCAAGAAGAAGCGCGGCAGTCGCACCGTCAAGATCACGCGCTACGAGTACGATCAGGTCTGGTCGGACAAGCTGATCCCTTCGCGGCACTTCAAGATGTCGGCGACGCACCGCAACCCGAGCGCGATGCCCGTCAGCAGCAAGACCTTCGGCGCGCGCCACGTCACGCTCGGCGCGCTGTCGCTGCCGCCCGCGCTGGTGGCGCGCATTCGCGGCGGCGCCGAGCTGCCGGTGACCTGGCGCATGCGCTGGAAGATCGCCGACCGCTCGCTGCGCATTCGCACGCGCGTCTACAAGGGTACGTACTATGTCGGGTTCAACCCCAAGAAGCCGAGCGTCGGCGACACGCGCGTGCGCTTCACGGTGGTGCGGCCGCAGAAGGTCAGCGTCGTCGGCAAGCAGCTCGCCGGCATCACCGTCGGTCCCTACAACACCAGCGGCGGCGGCTCGATCTTTCTGCTCAGCGCCGGCGTGGTGGGCCCGCAGGCGATGTTCAAGCAGGCGCAGGCGGCCAACAACGCGCTGAGCTGGATCCTGCGCGGCGTCGGTTTCGCGCTGCTGTTCTTCGGCCTGCTGCTGGTGTTCAACCCGCTCGCCGTGCTCGCTGACCGCCTGCCGCTGGCCGGCGACCTGCTGCGCTTCGGCACGCTGCTGTTCGCCGCCGTCACGTCGGTGGCCCTCGCCGGCACCACCATCGCCATCGCCTGGGTCGCGCACCGCCCGCTGCTCGGCATCCCGGTGCTGGTCGTCGCCGCCGCCAGCCTCGTCGGCCTCAAGCTGCTCGGCTCGCGCCGCAAGAAATCTCACGCTGACGTCGACTCCTCGCAGCCCGGCACGCCCGCCCTCTCGGCGCGCTAGATCGCGCGGGCGCGCCGTGCTAGGGAAGACCCCCGTCGACTAAACGTAGGAGGGGGTCATGGAACGACCTCGCTGGATTACGATACTGGTGCTCGCTTTGCTCGTGCTGTTGGTCTGGTGGTGGCTGCGCAATCGCGCCCCCGGCGACCAGACCGTGCAGAAGCGCGAGCGCCCCGAGCTGCTGCTCAACCGCGCCTGGGTCGCCGCGCCCGCCAAAGACGGCGACAAGCGGCACTTCCGACACGCCATGATGCTCATCGACGCCGTGCCGCTGGGCGTCTTCCAGCGCGCCTCGGCCTACCGTCTCGAGCTCGAGCGTTTCGATCACCAGGTCGAAGGCAACCGCATCGCGCTGCACTTTCCGCAGAGCGGCAAGCGCGCCAAGGTCACCTTCCGCATTACGTCGTGCAACGACGTGCCGGACTTCGACCTCTGTCTGACCCTCGACAACAAGCTCTGGGGTGGGCCGCTGCGCTACTACGGTCAGCGCAACCCCGACCGCCGTCGCAAAGCGCTGACGGCGCGCCTGCGCGCTCGCTTGCTGACCAAGTAGCAGCCGCACCTACCTCTCACCTCGCGCTTAAGTCGCTCGCCTCGACGCCGATCGGATCGGTGGAGGGAGCGCATGTCCGAACACGCCTCGGGTCCGACCACGAGCAGGCTCGCGCAGCTGGAGGAGCTGTCGATCCCGCTCATCGTCGGCGTCATCGCCGCGCTGGTTTGGGCCAACGCCGCGCCGCACACCTACCATCACTTCGTGCACGCGCCGATCTTCGGGCTCGGCGCGCATTTCAACGCGCACTTTCTGATCAACGACATCTTCATGGCGCTGTTCTTCGGCATCGCCGCCAAGGAGATCACCGAGGCCTGCCTGCCGGGCGGCGCGCTCAACCCGCCGCGCAAGGCGGTCAACCCGCTGCTGGCGACGCTCGGCGGCGTGCTCGGCCCCGCCGCCGTCTACCTCGCCTTCGTCGCGCTCAGCGGCGACAAGAGCATCGCCTCCGGCTGGGGCATCCCGACGGCCACCGACATCGCGCTGGCCTGGCTGGTGGCGCGTGTTGCTTTCGGCAAGGACCACCCGGCGGTGAGCTTCCTTTTGCTGCTCGCTGTCGCCGACGACGGCATCGGCCTCGCGATCATCGCCATCTTCTACCCCGATCCGCGCCACCCCGTGCAGCCGGCGTTTCTCGCGCTGGTCGCGCTCGCCATCGGCGTCGCCTGGGCGCTGCGGCGCGCTGGCGTGAAGAGCTTCTGGCCTTACGTGCTGCTCGCGGGCGGCAGCAGCTGGGCGGGCCTCTACCTGGCGCACCTGCACCCCGCGTTGGCGCTGGTGCCGATAGTGCCGATGATGCCCAACGCCAAGCGCGACGAAGGCCTCTTCGCCGAGATGTCGAGCGGCAAGACCTACAGCGACACGCTCAACCGCTTCGAGCACGCCTTCAAGCGCCCCGTCGACCTCGGCCTGCTCGCCTTCGGCCTCGCCAACGCCGGCGTGCAGCTCTCGACGGTGGGCAACGCCAGCTACGCCGTGCTGCTGGCGCTGCTGATCGGCAAGACCGGCGGCATCACCTTGATGTCGCTGGCGGCGCAGCGCTTCGGCTTTCCGCTGCCGCAGGGCATGGACCGGCGCACGCTGGTCATCGCCGCACTGACGGCCGCGCTCGGCCTGACGGTGGCGCTGTTCGTCGCCGGCGTCGCGTTCACCGACGTCGCGCTGCAGGGCGCAGCCAAGATGGGCGCGCTCGCTTCGGCCGGCGCCGCCCCGCTGGTGCTGCTGCTGGCGCGCGTGTTTGACGTCAAGGGCGCGCGCGCCCCGGCCCACCAGCCGCTGTCGGTCGTCGGTCGCAAACGCCGGCCGAGCATCGCCGGGTAGTCGCGCGACCGAGCGCGGCGCGCGCGCGGCGCACGGCGCGCGCTGCTAGACTCGGGTGCGTGGCGCGCTTCAACAGCAAACAGCGCGGCAGCTTCGAGCGCATTCGGCACCTCTGCTACCAGGGGCTCTCGTCGAGCGTGTTTCGCGAGCGACTGGCGCGCGAGCTCGACCGCGCGCTAGGCCTCGACGCTTGGTGTCTGATGGAGCTCGACGCCGATGCCAGCATGCCGGTGCACGCGGTCAGCCACGGCTGGAGCCAGGCGGCGCACGACGAGCTGGTCGAGCGTGTGTTGCTCGTATCACCTGTCACCGAGCTGGCGCGCCACTGGCGTCAGGGACGGCGTGTCTTTCGCGCGGCGCAGGCGGCGCCGGACGGCCGACGGGACGCCTACTTTCGGCATCACTTGTTTCCCTACGGCTATGGGCGCGAGCTGCTCGCGCTGTGCGGCGTGCGTGGCGCAGCCTCGCCCAGCGCGCTGTTGACCCTCACGCGCCGCCGGCAGCGCGGTGACTTCGAGCCGTGGCACGAACGCCTGCTCGCCTGCGTGGCACCGCACGTGGCGCTGGCGATGGCGAGCGCCGCGCGCGACGAAGGCGACGTGGCGTCGCTCGGCGGGCGACTGTGCATCGACATCGACGACGACGGTCGCGCGGTGAACGCTGTAGAACCTTCGGTCTGCCGCTGGCTCGAGCATGCCGCCGCGGGTCGCGGCGACTGGCTGCTCGGCGTGGCGCTACTGCTCAAGAGCCAGGAGCGCAGCGGCGACGTGCCGGCGCTCTCGCTGCGCGCGCCGGGCAGCGGCGTGTGGCATCGCTGCCGGCGTGTCGAGCGCCCGGACGGTGGGCGTCGCCTCGTCATCGAAGCGCTCGTGCCCCACGCGCAGCCCTCCGCGCTGCGGCACCTCGGCCTGTCGCCGCGCGAGGCCGAGGTCACGCAGCGCCTGCTCGCTGGACGCTCCACGCGCGACATCGCCACGGCGCTCGGTTGTGCACCAACGACCGTGCGCGTCCATCTGCATCGCGCCTTCGACAAGCTCGGCGTCTCGTCGCGACGCGAGCTCGGCCTGCTGCTCGTGACGCGCGCCGCCGCCCGCCGCGCTGCGGCGTTTACAGACCAGGGACCGCGCGCCGGCTAGCCTCGGGTGCTGCAACCCTTGCGCTGGAGCGACGACGTGTCCAACCACCTGAGCACTGTGCAAACGATCTACGGCCACTTTCAGCGCGGCGAGGTGCCGCAGATCCTCGAGCGCCTCGCCGACGACGTCCAGTGGGAGCACGACAGCGTCGACCACGGCGTCCCGTGGCTCGCGGCAGGGCGAGGCCGCGCTCATGTCGGCCAGTTCTTCGCCACGCTGGCTGCGGGCCTCGAGATCACGGCCTTTGAGCCGCGTTCGTTTCTGGTCAACGAAGCGCAGGTAGCGGTGGTGATCTGGTTCGAGGCGCGCTCCAAGCGCAACGACGCGGTGATTCGCGATCTGGAAACACACCTCTGGACGTTCGACGAGGCGGGCGCCGTGGCGCGCTTTAGGCACATCTGCGACACGGCCCAGCACCGCGCCGCCGTCGGCTGAGCGGGTCCTGTTAGCTCGCGCCGGGCAGCATCGCCTCGAGGCGCGCCACGTCGAGGATCGAGATCACGCTCTCGTCCTCGCGGATGAGCTCTGCCTTGCGCAGCTCGGTCAGCACGCGCACGACGTTTTCCATCGCGGCGGCGACCATCGAGGCCAGCTCCTTGCGCGTCAGGCGCAGCGCGATGCGCCACGTGCCGTCCGCCTGGCGAGCGCCGTGTGATTTGTTGAGCATCAGCAGCAGCGCGCAGACGCGCTCGCGCACGTTGAGCTGGTGAAAGTAGAGCGCGCGCTGCTCGGTGGCCGAGAGGTCCTCGCTGAGCTTTTGCAGCAGCATCGCCGCGAAGCTCGGCTCGTCGGCGAGCAAGCGCATCACGTCGGCCTTGGCGACAAAGCGCGTGGTGACGGGCTCGAGGGCGACGGCGCTGGCGCGGTAGCGGGCCAGCGAGAAAATGCTGCGGTGGCCGACGATGTCGCCGGCGGCGGCGATGCGCACCACCGTCTCTTTGCCCTGCGCGCCGGCCTGCACGATCTTGACGTTGCCTCGTGAGACGAAGTGCAGCCCGTCGGCTGGCGCGCCGGCGGCGAAGAGCAGCTCGCGCGGCGCGAAACGCTGCTCGCGCCCGCGCGCCTCGACGAAGCGCGCCACGCGCTGCTTGGCGTTGTCAGGCTCGCGCGCGGACGCGTCGGGCGTCACGGCGGCGCTGGTGGCGCTGGTGGTGGCGGCCGAGGTGGCGCCGAGCTTGACGTGCACCAGGGCGGCGTGGCCGCTGCGCACGGCGTCGAGCCCGCGGCGAAGCGCGCCCTCGAGCTCGCTGGCGCGCTCGACGGTCTCGCCGCGCGCGCCGGCGGCGCGAGCCACGGCGGCGAGGTCGAGCGAAGGCGACAGATCGGTGAAGACAAAGTCGTCGCGCCGCACGGCGGCGCCGTCGGGATAGGCCTTGCGCACCTGCGCGCGAATCGACGCCATGCCGCTGTTGTCGAGCACCACCAGCAGCAGCGGCAGCTCGCCAGCGAGGCTCTGCCACAGCACCACGAGCGGGTTGCCGAACAGGAAGGCGCCGTCGCCCACCACGGCGATGACGGTGCGCTCGGGCGCCGCCATGCGGATGCCGAGCCCCACGCCGATGCCCCAGCCGAGCCCCGAGGCCGAGCCGGTGCGAAAGTAGCTTCCGGGCGCCATCAGCGGCAGCGCGTCGGGCGGCAGGTGAAGCTCGTTGATCAGCGTGCAGCGCGCGTCCCACAGGCCGTGCAGCGCGATACCGACGCTGGCGGGGCGCGGCGTGCCGTCGCCTTCGAGCGCCTCGCCGGCCTCGCGACGCCGCGCAGCGGCGGCATCGTCCGCGC
>JAGQIK010000637.1 GCA_020431405.1 Myxococcales bacterium
CTCGCACTTCGCCGCCAGCGGCAGCGGCTATCTGCTCTCGCTGCCCTACGACCCCGCGGTCGTGCCGGCCGGCGGCCGCGTCGTCGCGCTCTTCGCCGACGCCTGCGGCGTGCACTGCGCCGCCGATCCCGAACGCCTCGTCGTCGCCGTCGGCGAGCCCCTCGCCGTCGACAGCGCCCGCGGCCGCGTCGAGCTGAGCGCCAGCGGCCGCCAAACATCGCTCGTGCAGCTCGCCGTGCTCGACGCAGACGCTGCCGCCACGCTGCAAACGGATGACGCCGCCAGCCAAGGCGAGGCGCGCCGCAGCTTCGGCCTGCGCCAGGCCAGCGCCACCACGACGACGCTCAGGATCACCTGGGTTGGCTCTCGCACGCTGCCCAAGGACTCGGCCGCGATCGTCAAGCGCGTGCGCGACGCGGTCACGACCAGCCTCACCGTCTTCAAGGCACGCGGCTTCCCCACCGCGACGCCCAAGCTGCACATCTACCTGCGGACGCTCCCGGACTACGTCGGGTTGGCCGCCGATCCCGGCTTCAACGAGACCGGCCTGATCTTGATCGACCCCAAGACCGCTGCCGAAGGCAAGCTCAACCTCGAGGCAACCGTCGCACACGAGGTCTTTCACATCGTGCAGTTTGCCAACGCCAACCGCGCCACCACCCAGTGGTCAGACAACAAGTGGTTCATGGAGGGCACCGCCGAGTGGGCAGCCGACGAGGTCTACGACGACACGACGTCGCTGTTGGTGCCAAAACCCGACCGCTTCACCTTCGCCCTCGCGTTCGGCTACGTCAAAGGCGACAACACCGACCGGCTCTACGCGACGCAGGCGTTCTTCAAATGGCTCGAAGCGCGTCACCCTGGAACGCTCGCGGTCGTGCTCAAGTCCGTTCGCGCGGCCGCGTTCGTCGAGCATCGCTTCGAAGGTGACGTCGTGCTGAGCGAGCTGCCAACGCTTTACGGCTACCTCGGCACGATCGTCACCGCGCTCGGAGGCAAACCGCCAAGCTACATGGAGTTCAGCCGTGCCGTGCACTTCACCAAGGCCTTTGACACGGGCGAGAAGGTGCTGTGGGACCAGAACAGCTTGGGCCCGCCCAACACCCTTCCCGCGCTGAAGCCCTTCCCGAAGCAGCTCGTACAAGGCGGAGAAGGTGATGGCAAGGACCGGCGCGCTCAGAAGGAGGATTTCATCGCTCCACTCGCGACGCGCGTCTACCAGGTCACGGTTCCCTCGGGCCTCGTCGGCGCCTTCAACCTGCTGGTGCGCAGACCAGCCGCCCACGGTGTGGGCGCCTGCGTGATCAACCTCACGACCAAACAACACAGCTGCGGCGAAGCCGACGATGCCGAAGTCAGTGTCAAGGTCCCGGTCGAATCAGGCCAAGACGTCGCCCTTCTGTTGATGAACAAGCACTGGACCGAGGGGTACTACCTCGGCGAGGCGATTCACTACGAATACTGGGTTGGCTCCGACGTCCTACAAGTCGTGCAAGACGAGGCGCGCTTGACCAGCTCCGCGACAAAGACCGACGACCAGCTGCAGTGCAACGACATCTACCCTGGACCATGCCGCCATACGGTGTACGCCTACCCGGACACGAGCTTTCAGCAGGCCAAGGGGCGCTTCATCGGCTCGGCGCAACAAGACATCACGCGCATCGCGCTCGAAGACACCCCCGAGGGTAAGGCTGCGCAGCTGTATGTCGACGACAAGCAAGCGCCGGCCGGCGGCTGGACCCGCGCCAGTGGTGAACCGGCGCCCAAGACCTGGCGTGTGGCGCTCGTCGGAATGCAGCCGCGCCAGGCGGTGCCCCCTTACCCGCGCTATCTGATCGTCGAAACTGAAGGGCAGAGCGCACCGATCAAGCTGCCACTGGTTTTTATCCACGGCGTGCAGACCGTCGCGGAGCGGCAGTATCTCTTCGTCGATCCACTGGGCATCGACGCCAACGGCATCGAGCGGGTCAAGGTCATGCAGACCACGCTGACGCAGCGCAGCGCCAGCGTGTTTTATGGCGACGGAGACAGCTTCGGCCAAGACACGGGCAGCGGGTGGCCTACCAACAAGGAAACTAAGGTCTCGTTCATGCCAGTGGGAACGGTCGAAGGTAAGACCGTCGGCACCTTCGACGACGTGACGTACGTCGGCCCCGCACCGAGCTCGGTGCTCAAGACCTTCGCCGCAAGTGGAAGCGGCCACCTGCACGACGTTTTCGGCAAAGACAAGAACGACGTCGACATCTTCGACGCCTCTTGGTCAACCATCACGCTCAGCCACGGTCCCGGTCTGAGCTCCTACAATCAACAGCTGCAGGCCGCGGGGCTGCCCTCGATGCCGCAACAGATCGGCGAGATCACGATCCAACGCCAGCTGCCCAGCGACGAGGTCAAGCGCTTGACGGCCGCCGGCCTAGATCCCGCGCCGAGCATCAAGCTCTACTCGCGCTAGGACACGAAATGCTCCGCACCTCGAGCGCTCTTTTGTTGATCGCCCTGCTTGGCATGTTTGCCAAGCCCTCCGACGCCAACCGCCTCCCACCTGGAGGCACCGCGCCCAGCTCGCATCCGTGCCGCTGCCGCAAGAAACGCTGTCGCGATGGGCTACTGGAGGTTCGGCTCGACCCGAACGCGCTCGTGCGGGTATGCACGTTCCGCAAGTTCTCGCCGGCGGATTTTCTGCTCAAACCAGGCAACTACACCGTCAGCGTGACAAACCCGCGCTGCAAGAAGCCGGTCCGCTTCAAGGTCAAGATAAGGGCTGGCAAGACCACCGAGCTAAGGCGTCGCTGGTCCTGCAAATAGCGCTACGCGTCGGTGCGGACGTACTCGAACTCGAAGGGCTGGCCGTTGATGCCGCGCTTGGGCGGCGCGAGCCAGGCGGCGATCTGGCCGGTCTCGTAGATCGGCTTCGACATCAGGCTCTGGATGAACTCGCCGTCGGCGCGGCTGGGCAGCCAGTCGCCCTTCTTCGCCTCGTACTGCTCGCGCGAGATCAGATTGCCTTCGGGATCGAAGCAGTGATCGCGATAGATGCCGATGGCGCGGTGGAAGCGGCGGCTCGGCAGCGAGAGCCGGTCCGAGAGGCCGGCCTTCTCGAGCGCCTTGTTCCAGCGGTCGACGCCGCGCTGGCAGTCGGCGATGTAGCCGTCGCGCAGCACCTCGTTCATCGCGTTGCGCAGCGCGACGCTCTGCTCGCTGAGCTTGCCGTTCTCGGGGACCATCAGGTCGTACTGCTGCTCGAGGGCCGTGTGCTCCTCGCGCTTGTCCTCGTGGTCGCGCCCTTTGATGCCGTTGGCGAAGTAGGTCGCCGCGTTGGACGAGATCTCGCCGCCGAACAGGTCGAGGCTCACGCTGAACCAGAAGTTGAGGTACTTCTGCACGGTGGGCAGGTCGATGGCGCCGTGCTTGCGCACGTCCTCCGAGACGCCGCCCATCTCGTTCATCACCTCGGCCGTGCGCTCGATGATGCGCATCACGCCCGTCTCGCCGACGAACATGTGATGCGCCTCCTCGGTGAGCATGAAGCGCGTCGTGCGCGAGAGCGGATCGAAGCCGCTCTCGGCGAGCGCCAGCAGCTGGTACTTGCCGTCGCGGTCGGTGAAGAAGGTGAACATGAAGAAGTCCACCCAGTTGGTGATCGGCTCGTTGAACGCGCCGAGGATGCGCGGCGAGTCTTCGTTGCCGCTGCGCCGCTCGAGCAGCGCCTCGGCCTCCTCGCGGCCGTCGCGCCCGAAGTACGAGTGCAGCAGGTAGACCATCGCCCACAGGTGACGGCCCTCCTCGACGTTGACCTGAAAGAGGTTGCGCAGGTCGTAGAGGCTCGGACAGATCTGGCCCAGCTCGCGCTGCTGCTCGACACTCGCCGGCTCGGTGTCGCCCTGCGTGACGATCAGCCGCCGCAGCACGTTGCGGAACTCGCCCGGCACTTCTTGCCAGGCCGGCTTGCCCATCATGTCGCCGAAGCCGATGCGACGGTCGGGCACCGGCTCGGAGAGGAAGATGCCCCAGCGATAGTCGGGCAGCTTGACGTGACCGAACTGCGCCCAGCCGCTCGCGTCGGCGCTGATGGCCGTGCGCAGGTAGATCTTGTGGTGATCCTGGAAGCCCTCGGGCCCCATCTCGCGCCACCAGTCCAGATAGGCCGGCTGCCAGCGCTCGAGCGCGCGTTGCAGGCGGCGATCGGACGACAGATTGACGTTGTTGGGGATCTTCTCGTTGAGCTCCATGATGCTCCCTCTATACGGCTTAGGTTCTTCGCCAGTCGAAATCGGGACGCGTTCCGGCCTGGCCGTAGAGCGTCAGCGCGCCGCGCTCGCCCACGGCGTTGGGTCGCTGGAAGATCCAGTTCTGCCACGCCGAGAGGCGACCGAAGATCTTGGTCTCCAGCGTCTCGGGGCCGGCGAAGCGCAGGTTGGCTTCCATGCCGGTGAGCGCGTCGGGCGAAAGCGACGCGCGCTCCTCGACGGCGAGGCGCACCTCGTCGTCCCAGTCGAGATCGTCGGGCGCGAACGTGGCGAGGCCCGCGTCGAGCGCCCCTTGCGGATCGAACGGGCCGCGCTCGGAAGAGAGCGTCTCGACGCGTTCGGGCTCGCCGAGAAAGCGCGTCGAAAGGCGCGTCAGCCCGTTGCTCATGGGGTAGGCGCCAAAGTTGGCGTCCGACAGCTCGACGGTGTTGTCGCGATCGGGATCGTCGAGCATGTAGATGCGGTCGGCGGCGAGCGCTAGCTCGAAGAGCAGGCCGACGAAGGCCGAGCCCGGCTCGACCAGCGCCAGCACGCTGCGCGCGGTGAGGTCGACACGCTTGAGCACGCGCTTGAGCAGCGCGCGGATCTCGCGCACCAGCCAGTTGTCTTTCTCGCGCTCGAGCAGCTCGTCGTAGGCTTTGACCTTGGCGGCGTCACCTTCGACGCGCAGCAGCACCGTGCCGAGCTGGTCTTCGTTGAAGCGCAGGTGCAGCACCGCGTCGTCGAGCTCGCGAAACGCGCGCAGCGGCCAGAAGTTGGCGCCCTCGGCGTGGATCGCCGCGGCGTCGGCGGGCGCGCCCTGCTGAGGACCGCGCACGGTCAGGCGCGCCACGCGCTGGTCGCGATCCATCTCGAGCGTGACATAGCGATAGGTGCGCGAGCTCTCCTCGACCTGCACTTCGAGCGGCGCGAGCGCGATGCCCTCGGCGTCTTGCGGGCGTGACGACCCCGCGGCGAGCTCGTTGGCGCGCTTGGCCAAGAAGTCGTCGAACTTCGAGAGCGGCGCGACGTGATCGACGAGGCCCCACTTCTTGGCGCGCTTGCCGCGAATGCCCTCGGCCACCGTCGAGAAGAAGTCGGCGCGGTCGCGGCGCACCATGCGCTTGTCGACCACGCGCGTGAGGCCGCCGGTGCCCGGCAGCACGCCGAGCAGCGGCACCTCGGGCAGGCTCACGGTGGAGCTGCCGTCGTCGACGAGCAGGATCTCGTCACAGGCGAGCGCCAGCTCGTAGCCGCCGCCCGCGCAAGGCCCGTTGACCGCGCAGATGAACTTCAGATCCGAGCAGTCGCTGGCGTCCTCGATGGCGAGCCGCGTCTCGTTGGTGTACTTGCAGAAGTTGACCTTGAAGGCGTGCGTCGAGCTGCCGAGCATGTAGATGTTGGCGCCCGAGCAGAAGATGCGGTCCTTGGCGCTGGTCAGCACCACCACGCGTGTCTCGGGGTGCTCGAAGCGGATGCGGTTGAGCGCGTCGGCGAGCTCGATGTCGACGCCGAGATCGTACGAGTTGAGCTTGAGGACGTAGTCGCCCAGGCCGCCGTCTTCGACGACGTCCATCGCCAGCGTGGCGACCGGGCCGTCGAAGCTGAGCTTCCAGTGCTTGTATCGATCGGGCTGGGTCTCGAACTCGATGGCGCTCATCCCGGGGAGTATATAGGTTTTCGCACCTACAGACAGACCGAGTGTGCGCGGGCGGAAGGGCGCCTAGATGCAGACAGAGAGGCCCGGAACGTTGGTTGGCGAGCAGCTCATGCCCCACGGACAGGAGCTGCCGTAGCTGCCATAGCCGCCGCTGCCATAGCCGCCGCTGCCATAGCCGCCGCTGCCGTAGCCTCCGCTGCCGTAGCCGCCGTAACCGCCGCTGCCGTAGCCGCCGTATCCACCGTAGCCACCGCCGCCGTAGCCGCCGAATCCGCCGCTGCTCGGCGTGCACTGCGTCGTGCAAACCCCCGCGCCGTAGCTCGAGGACGAGGCGCACACGCCGCCGCCGCAGTCCTGCGACGTCTGACAGGGCGTGCCGCCGGGGTAGCTGCCGCCGGGATAGCCTGGATAGCTGCCGCCTGGATAGCCGCTGCCCGGCGGATAGCCGCCGCCCGGCGGATAGCTGCCGCCCGGGGTGGTGTTGGGCGGATAGCTGCCGCCCGGTGGATACGTGCCGCCAGGCGGCTGCGTGCTGCTGTTCGGTGGCGCGCAGACGCCCACGCCCTGCTGGGTCATCAGACACATCGACCCTTGGCAGTCCTGCGTCGTGTTGCAGAGCGTCGAGCAGATCGCCGCGCCGAACTGGTCGGAGACGCACACGCCGCTCTGGCAGTCAGCCGCGCTCTGGCAGGCCGCGCCAAAGCCGCCCTGCCCCGGCTGCGACGGATAGCCAGGCTGTGACGGATAGCCGGGGTTCGACGGATAGCCGGGCTGCGAGGGGCTGCCCGGCACGCTCGGCGACGCGTTGGTCGGCGGCGCCTCGGGTGCGGTGCCCGTGAGGTTGATATCGTTCTGCGCCTGCTGCTGGATCCACGTCAGGTACGTGTCGACACGCGTGTAGTAGGAGTCGACGCCGCAGCCGGGCTGGCTCGCCCCAGACACCACGCCGATGACGTACTCGACGCTGCCGATGGTGGCGAACATCGGCCCGCCCGAGTCGCCGTTGCAGCTCATGCCTTTGCTCGGATCGAGCAGCCCGATGCGCTTGGTCTGCACCGCGCCGATGGTGGCCGTCGCGCCGCGCCGCGTGCCCGAGTCCTGCACGTTCTGGTTGGTGCGGCCGTAGCCGACGAGCACGACGTTGAGCCCGACGGTGGGCGCGCTCTGCGCCAGCGCCGCGGGCGGCACCGATGGCGCGGTGGCCAGCCGCAGCACGGCGATGTCGTCGTCCCCGATCTGCCCGTAGCCGGTGTAGTTGGGATGCACGACCGTGCTCGCCACGCTGTGCTTCTGCCCACCCACCTCGAACGAGTAGGTCTCTCCTTGCTGGATGCAGTGCGCCGCCGTCAGCACGGTCTGCTTGCCCACGAGGGTCGCCGTGCACAAACCGCCGCTGTTGGAGAGCAGCATGCCCGCCGAGGCACGACCGCTGTAGGGCGTGCCGTTGACCAGCGAGGGCGCGCGCTCTCCGCCCGCCTTGTTGTCGACGATGGCGCGCTGCGGCAAGTCCGGCTCGCAGCCGGCTGCGGCCGTGGTTATCGCCCCGGCGATGGCGAGCGATAGGATCAGGCGACGAGACTTCATGCGGTTGCTCTCCTCCTCCACAGCGGTGGTGGTCTTCCCCTGCACGCCGAGAGAGCAACTCGCGGGCCATCTACAAGACGAATGATTTTCACGCGCCAGAGTGGGTGGGGTGGCGAGCTCAGTGCCCACACCGAGTGGGGGACTCCGAACAGCTGCGATGGCCGCTACTCACCCCACCGCCCGCTGCAGCGCTAGAGCAGGCCGTAGAGCCAGGGGTGCTGCCACGGATCGAGCGGCGAGCGCTGGCTCGACCACGCCGACAGCGCCCCCAACGCGAGCATCGCGCCCTTGCCCAGCGTGCCGCGCGCTGCCCAGCGCTGCGCGGCGGGGATCATCGCCAGCAACCACAGCGGCGTGAGCCATATCAGCCAGCGCGGGCCGATGGCGATGCCGCCGTAGCTGTCGGTGGAGGCGATGTAGAAGGCCAGCGTCGAGACGCTGCAGACCAGCACCAGCTGGCGAAAGGCCGCCTGCAGCGTGCGTTCGGCGCGCCACAGCGGCGCGATGAACAGCGCCGCGCAGAGCGGCACCACCGTGACCCACACCACGCCGTAGCGGCGGTAGGTCAGGCCGAAAACGAACGTGCCGGCGGCGAGCAGTCCCGCGAGCAGCCCGTCGCGCAGCCCCGTGCCGCGGCCGCCGAGCAGCGAGAGCAGATACATCGGGCTGAGCGAGAGCACGCCGTGGTGGCCGACGAGAAAGTGCAGCGCGTAGCGAAGCCGCGACGGCTCGACGCGGTCGACGCCGCGGCGTCGCAGCCAGTAGCTGCCCGCGTAGCGATACCAGCTGGCGTGATAGTAGGCCGGCTTGACCGTGCCGATGGCGAGCACGTTGGTCAGAAGCTGCGCGCCGACGGGCAGCACCGCCGCCGGTACGAACCACACCAGCGTCAGCCGCAGGTCGCGCCGCGCCAGCAGCACCGCCAGCGCCACGCACAGCGCCGTGGCGGGCAGATCCGCCGACGCCGCCCAGCCGGCGCAGAGACCTGCGATGGCGACGGTGCTGCCGCGACGCGCCGCCGGCCGCGCGTCGAGCGTGGCGAGCAGGTACAGCGCCGCCATCACGCCGTAGGTGGCCACGGTGTGGTTGTTGAGCGTGACCACGAACGACGTGACGAACGTCGCGAAGCACGCGCAGCCCATCACGAACGAGCGCACCCACGGCTCGTGGCAGTGGCGCCGCAGCAGCCGTTCGAAGAGCAGCAGGTACAAAAGCAGCGGCAGCCAGTTGAACGTCAGCAGCACCACGACGACAACCTTCTTGCTGTCGCGCTGCAGCTGCCAACCAAACAGCGCGCGCAGCAGCGCGTACTCGGCCGCGACCATCGTCGGCAGCAGCGTCGGTTTGCTCGAGTAGAAGCGCTGGCGCTGCGGGTGCAGCACGCGATCGACGGTGCGCAGGTCGAGCGCCTCGACGAGCCCGAGGTCGAGCGGCCCGCGGCTCGATCGCAGGCGCTGTCCGATGGCGTACGTGCCGTGCTCGACGAGCGCCACGACGGTGGCCCAGCGCGAGCGATCGTTTGCGCCCTGCGGCGCGCTGACCGCGAGGATGCGGCTCAGCGCCAGCGCGGCGCTGATGGCGATCAACACGTGATCGCGCGTGGCGCGCGGTGCCGCCGCCGCCTGCGACACGGGCGGCGCTACTTCTTGGAGCGCGCGGCGCGCCGCTCGAGAAACGCCGTCATACGGCGCCGTTTCTCGTCGTCCTCGAAGAGCACCGCCTGCGCGGTGGACTCGAGCGCCATCGCCGCGTCGCTGCTGATCTCGCCGCCGTTGTTGAGCACGATCTTGGCCAGGCGTACGGCCAGCGGGCTGTTGGCGGCGATCGCGCCGGCGAGCGCGCGCGCCTCGTCGAGCAGCCGCTCGTCGTCGACGACGCGCTCGACGAGACCGATGTCGGCGGCTTCGGCAGCGTCGATCACGCGCCCGGTGAAGATCAGCTCGCGCGCGCGTCCGAGCCCGACGAGGCGCGGCAGGCGATAGGCGCCGCCCGCGCCGGGGATGATGCCGAGACCAACCTCGGGCTGGCCGAGCTTGGCGCCGCGCGCGGCGACACGCAGATCGCAGGCGAGCGCGAGCTCGCATCCACCGCCGAGCGCGAAGCCGTTGATCGCTGCGATGGTCGGCTGCGGCAGCGTCTCGATCTCGCGAAAGAGGGCCGTGTTGATGCGCGCCAGCGCGTCGATGCGATCACGATCGCGCAGCTCGGCGATGTCGGCGCCGCTGATGAACGACTTGCCCACGCCGGTGAAGATCACCACGCGCACGGCGCTGTCGCCGCGGATGTCGGCGAGCAACGCGCGCAGCTCGTCGACCATCTCCTTGCTCATCGCGTTGCGCACCTCGGGTCGATGAAACGTGCAGACCACGATGCCCTGCGGCTCGCGCGCCACGCGCAGCGTCTCGAAGCTCTCGCTCACGGCTCGCCCTCCTCCGGTAGAACAGGCAATGGCGCCAACCATACATGGTAGCCTCGTGCGAAACGACCGCTCGAGGAGGATTGTGGGATGATGAGAGCTCTTGTGTTGACGTGCGTTCTTTCCCTGACGCCGGCAGTCGCCCTGGCACAACTGAGCGTCACCACGCTCAACCAGACCACCGGAATTCGCTTCAACGGCTTCGACGGCAGCGGGTTTGCACCTTCGCCTGCCGCGGGACAGCTGGACTCGGATACCTGGAAGATCATCGGCCTCGCCGCAGGCGACACGACCTACGGCGGCACGTTCGCCAGCGGCACCTACGCGCAAGGCACCAGCGCTGGCGGCGTCAGCACGGGCGGCATCTACGCCTTCAGCGCACAAGCCAACAACAACCCAGCCCTCGGAGTGCAGGCCACCGGCTCGGACTTCACGCCTGGCTTCATCGTGCTGCGCATGCAGAACAACACCGGCTCGGTGGTGCGCCAAGTGGGCATCACCTTCGTGGTGTGCATCCTGAACAATGCCGATCGCTCGACGACGCTGTCGTTCGAGACGTCGCCCGACGAGTCGACGTGGACCGCGCTGGCGCAGTCGGCCAACACGCCGGCGGCCGGCGCGAGCAACGCGACCTGGGACTGTCGCACGCTGCAGAACGCGGTTAGCGGGCTCAACCTGGCCGACGGCGCGTTCTTCTACCTGCGCATCGGCGCCGCGGACAACGGCGGCAGCGGCTCGCGCGACGAGCTCGCCATCGACGACATCGGCGTGATCATGCGCTCGGCTAACGCGACGGACGCCGGCATGGACGCGGGCGCAGACACGGGCGCGGCCGACGCCACCAGCGCCGACGCCAGCGCCGACACCACCGTCGACACCACCGTCGACACCGCGAGCACCGACGCGACAACCACCGACGCGACGACCACCGACGCGACAACCACCGACGCGACGACCACCGACGCGACAACCACCGATACGACCACCGACGCTGCGCCGACGGTCGACACGGCGCCGCTCGCCGACACGGGCCCCGGCACCGACGTGCCGATCACCAGCGATTCGCGCCCGAGCGGCGACGGCACATCCACGGGCGGCGACGGCGGCGGTGGCGGCAGCAGCGACGACGGCGGCTGCTGCTCCATCGGCGCGAGCGCGCCCGACACCATCGCGCCCGTATCGCTGCTGCTGCTGCTGTTCGTGCTCGCGCGCCGTCGGCGGCGCCGCAGGCAACGCTGAGGCTCGTTAGTACTCGGTTCTGATCTGCGCGGCGTCGAGCCCGGCGTCGCGCAGCGCAGCGCGCACTTCGCTGACCATCGCTGGAATCCCGCACAGCAACGCGAGAAGCTCGCCCTGCGCTGCCTCGCTGGCGACGAGCGCAGCGGCGAGATGCGCCGTGACGCGGCCTCGTCGCACCCCCTCTTGGCCGGCCTGCGCCTCGCCGCTGACGGTGGCGACGTAGGAGAACGCCTCGTGGCGCGCGGCGAGCTCGCGCCAGATGTCGTCGTAGAGCAGCCCGACCGGCTGGCGTGCACCGTAGAGCAGCTGCACGCGGCGGCCCGCGCTGAGCCGCGCGTCGAGCTGATCGCTCATCGCGCGAAACGGCGCGATGCCCGTGCCGGTGGCGACTAGCAGCACGTCGCGCTGCGCGTCGCCGGGCTCGCGATCGAGCACCAGCTGTCCGTCCGGCCCGGCGAAGGCGAGCGTGTCGCCGAGCTCGAGGGCGAACAGGGTGCGCGCGCCCAGGCCGTCGTCGTCCTTGACGCACAGCTTGAACGTGCCGTCAGCCTGCGGCGGCGCGCTGAGCGAGTAGTAGCAGCCTTGATAGCTATCAGCTGCGAACAATACCTGAACGTACTGCCCCGGCACGAACCGCAGAGGCTGTCCGTCGCAGCGCGCGAAGGCGAGCTCGCGCACGCCCTCGCTCAGTGTTCGGCGGCTCAGCAAGCGGCAGTCGAATCGCTCCATCTCCTTGCCAGTATCACAAACGCCACGGCTGGGACACTGGTCACCCATTGGCCGAGCCGTCCGGATCTCGGCCGCCTCGGAGACGCAACCCGCTGATATCACGAGCTGAAGGTTCGGTACGGCAGTTGCGTAACGTCTCCGATGGACGCTTGACCGGGAGATCATCGATGCGACGACGCAGGGCGCTCTTCATCGCGCTGATGCTCGCGAGCTTCGCCATCGCCGCCAGCTGCGCCGGCGACAACGAAGACAACAACCTGCCCCCCAGCGACGCCATCGGCCCCGCGCCGCTCGCCACCGGTAAAGCCGACGGCACTGGTGTCGCCGGCCCGAGCAAGTCGGTCGACGACACCTCGACCCGCGCCTGGCTCGTCAAGAACCAGTGGGAAGACCGCGACACCGCCAACGCGCGCAAGGCCGGCGTCGCCTGGGGCGCCGACAGCGGCCTCAACTGGGACGAGAAGTATCGCGCTTGGATCAACTCGATGAAGAAGATCAAGCGCCCCGACAGCAACTACGGCGAGACCTTCGAAGTCACGACGCCGTGGGGCGACAAGGTGCTCGCCTCGCCGCGCCTCGATTGCGCCGACGTGTGGATCTTCCTGCGCTCCACCTTCGCTGCCTGGTATCAGCTGCCGTTCTATCTCGAAGGCTGGGACCACCAGGCACGCCAGCGCGTCTACTTCGGGCACATGGGCATTCGCACCGCCAGCGGCAAGTGGAGCACCACGCCGCTGTTTCGCGACTACTATCGCGACTACTCGTCGATGAGCGCCGCCGATCTCGCGGCGCAAGGCTGGCCGAAAGACTCGCGGCTGCGCTCGCGCGGCACGGTCAGCGGCGACGAGCAGCCGATCCTCGGCGAGGGCGCGCGCATGGGCGCCTACCTCGACGAGATCCACCTCAACAAGCGCGCCGGACACCTGATCCGCTGGCTGCTGATCTATTTCGGCACCTCGAACCTCATCGGCGGCCGCAACACGTACAACCTCGAGCCCAAAGCGGTCAGCGTCGGCGACGCGATGATCTATCGGCGCGCGTCGGACGGATCGGGACACACCATGGTCGTGCTGCGCCAAGGCAAGAACGCCGCCGGCAAGCTGTGGGTCGAGATCGTCTCGGGCAACGTGCCGCCGCGGCACCCGGCGTGGGAGTCGCAGGCGGCGAGCAAGCGCCGCTTCACCAACAACGAAGGCGGCGGGCCGACGAAGAACTCCAAGGGCGAGATCTATTCGCACATCGGCGGTGGCCTCAAACGCTTCCGCGTGGCCAAGCTCAGCGGCGGTCGCTGGATGAACACCTTCATGAAGGCCGACAAGGACAACTGGATCAACGACACCGACTACGAGGCCATCGGCGCGCGGCCGGCGACCTTCCAAGAGATCCTCGGCGAGGTCTCGCCCGAAGAGACGCGCGACGCGCTGCTCGTGATGATCGAAGACGCGCGCCGCCACCTGCGCCAGTACCCCGCCTCGTGCGCCGCGCGCATCCGCCGCGAGGACGCCTTCGCCGAGCTCTACACGCTGATGCAGAGCCGCTTCGGCAAGAGCCGCCTCGAAGTCGACAAGCAGTACCGCAAGAAGGAGGACTACGTCTTCGCCAAGCTCGACTACGAGCAGTCCAAGACCTGCTGCTGGAACAAGTCGACGGCCAAGATGTATCAGCTGATCATGGCGATGGTCGAAGCGCGCGAGCTGGCCGCTGCGCCCGGGCAGTGCGAGGCGCCGCCGATCTTCATGGCGCGCGACGGCGGCTATCAGATCTTCTCCGACTACGCCGCGGCGCAAGGCCAGGCTGGTGACTGGGTGCCTTGGAGCGCCGACGAGAGCTGCCCGCAGGCGGGCGTCAGCGACGACACACCCGACCTGCCCGAGTGGAGCGACTACTGCGCGCTCGATCTGCACGCCGGCGCGACCGCGTCGCAACCCGACGCCGGGGGCGACGGCAGCAGCGATGGCAGCGGCGATGGCAGCTCGGGCGACGGCAGCGCCGACGGCGGGAGCGACGGCAGCGCCCCGTCTTCGCCCGATGCCGGCGCACCCGACGCGGCCTAGAGTGCTGTAGAATCGGCGGCGTATGACAAGACTGCGCCGCATCCTGCTGCTCGTGCTGCTCGCCGCCTCGCTGCTCGGCAGCGACTGTGGCGCCGACGACCGCGCCTGCGTCGATGCGCGCCAGTGCGAATCCTACTGCGGTCAGTGCACGCCCGCCTGCTTGCCGACCGGGCCGCAGGGCGAAGGCCAGTGCCACTGCAGCTGCCAACCACAGAAGTAGGTTAGCGAGCGAGCAAGCGCTTGCGGCGCGCCGCCAGCCGGCCCACGATCTATACGTGACCCGCTTAGGCTTGTTCCTGCTCGCCGCCGCCTCGCTCGTCAGCGCCGGCTGTCAGCTGCACGCCGACCCGTCGATGTCGGCGCAGACGTCGCGCTGGCAATGCAGCGGCCATCCACCAACCTGCAGCCTTCCCGGCTCGCGGCTGCGTTTCGATCTGCCGCCGGGATGGGTCGCCTGCTCCGGGCGCGGCGACGACTTGCAGATCCAGGACCCCGTCGCCGGCGTGAGCGCCTTTGTCTTCCCGCGCCCCATCGCGCCGCAGAACTGCCGCGGCATCAGCGACGAGGCGATCATGCGCAGTGTCCCGAACTTCACGCAGGCCGTAGTCAACCGCCGCGTGGAGCGCGCGCGCGACGACGGCGTCGTCGTGGTGCAGACCGCCGTCGAGTCGGCCAACCTGCGCGAGCCGCTGCGCCTTTGCGCGCTGATCGTCGAGCGCGATCAGCGCTGCGTGCAGCTCGTCTACACGGCGCGCGCTTCGCGCTACCGCCGCGGCCTCGCCGACTTCAACCGCCTCGTCGCGCAATGGGGCGGCTTGCTCGGCGGCAGCCCGATCTGCGCCGGCGAGCAGCCCGGCGGACGCGTCGCGACGACGAAGCGCTAGTCCCGTCCGACGTGCCAGCGCTGCATGATCGTGCGCAGCACGTGCCCTTCGCGAAGCCGCAGCAGCGCGATGTCGATGCGATTGCGCAGCGGGCTGCCGCGGCGTACGGCGAAGCCGTAGTTGTCCGGTGACGTCTGCGAGGTGTGCACGACCAGCGGCAGCTCGGGGTGCTCGAGCAGGTAGTACTGCAGCACCGGCAGGTCATACAGCATCGCGTCGACCTTGCCGCCGACGAGCAACGCCAGCGCCTGCTCCTTGCTCGGCGTGGCCAACATTCGCGCGCCGTGCCGCAGCGCCACCGCTTCCCCCGGCGTGCCTTTGACCACCGCCACCTGGCGGCCGTGCAGCTTCGACATCGACGTGATGCCCTGATCCTCGAGCTTGGAGACCGTCATCATGGTCGTGATGCTCGCGGTCAACATCGCGCCGCCGAGCAGCGCGGCGAGCATGAAGAGCCCCGCGATGAACCGCCCGGCGCGCGTGATCGGCGTACGATCGCCGTAGCCAACCCGCGTCAGGGTGACCAGCGCGAACCACATGCCGTTGCTCACGCCGCGCAAGACGCTGCGTGGAAAGTGCGCCGGGTTGTGCCCGCGCTCCACCAGCCAGATCAGCGTGCCCACCAGCAGCAACAGCACGAGCAGCGCGCCAACAAAGATCAGCAGCGCTTGCACCAGCTGCGGCTTGAGCCGCTTCCAGGCCGAGGGCGGCGTGCGGCTGGTCATGATCGCGATGCTCGAGGCGAAGTAGGGCTGCGTGAAGTCGACACGCGATGCGCGCGAGGCGGTGATGCTCACCGGCCCGACGATCACGTCGGCGCGGCCACCTTCGATATCGGCTATCGCCTCGCTCAGGTCTTTGGCCACGCGCACGGTGTAGGTGGCCGGCAGTCGCTTGGCGATGGCTTTCCAGACATCGAGCGCCACACCGCGCGTCGTGCTGCCGTGCTTGATGACGAAGGGCTTGGAGCCGGCCACGACCACCCGCAACGCCTCGGGTTCGGCGGCGAGGGCGTCGCCTCCGCCGATCAGCAGCACGACGGCGCACAGCAGCGCTCTCGTCATCACCCGCCTATGCTACACGCCGCGCGCCTCGGGGTCCCAGATCAGCTTGTGCATCTGCAGCTGAAAGCGCACCGGCAGCTTGTCGGCGAGGATCCAGGCCGCCACGTCAGCGCGCGCCGGCCCACCCCACACCGTCGAGAGCAGCACGCTGCAGCGCTCGGCGAGGCCGCGCTCGCGGATCAGATCGCGCGCGAACTCGTAGTCGCGGCGGCTGGCGAGCACCAGCTTGAGCTCGTCTTTGGCGCGCAGCGCGTCGAGGTTCGACCATAGGTTCTTGTCGTGCTCGCCCGAGTCAGGACACTTGATGTCCATGATCACGTGCACGCGATCGTCCACCGGCGTGATGTCGAAGGCGCCGCTGGTCTCGAGCAGCACCGTGCGCCCCGCGTCGGCGAGCGCGCTCATCAGCGGCAGCACGTTGCGCTGCGCCAGCGGCTCGCCGCCGGTGACCTCGACCAGCTGCACGCCGAAGTCGAGCGCGCGCGCGAGCACCGCGGCCACGCTGTGGTCCTCGCCTCCGTAGAAGGCGTGCTCGGTGTCGCACCACACGCAGCGCAGCGGACAGCCGGTGGTGCGCACGAAGACACACGGAAGCCCGGCGAACGTCGACTCGCCTTGCAGCGAGAGGTAGATCTCGTGCACACGCAGGTGTAGCTGCTCGAGTGTCTGCCCGTCGCTCATCGATCGGCTGCGGGGTAGTCGAGCGGATCCGTCGCGCCGGCGGCAGCAAACCCGTCGAGGCGCAAGATGCACGCGTCGCAAGCGCCGCAGGGGCGGCCTGCTGCGTCGCGCGGGTCGTAGCAGCTGTGCGTCAGCGCGTAGTCGACGCCCAGCTCGAGGCCAAGCCGGATGATCGCGGCCTTGTCGAGCTTCATCAGCGGCGCGTGCACGGAGAGCCGCTCGCCGGCCACGCCGAACGCCGTGGCGCACGCGGCGAGCGCCTCGAAGGCCTCGATGAACTCGGGCCGACAGTCGGGGTAGCCCGAGTAGTCGAGCACGTTGACGCCGATGAAGATGTCGCGCAGATCGAGCGCCTCGGCCCAAGCCAGCGCGAACGAGAGGAACACCGTGTTGCGCGCCGGCACGTAGGTGACGGGGATGCCGCTGCCGATGGCCTCGGAGGAGCGGCCCTTGGGCACGTCGATGTCGGCGGTGAGCGCCGAGCCGCCGATGGCGCGCATGTCGACGTCGATGGTGAGGTGCTCGCGCACGTCGAAGGCCTTCGCCACGCGCGCCGCCGCGTCGAGCTCGCACACGTGGCGCTGCCCGTAGCGAAAGCTCAGCGCGTAGCACTCGAAGCCGCGCTGGCGCGCCACGGCGAGGCAGGTGCTCGAGTCGAGCCCACCCGAGAGCAGCACGATGGCACGCTTGGCCTCTTCGCTCATGGCGCCTTCTTTGACGCGTTCTGTCGCGAGACGCAAGCTGCTATTGTCGCGGCCCACGCAGCCCAAGCGGTCTGAGCACCAGAGGAGCCATCGTGACCAAAGTCGTGCTGATCCCGGGCGACGGCATCGGCCCCGCCATCACCAACTCGGTCAAACGCGTGCTCGAGGCCGCCGGCGCCGACGTCACCTGGGAGGTGCACGAGGCGGGCGAGCAGACGATCGCGACGCATGGCGACCCGCTGCCCGAGCATGTCGTACAGGCCATCGCCGAGACCGGCGTGGCGCTCAAGGGCCCGATCACGACGCCCGTGGGCAAGGGCTTCAGCTCGGTCAACGTGCGGCTGCGCAGGCAGCTCGACCTCTACGCCAACCTACGCCCGGTGCGCTCGATCCCCGGCACGCGCTCGCGCTACGAGAACGTCGACATCGTCGTGGTGCGCGAAAACACCGAGGGCCTCTACTCGGGCATCGAGCACGAGGTGGTGCCCGGCGTCATCGAGTCGCTCAAGATCATGACGCGCCAGGCCTGCACGCGCATCGCGCGCTTCGCCTTCGAGCACGCCCGAGAGCACGGGCGCGAGAAGGTTACCGCGGTGCACAAGGCCAACATCATGAAGCTCGCCGACGGCCTCTTTCTCGACTGCTTCTACGAGGTGGCGCGCGAGTACTCCGACATCAAAGCCGAGGACTGCATCGTCGACGCAGCGTGTATGAAGCTGGTGCTCGACCCGCATCAGTTCGACGTGGTCGTGATGGAGAACCTCTACGGCGACATCCTCAGCGACCTCTGCGCCGGCCTCGTCGGCGGGCTCGGCGTCACGCCCGGCGCCAACATCGGCGAGAAGATCGCCGTCTTCGAGGCCGTGCACGGCTCGGCGCCCGACATCGCCGGCCGCGACCTCGCCAACCCGACGGCGATCCTGCTCACGGCCTGCTTGATGCTGCGCCACATCGACCAGGGCGACGTCGCCGATCGCGTGGTCGACGCGATCGTCGCGTGCCTCGAGGCCGGCACCAAGACCGGCGATCTCGGCGGCAAGGCCAGCACCACGCAGTTCACCGACGCGCTCGTGGCCAAGGTCAGCTAGCAGCCGCGCCACCGTTCGGCTCGCTCTCGTCGAGCCCCGGATCCGGTGCGTGGTGTCCCTTGGGGTGCGCCTCGCCGTGGCTGCCCTGCGGCTCGATGTGCGAGGTGATGCGCGCGTCGAGATTGCCGAGGGCGGAGCGGATCTGCTGCTCCACCGCGGTGGCGCGCTGGTGCGCGACCTCCACCGTCAGCTCGCCGTCGACCAGCAGGTGCACCTCGACCCAGATCACGTCGTTGACCCGGCGCTGGCGCAGCTGGTGGAAGGCGCGGATCTTCCCGTCGGCGACGGCCTGCTCGAGCGACGCGACGACACGCTTGCTGTGCTCGGGGTCGGCCGCGTCCATCAAGCCGCGGTAGGCCTGGCGCAGCAGACCGACACCTTCGAAGGCGATGCGCAGCGCGACGAGGATGCCGGTGAGCGGGTCGATCCAGCGCTGCCCGCTGAGCCACGCGATGGCGACACCCACCACCACGCCGAGGCTGGTCCACATGTCGCTCAGCACGTGCTTGCCGTTGGCGACGAGCACGATGCTGTCGAGGCGGCGGCCCTGGCGCACCAGCGCCAAGCCGAGCGCCAAGTTGATCAACCCCAGCCCACCGCCGATGGCGAGGCCCCAGCCGAGGTTTCGCAGCGGCGGCTTTTCGATCCAGCTCAGGGTGCTCTGATAGAGCGTCACGGCGGCGGCGGCCATGATCAGCGCGCCTTCGAAGCCCGCCGAGAGGTAGGCGATCTTGCCGTGCCCGTAGGGGTGACCGGCGTCATCGGGCTGCGCCGCGTACCACAGCGCGTAGGCCGCGAGGCCCGTCGCGACGCCGTGCACCAGCGACTCGGCCGCGTCGGAAAACATCGCCGCGCTCGAGGTCAGGGTGTAGGCCGTGACCTTGCCGCCGAGCATCAGCAGCGACGCGCTGAGGCTGATCCACATCGCGGTCCAGCCCTGGCGATCGACGCTGCTCATCGGTAAACGGTCAGACCACTAGGCCCAGAGGCGCGCGAGCAGCGGCAGGCTGCCGGCGATGATGTCGTCGATGACGTCGCCGAGACCGTGGTCAGAGTCGAGCATCGTCAGCTTGACGTTGGGGCGCTCGGCGGCGAACTGCTCGGACAGCTCGGGATCGACGTCGGCGTCGTTGCGGCCGTGAAAGATCAGCGTCGGCACGCGCACGTCGGGAAAGGCCGCGTGCTGCTCGGCGTCTTCGATCAGCCCGTAGCCGATCTGCTCCTCGGTGCCGCTGCCGAAGTGATGCAGCGTCAGCTCGCCGCGCTCGCGCCAGCGCGCGAGCTCGTCGGCGCCGATGCGCTGGCTCCAGCGGCGCAGAAAATCGAAGGCCGGACACATCAGCACGCAGGCTGCGACCTGCTCGGATTGCGCGGCGAACAGCGACGCCGCGTAGCCGCCGAGGCTCGAGCCGATCAGCAGCAGCGAGCCGGGCGGTGCGTCGCCGGCGAGCCGTTCGAGCAGACGAAGCTGACGCGACATGGTCAGCCCGCGAAAGTCGCCCTCGTTGAGGTCGGGGATCACGACGTCGACACCGCGCGCCTCGAGCGCTTGACGAAAGCGCTGCGCCTTGAACGAGCCCGGCGAGGAGGCGAAGCCGTGCAGGTAGATCACGCGCCGTCGCGCGAAACGCTCGCGCCGCTTCACCAGCGCCATCGCCGCGCCGAGCAGCGCAGCGCGCGCGCCGAGCTCGGCGGTGACGATCGTCGGCGCTTCGCCACGCTCGAACAGCTCCGCTAGCTGCGACTCGAGCGAGGGAACGAACAGCGGCGCGCTGCGCGCGATGCCGCCGCCGAGCACCACGCGGTCGGCGCCGAACTCGCGCAGCGAGCGACCGACGCCGACGGCGAGGGCACGCCCGAGGTGCTCGAACAGCGCACACGCCTCGTGCTCTCCGTCGCGCGCCCGCTTGGCGATCTCGGCGACGCTGACCAGCGGCTCCTCACCGCCACCGCCGCAGGTACGCGCGTAGCGCCGCATCAGCGCGTCGCGCCCCACCTCGTCCTCGATGCTGTGGGCCGAGCCCGCGAACGGCGCGCGCCACAGCTCGCCACCCGGCACGACACCCGCCCCTTCGCGCACGATCTCGCCGTCCACGGCGTAGGCGCTGCCGAGCCCGGTGCCGAGGGTCAGCGCCAACAGCCGTCGCGCGCCGCGCCCGGCGCCGGCGTGAAGCTCGCCCAGGCAGAACGCGTCGGCGTCGTTGAGCGCGACGATGGGCACGTCGGGGCGGCCGACCAGCTCGAACCACGAGCGCCCGTAGAGCGCGCGCAGCTTGTGCGTCATCCACGCCGTGCCGCTCGGATAGTGCGCCGGCGCCGGCGCGGCGACGGCGATGCCCTGCACTGGCGCGCCGGGCGCGGCTGCCTCGGCGGCGGCAGCGAGCGCCGCGAGGTCCTGCCCGATCTCGTCGAAGCTGCCGTCAGCGCGCAGCGGCGCTTGTGACGGCTCGGCGAGCAGCTGCCCGCTGTCGACGTCCACCAACGCGGCGGCGGCGGTGGTGCCGCCGATGTCGAATGCCAGCACAGTGCGCATGAGCTAGCGCCGACTTTTGCGCTCGACCACGCTGCGCCCGATCAGCGAGAGCTTCTTGCCGCGCCGCTCGAGCAGCAGCGAGAAGACGAGGCCCTCGCGCGGGTAGCGGCCCGAGAGCAGGCACGCTCGTCCCACGCAACGCGCGCTGTCGAGATAGAGGCCGTGCTTGGGCATCGTGCGCGTGACGAAGAGCCGCGTCTTGCCCACGCGCAGCGAGAGCTTGGCCGGCAGCGTCTTGCTCGACAGCGGCACCTGCTTGCGGTCGTGAAGGTAGCCCTTGATCGCCGCCAGCGCGGCGCGTAGCTCGGGCGGCTTGGCGGCGCGCCCACGCTTGGCTGCGGCGAAGTAGGCCGCCGCGTCCGGCAGCTGCGCCGAAAGGGCGTAGTTGCCGCCGCAAAGCCCTGCCGAGCCGCGCTTGTTGATGATCACGAAGCTGACCTTGCCGCGCTGAAACGCTGGATCGCAGGGGCTCATGGGCTGCTTGAGCACGAAGCGCTTGCCGCGCACCTTGCCCTTGAAGCTGGCCAGCACCTCGAAGGTGAACACGCGCGGGCTGCGCGCGACCTTCACCGTGCGCGCCAGAAAGACCGTGCCGGCCATTCGCAGGTAGCCCTTGCCACCATCAAAGGGGCGCGCGCACGAGCAGGCGTCGGCCGCGCGCGATGGCAAACAGAGCGCCAGCGCGGCGACGATGCCGAGCGCTAGGGTCCTTAGCGAACGCGAACGCAGATCACGGCGTGACGTCGATGACATCCTCTTCGCTCCTGTCTGAGCAGCTCGCGCTTGTCGACCTCGCCGGCCATACCACGCACGAGCAGACGATCTGACGTCCAATCGTTGCACGTCGAGCCCGACAGCAGCTGCCCGTCCGGGCGCGACCCGTGCCAGAGGTTCCCATCCTGCCAGTCGCCGGTGGTCTGGTCGACCTTGGCGCCGCTGAAAGTGTAGATCGTCGCGCCGGCCGGCCACTGCGTGGTGCTGAAGACCGCGCTCCAGCTGGCAAACAGCTGCGCGCCTTTGCTGTCGACCACCGGCAGCGGCGCGCGCTGCGCGTCGACGAGGTCGCGCGCGTTACGGCCGGCCGCCGAGAGGAACGCGCGATAGGTGCCAGCCCGGTTGGCGGCCGCAGCCTGCGCCGCGCACAGCGCGTCGGCACCGACGGCACCGCCGAGGTTGCCCTTGAAGGCCTGGTCGAGCGCGACCAGCTCGGTGCTGCCCACCGCGCCAGTGCCCGCATCGGTCGCCACGCTCGCGGCGCCATCCGCGTCGGCGCGCGCGCCGCCGTCGACGACGCCACCGCCCGGCGTGTCACCGCGAGCGGCATCGCTGTCGTTGCCGTCGCTCAGCCAGCCACCGGCCGCGTCGAAGCCTGGCGGTGGCGCCGGCGCGTCGCGGCACCAGGACGCAGCGCACGCGTCGGCCGTCCCGCTGGCCTCGTCGCCGGCACGCCCACGGCCTGCCGGACACGCGCCCAGCAGCACCAGCAGCGTCGACAACGCCAGCCGCGACAGGAGCATATGGCGATCGTACCGCATCATGGCGCCGCACCTTCCCCTACATGTGCGGTACTTGACGCGCCGTACCGTTTGTACTTAAACGAAATGCATGGAGACGGCCCCGCGGCCGAGCGCAGAAGACCTCGCCACGCTCGAGCCCTTCGAGCGTTTCTCGTTCGCGCTCGCAGACTTCGCAAACCGCAACGAGTCGGTGAAAGCCGCGACGGCTGCGTTTCTGCGCACCGCCGGCATGAAGTGGGTCTACTACGCCTCTCGCCACCTGACGCACTTGGTCGGCTTTCGCGCGCTGAGCGCTTTCAAGCCGCGGCGCGGCGTGATCCTCGCCTGCAACCACCGCAGCTTCTTCGACATGTACCTCGTGACCTGCTGGCTCTATCGCGAGACGAGCCTGCTGCAACGCACCTACTTTCCGGTGCGCTCGGAGTTCTTCTACGAGCGACCCGCCGGCGTCGCGGTCAACCTGATCATGTCGATGATGGCGATGTACCCGCCCGTCTTTCGCGACCCCAAAAAGCGCGGCTTCAACAACTTCGGCCTCGCGCGGCTGGTCGAGCTGCTCGATCACCCGGGCACCGTCGTCGGCATGCACCCCGAGGGGCGGCGCAACCTCAGCGAAGATCCCTACGCCCTACTGCCGGCGCAGCCCGGCCTGGGGCGGCTGATCATGACCGCCAAGCCCGACGTGGTGCCCGTCTTCGTCAACGGCCTACTCAACGATCTGCCCGAACAGGTGCGCTCCAACCTCAACCGCACGGGCAAGCCGATCATCATCGTCGCCGGCGAGCCGCTCGACCTCTCCAACTTCTACGACAAGCCCAACCGCCTGCGCACGCAGAAGCAGGTCGCCGACCACGTGCTCGACGAGATCCGCAAGCTCGGCGAGGTCGAGCGCGCCCTGCGCGTCGACGTGCGCGACGCTCCGCGCGTCGGCCCCATCACCCACTCCTGATCCCAGGGGTCACTCTACGGTCCACAACGCCGCGCAATCGCAGGCGTTCTAGACCACAATGACAAAACCTAGCGCTGGCACTCGGGGCAGTAGAACGTCGAGCGCTGCTGCTGCACCACGCGCGCGATGACGCCCGCGCAGCCGCGCCGCGAGCAGCGCTCGCCCTCGCGCCCGTAGACCGCGAGGTACTGCTGGTACGAGCCCGTCACGCCGTGGGCGTCCTGAAAGTCCGAGAACGTGGTGCCGCAGTTTTCGATCGCGCGCTGCAGAATCTCGCGCGTGGCGCGCAACAGCGCCGTCACCTGACGCGCCTCGAGCGTGCGCGTGCGGCGAAGCGGCGAGAGCTTGCAGCGAAAGAGGATCTCCGAGGCGTAGATGTTGCCGATGCCAACCAGCCGATCCTGCCGCATCAGAAACGCCTTGAGGTCCTGGTTGGCGCGCGCCACCAGCTCGCCGAAGGCCTCGCGCGTCAGCGTCTCGTCGAGCGGGTCGACGCCGGCGGGCGCGATGTCGGCGAGCGCGTCGGCGATCTCGATCACGCCGAAGCGGCGCGTGTCGTAGAACAGAAGCTGCGCGCCATCGAGCACGAAGCGCGCGCGTAGATGCGCTCGCTCGTGCGGCGCGCGCGCGCTCTCGCCGTGCCAGATCAGCCGCCCTGTCATGCGCAGGTGCACCGTGCAGTAGAGCGCGGGAGCGAGCTCGATCAGCACCAGCTTGCCGAGCCGGCGCACCGCCGTGACCTCGCGCCCCGCCAGGCGCGCCGGGTCTTTCGGTTTGAGCCGCGCGCGGTCGATGATCTCGAGCCGCTGCACGCGATGGCCGACCATCGGCGCCAGCTGCCGCGCGATCGTCTCGACCTCGGGGAGCTCCGGCATCAGGCCGCGCGCTCTTCGGCGGGCAGCGCGCGATCGATCCAGCCGCCACCGATCACGCGCTCGCCGTCGTAGAGCACCGCCGCCTGTCCCGGTGTCACGGCGCGCTCGGGCTCGGCGAAGCGTACGAGCACGCCGTCGCCGTCGGCGGCGCGCTCGAGCTCGGCCTGCACCGCCTCGTGGCGATAGCGCACCTTGACCTGACAGGCGCGCCGCTCGCCCGGCGCCACCTCGTCGTGCCAGCGCATCGCCCGCGCGACCAGCCCGACGCTCTCGAGGCTGCGAACGTCGGTGTCGATGACCACGTCACCGCTAGTCGCGTCGATCGACACAACGTACGCGCGCGCGCCGAGCGCCACGCCGAGCCCCTTGCGCTGACCGACCGTGAAGCGATGCACGCCGTCGTGCTCGCCGAGCACGCGCCCGCCGCGATCGACAAAACGTCCCGGCTTCGCCGCGCCGCCGAAGGCCTCGCGCAGGCTCTCGGCGAGATCGCTGCGCTGCGCGATGCACGCGTCCTGGCTCTCGGCGCGCGCCGCGTTGGGCAGCAGCAAGCCGCGCGCACGCTCGCGCACCTCGGCCTTGGTCAGCTCGCCGATGGGGAAGCGCGTCACGCGCAGCTGCTCGTCGCTGAGCGAGAACAGAAAGTACGACTGGTCCTTGTCCGCGTCGCGCCCGCGCAGAAGCCACGGCCTGCCGCCACCCGTTGGCTCGCGCACCACGCGCGCGTGATGCCCGGTGGCGACGAAGTCAGCGCCGAGCTCGCGCGCGCGCTCGTAGAGCAGCCCGAACTTCATCGTGTCGTTGCAGGCGACGCACGGGTTGGGCGTGCGCCCGCGCTCGTACTCGCGCCACGCCTGCGCGAGCACGACCTCGCGAAAGCGCTCGCGCCCGTTGATCACGTAATGGCGGATGCCGAGCCGCCCCGCCGCCGCACGCGCCTCGGCCACACCCGCCACGCCGCAGCAAGAGCGCTCGTTGACCTGGTCGCTGCAGTCGAATAGCTGCAGCGTGAGCGCCACCACCTCGAAGCCCTGCTCGAGCAGCAGCGCCGCGGCCACGCTCGAGTCGACGCCGCCCGACAGCGCGATCACAACCCGCGGGCTCACGACGCCGCCCTCCGATCACCCGCGCGCGCGCTCGCCTCGCGCAGCCGCGCCACCACCGGCACCAGCGCCTCGACCACGCCCTCCACATCAGCGGCGCTCGTCTGCCGACCGAGCGAAAAGCGCAGCGTCGAGAGCGCGAGCTCGTCGCTGACGCCCATCGCCTGCAGCACGTGCGACGCCTCGCGCTTGCCCGACGCACAGGCCGAGCCCACCGAGACGCAGTAGCCGCCGAGATCGAGGTTCATCACCAGCGCCTCGCCCGCCGCCCCGGCAAAGCCGCAGCTCGCCGTGTTGCCGAGGCGCCGCTGGCGATCGCCGTGAAACGTCACCGACGGGATGCGCTCGGCGAGCAGCTGCTCGAGGCGGTCACGCAGCGCGGCGACACGCGGCGCATCCTCGCCAAGCCGCGCGCGCGCCAGCTCGGCCGCGGCGCCAAAACCCACGATGCCGGCCACGTTCTCCGTACCGGCGCGCCGCCGCATCTCCTGCGCGCCACCGCGCACCTGCGGCTCGAGCGCGACGTCGCGGCGCAGCACCAGCGCGCCGACGCCCTTGGGTCCGTAGATCTTGTGCGCCGAGAGGCTCAGCAGGTCGACACCGAGCGCGCCCATGTCGACCGCGACCTTGCCTGCCGCCTGCACAGCGTCGGTGTGAAAGCGCGCCCCGCGCGCGTGCGCGATGCTCGCCAGCTCGGCGACGGGCTGCAGCGTACCGACGTCGTTGTTGGCCAACATCACGCTGACCAGCGCCGTCTGCTCGCAGACCAGCGCGCGCAGTGCCTCCGGATCGACCAGCCCCGCAGCCGTCACCTCGAGCCGCCGCACGACGAAGCCGCGCGCCTCGAGCGCCGCCGCGTGCTCGAGCACCGCGGGGTGCTCGATGCGGCTGACGATCAGCTCGCGCCGCGCAGGCTCGCTCGCCGCCACCGCCGCCTGCATCACGCCCGCGAGCGCCAGGTTGTCGGCCTCGCTGCCGCCCGACGTGAACGTCACCTCGCTCTCGCTCGCGCCCACCAGCTCGGCGACCTGCCGACGCGCGCGATCGATGCCGCGCCGCGCCGCCTGTCCGGCCGCGTGCACGCTGCTCGGGTTGCCGTGATGCTCGCGCAGATAAGGCAGCATCGCCTCGAGCACGGCGGGATCGAGCGGTGTGGTGGCGTTGTGGTCGAGATAGATCATGGGCACAGCGTAGATCCCGCTCGCTTAGCATTCTCCCGGCGGCTGTCAACCGCCGTCGTCCTCGCCGCCTAGGCCGCGCGCGCGCGCGAGCTGCTCGCGATCGTTGACGTTGATCAAGCGTCGCCAGTCGTCAGGCGGCGCTACGGCGCGCGCCCCCAGCGCGTCGAGCAACCCCTGCAGCGAGCGCTGCCCCTCGGCGAGCCGCCGGCGCACCAGGTGCCGCGCTGCGCGCGAGTAAAGCGCGAACACCGGCTGCCAGCGATCGCCGCCGCGATAGGCCACCGCCGCGTCGCTGTCGACACGCGCCGCCAGCAGCGGGGCCAACCAGGCGTGCCGAAGATGCGCCAGGTCGCCGGCCACCAGCAGCAGCCAGCGCTCGTCCGCGCGCAGATCGCCGAGCGCAGCGAGCAGCCCGACGAGCGGTCCCTGATGCGACCCGTCGTCGGCGATGGTCTCGATGCCCAGATCGGCGTACTTGTCTGCCTCGTCGGCGACGGCCACTACGCGCGAAGCGACCGGCCGTAGCTCTGCGGCAACGTGAGCGAGCAGCGACACGCCGTCGATCTCGGCGCGCAGCTTGTCACCGTCGCCGAAGCGACGCGATCGCCCGCCGGCGAGCAGGTATGCTGGCAGCGCTTCTTTCATCCTCGCTCCGTTGATCGCTTGACCCGCGGCCAGGTCGCTGGCGATCATGAATGTTCCCATGTACCTGACCTTGATCCGCCACGGAAACGCCTCTGCTCCCACCGCCGACGGTGGCGATCAAGGCCGCATTCTGACGGCGGCTGGACGCGCAGACATCCGCACGACGGGCAAAGCGCTCAAGGCCGAGGGCGTGCGCCCTGACGCCGTCTGGTGCAGCCCGCTGGTGCGCGCTGTGCAAACCGCCGAGCTCGTCGCCACCGAGCTGGCCTTCGGCGGCGAGGTCGAAGCCTATCCATTCCTCGAGCCACACGGCTCGCTTGGTGCGCTGCTCGCTACCCTCGGCGAGCGACCCGAGCTCGAGGTGGTCGTCATCGCCGGACACGAGCCATTCCTCTCGGGCGCCGCCTCACTGCTGCTCGGCTTGCGCGTCTCTGGCTTCCCCACGGCGGGGGCCTTCCACATCGAGCTCGCGCGCCTCGAGCCCGACGCCGGGTCGCTGCTGTGGCGCTGGGTGCACGGCGGAATCGTCCGCTAGCACCCGAGCGAGCGGCTACAGCGCTGGCCAAGCGCTGCACCTATGACAAAATAGCGGGCGCATGGCCGTTCTCTCGCCTAAGCGGAAGGAAGATCGTCTCTTCATCCGCAAGCCCTTTCGGCACTACCGGCCACGCTACTCGCTGGCGGAGTTTCGCTGGGGGCTCGTCGCGCTCGCTCTGCTCGGCGGCATCGCCGCCTGGGTTGTCTGGCGCGGCGCCAACCCCGATCCCAAGCTCTTCGCCGCCGCGCCGCTCGAGCTCGGCAAGGGCGGTGGCAGCGGCATCGTCGTCGGCGGCGGCGGCGCGGGCACTGCCGGCATTGCGGGCGCTGCGGGCACCGCGAGCAATAGCGGCTCCGCCGCGGCCAGCGCGCGTGGCGTGCTGCCCAAAGACCTCGCCGCGCGAGGCTGGCGCGAAGCGCGCATCGCCCAGTACGACGGCAAGAACCTCTACGTGAAGATCAACGGGCGCGCCGGCTACTTCAAGAACTTCGGCTTCAAGCGCCTCTATTACGCCTCGCTGATGCACGGCAAGGGCAGCACGACCTCGATCGACATCGAGCTCTACGACCTCGGCAAACCCACCAACGCGCTCGGCGCCTACAGCGGCGAGCTCGGCGACGCCAAACCCAACGCCGCCGCGCACGGCCTGTGGCACCGCGCGCGCAACGCGCTCTATATGACGGTCGGCCGCTACTACCTGCGCGCCATCGGCTCGGCCGAAAACGCGACCGTCACCAACAAGCTCGAGCGCCTGCGCGAGCTGTTCGCGGCCAACCTCGAGGGCGCGCCGCTGCCTTGGGGCTACGGCTTCTTCGTCGCCGAGATGAACATCGCCCTCGGCAAGATCAACTACGACGCCAAGAACGCCTTCTCCTTCGAGTTCGCGCGCGACGTGTACTCGGCGACGCTGCCCGACGACAAGACGCAGGTCTTCATCGTCGCACTCAAGTCGCCCGATGACGCCCTCGCGCTGGCCAAGAAGTACGTCAAGGGCTTCGCCAGCTACGGCAAGAAGGCCGGCACCCACGATGGCGTGACGTGGGTCAAAGACCGCTTCATCGGCGCCTACTCGAGCGCCTTCGCCATGAAGCGCTTCATCGTCGGCGTGCGCAGCGCGCCCACGCTCGCCAGCGCCAACGCGGCGATGAAGCGCATCCGCACCGCGCTCGAACGCATCCCCGAGTCGCTCGGCCGCCGCGCGCAGCCCGCGGACAACGACGACAAAGGCGACAAGGACGACGGCGACCACGACGGCGACGCCAAACCCGGCTCGGGCTCGGGCTCGGGCTCGGGCGGCAACCACGACAACGACGACAAAGGGGCCGCGCCTCCACCGGTCAAAGAAGCATGAGCGATCGACCCGACAAATCGCCGCCCGCCACAGGGACCCATACGCTCGGCGGCGGCATCGTGGTCCCTGCCAACGCCGACGACGCGCAAAAGCAGCTGCTCGAGTCCATCGCCCGCGAACGGCGGCGCCGCTTTCTCAAGCAGGCCGGCATCGTCGCCGGCGCCGCGCTCGGCGCGGGCTACGTCTCGCTGGCGCCACCCGACTGGCCGCTGTCGCTCAAAGATCCCGACGGCGAGCGCAGCAAGCCGCGCCCCGTGGTGCTGCGCCTGCCCGAAAAGGGCTTCGCCGTGCCGCCGTCCGCCACCGCCGCCACGCTCGGCATCGCTCGCGGCCGACGCGTCACCGCTGCGGTGCGCGGCGCCATCGACGCCATCGGCGGCATCGGCCGCTTCATCCGCTCCGGCGACATCGTGGTGATCAAACCCAACGTCGCCTTCGAACGACCCGCCGCCCTCGGCGCGACGACCAACCCCGAGGTGCTCGTCGAGCTGATCAAGCTCGTGCGCGAGGCCGGCGCGCGCGAGGTGCGCGTCTGCGACAACCCCATCGAGTCGCCCGAGTCGTGCTTCGCGCGCAGCGGCATTCGTCAAGCCGCCGTGCAAGCCGGCGCGCGCGTGTACCTGCCCGCGCACGCTGACTTCAAGGTGCTCAACGTGCCGGGCGCGACCTGGATCGAGCGCTGGCCGTTCTTCTGGGCGCCCTTCGTCGGCGCGACCAAAGTGATCGGCGTCGCGCCGGTCAAGGACCACAACCTCTGCCGCGCGTCGATGACGACCAAGAACTGGTACGGCCTGCTCGGCGGCCGCCGCAACCAGTTTCACCAAGACATCCACGGCATCATCAGCGACCTGGCGTTGATGATGCGCCCCACGTTCGTGGTGCTCGACGGCTCGCGCGTGCTGTTTCGCAGCGGCCCCACCGGCGGCTCACTGTCCGACGTGCGCCCTGGCCACACCATCGTCGCCTCCACCGACTCGCTCGCCGCCGACGCTTTCGGCTGGGACGACCTGCTCGGCCGCGCCAGCGAAAAGAAACCGGCCTACTTCGACAAAGCCGCCGCACGCGGCCTCGGCAACCCCAAGTGGCGCGAGGCGCGGCGCAAGGAGATCAAGGTCGGATGAGGCCTACGTCTCGCTGGGACGCGCCGCGCGGCGAGATCGCGCCCGCGCCGCCGCCGCCCGCGGCGCCCACGGCGAGCGCGTGCAGCTCGGGCAGCTGCGGCTGCAAGAGCAAAGCACCCGCACCGACCGCGAGCGCGACGCCGATCGCGCTGCCACCGCTGGTGCTCGCGTCGAGCGCAGCTGCCGACGACTCGCCCGCCCCCGCGGCGGCCGACGACAAGGCCGGCAGCAAGCCCCAATCCAAGGGCAGCGGCGACAGTGGCGACAGCGGCGACAGCGGCGGCGGCTGGTTCGGGCGCAATCCCGATGGCTCGCCGTGGTACGCGCGCGCGCTGCGCATCACCAACATCCGCGTGGCCAGCCAGGTCTTCTTCTTCTCGCTGTTCATCTTCCTGTTGTGGGTCACCTGGTTTTCACGCCTCAAGGGCTACCCCGCCTCGCTATTCCTCGAGCTCGACCCGCTCGTCGGCGTCGCCACCGCGATCTCGACCCACTCGGTCTATCGCTGGCTGTGGCGCGGGATGCTGATCCTCGTACCCACGCTGCTCATCGGGCGCCTCTTTTGCGGCTGGATCTGCCCCTACGGCGCGCTGCACCAGTTCGTCGGCTGGCTCTTCAACATCCGCAGCAACAAAAACCGCATCGACAAGAACCGCTACCGCCCGATCTTTCAGCTCAAGTACTACATCTTGATCGTGATGCTGGTGCTCGCCGTCTTCGGCGCGCTGCAGATCGGTCTGCTCGATCCGATCTGCCTGCTGGCCCGCTCCATCGCCACCACCATCGCACCGGCGATGGACTCGGTGGCGCCGAGCGACTGGTCGTGGCTCGCGTCGGCGCCCGGCGCACCCTCGCAGCGCGTTTTCAACGGCGCCTGGTTTGTCGGCCTGATGTTGATGGTGCTCGTCGGCCTCAACCTCGTCATCCCGCGCTTCTTCTGCCGCGTGCTGTGTCCGCTCGGCGCCTTCCTCGGCAGCATCTCGCGCTGGGCCTTCTGGCGCATCGATCGCGACGTCACCAAGTGCACCGACTGCGACCTGTGCCTCAAGTCGTGCGAGGGCGCCTCCGATCCACACGACGCGCTGCGCAAGAGCGAGTGCTTCGTCTGCTTCAACTGCATCGACGACTGCCCCGAAGACGCGCTGAGCTTCAAGCTCGCCCCCGCCTCGCCCAAGCCGGCGCTCAAAGGCAGCGTGCGCGCCGGCAAGGCCACGCTGCTCGACACGCCGGTGATCTCCAAGCGCCCCGAGACCGAGCTCGCGCCGCCCGACGTGCCGCGCCGCCGCTGGGTGCTGGCCGGGCTCGCCGGCGTGATCGCCTTCCCCTTCGTGCGCTTCTCCAAGGCCGTCAACAAGCGCGGCTTCAGCAAGAAGGCGATCCGCCCACCGGGCAGCGTCGCCGAGATCGAGTTTCTCGAGCGCTGCATCAAGTGCGACCAGTGCATCAACGTCTGTCCGACCAACGTGCTGCAGCCGTCGGGCCTCTCGCAGGGCGGCTTCGAGGGGCTGTGGACGCCGGTGATGGACTTCGCCGTCGGCTTCTGCCAGCTCAACTGCACGCTCTGCAGCGAGGTCTGCCCGACCGGCGCGATCCAGAAGATCTCGCTCGAGCAGAAGCTCGGCATCGGCAAGCACAACAAGCAGGGCCCGATCCGCCTCGGCACGGCGTTCTTCAACCGCGGACGCTGCCTGCCCTGGTCGATGGAGACGCCCTGCGTGGTGTGCGAAGAGGTCTGTCCCGTTACGCCCAAGGCCATCGGCACGTACACCGAGGTCAAGAAGCGCTGGGATGGCACCACCGTGACGCTCAACAAGCCCTACATGCGCCCCGAGCTGTGCATCGGCTGCGGCATCTGCGAGCACGAATGCCCCGTGCTCGATGACGCCGCCGTCTACGTCACGGCCATCGGCGAGTCGCGCTCCAAAGACCGCACGCTGCTACTCAAGTCGAAGCAAAACGGCTAACCGAGGAAATGACTATGTCCCGAGACCGAGACCGCACCGACGACAGCCGCATCGAAAGCCGCTCGGCGCTCTCCATCGAGAGCCTCGAGCTCAGTCGCCGCGAGGCGCTCAGCCTCAGCACCGCCGCCGGGCTCGGCCTCGTCGCCGGCGTACCGTTGATCCTCGGCAGCGAGAACATCGCCGAGGCCGCCAAGCGCGCGCCGCAGGTGCCGACGCGCACGCTGGGCCGCACCGGCAAGAAGATCCCGATCCTGCTGGTCGGCGGATCGATTCGCCTCGACATGCGCTTCGACCCCAAGCTCGCCGAGTGCTTCCGCTACGGCGTGAACTACTTCGACGTCGCCGACTGCTACGCCGGCGGCACCAGCGAGACGGCGGTCGGCAACTTCCTCAAGCGCGCCAACCTGCGCAAGAAGTCCTGGATCACATCCAAGAGCGACGCCACCGACCCGGCCGGCTTCGAGGCCACGGTCAACCAGACGCTCAAGAAGATGCAGACCAACTACATCGACATGTACTTCCTGCACGGCATCGACAACCCGGCCGTGCTCAGCCCCGCGATGAAGGCTATGCAGGCCAAGCTCAAGAAGCAGGGCAAGATCCACTTCTTCGGCTTCAGCTGCCACGGCGGCAACGTCGTCGACTGCCTCAACAAGGCGGTGCAGGTCGGCTACGTCGACGCGATCATGTTCCGCTACAACTTCCGCCAGTACGGAAACAGCGCGCTGAACAAGGCGATGGACGCCTGCCACAAGGCCAACATCGGCCTCATCGCGATGAAGACGCAGGGCTCGGCGTCGTCGTTCAAGGGCAAGTGGTCACCGCTGGTGCGCTCGGGCAAGTGGACGCCGCACCAGGCGGTGCTCAAGGCGGTGTGGAACGACAAGCGCATCACCGCGGCCGTCTCGAAGATGGACACCCTCACCAAGGTGCGCCAGAACATCGCCGCCGCGCTCAACCGCAAGAAGCTCTCGCAGCGCGAGATGGACGCGCTGATCCGCTACGCCAAGGCCACGCAGCACCTCGCCTGCGACGGCTGCGACCACATCTGCCACCCGGCCGCCGGCACCGCGCTCGACATCGGCTCGACGATGCGCTTCCTGATGTACCACGACGTCTACGGCGACCACGACGAGGCGCGCGCGCTCTACCGCGCGCTGCCCGCCGCGGCGCGCGACGTCAGCGGCGCCGACCTCGCGGCGGCGCACAAGGCCTGCCCCAACAACATGGACATCGCCTGGCACCTCGCGCGCGCGCGCACGGTGCTCGGCTAGTCGCTAAGGCACGCAGATCGTCAGGCGGCTCGACGCCGGCGCCGGCATCGCGGCGCCCGGCGCGGCGAGCCCCGACAGGTGCTGCGCCGAGCCGTCGAGCTGGTAGACGTTGGCGGCCGTCGTGCCCTTGACGATGATCGCCTGCGTCGGCATCTGCGCCAGCAGCTCGATGCTCGCGCCGCTGCTGCTGACCATCACATCCAGCGAGCCGGGATCGAAGTTGTACTGACCGCTCGTCAGCGGCGAGACGACCACCTCGAAGGAGCCCAGCCCGAGCCCGGCGCAGCTCGGATCGCCGGCCACCTCGGTGGGCGCCGGCGCCGGCAGCGCCACGCTGTCGCGCACCGACTGCGCCCGCGACGAGCCCGGTACGTTCCCCACGGGCGTGCTGGGCGAGACGGCCTGGGCAGCCGCCGAGCCGCCCTTGGTCTCACGCGACGCGGGCGATGACACGCCTCCCGGCGTGGAGGCGCCCCGCGGCGCCTCGTACCCACGCGGCGACTGCTCGTCACCCACCGCGCCGCAACCAACCAGGCTCATCGAAACACCTACTGCGAGAGCCACCCACGTACATCTACATACACAACGCATCTTGCCCTTTACAGCCAGATCATCGCGCTGTCCAGCCCAACTCGCGGGCGGGGCGATCGCTGGGAGACCAGTCCCCAACTGGGCAACAATGGACCCGTTCTGCTGGGGTAATTCGTCCCCCTCGGGCGCCTATTTTCGGTGTCTTAGCGCCGGCACGATCCTCGCTCTACCCCGCGGCGGACGAGGCGCCGGGGCGCCGTGGATGAGCCGAGGACATTGCACCGTGTACGTCGAATGTAAGAGCCGCACGCATCAGGGACGCCGCTCGACCAATCAAGACTCGTGGTGCGCCGAGCCCGGGCTCGGCCTCTACGCCGTGGCCGACGGCATGGGTGGCTACGCCGGCGGCGAGGTCGCCAGCCGCGTCGCCATCGGCACGCTGGCCGACTTCTTTCGCCGTAACCACGAGGACGAAAACGTCACCTGGCCCTTCCCCATCGAGCCCGCGCGCAGCTACGGCGAAAACTTGCTCGACGTCGCCGTGCGCTACGCGCACCTCAAGGTCTGCGCCGAAAAGACCGCGCAGACGGCGTCCATGGGCACCACCGTGGCGGCGCTGCTGCTCGACGCCAGCGGCCACGTCGTCGTCGGCCACGTCGGCGACAGCCGCGTCTATTGCCTGCGCGACGGCATGCTCTACCAGCTCACGCGCGACCACTCGCTCTACGACGCGCTCCAGCGCGCCGGCTTTCCCAACCTGCCCGAGCGCGATCGCTTCCCCATGGGGCACGTGATCACGCAGGCGCTGGGCATGGAAGGGCGCTCGCCGCAGCCCGAGGTGCGCCGCGAGCGTCTGCGCCACAACGACACCTTCTTGCTGTGCACCGACGGGCTGCTCGAGACGGTCGACCCGCAGACCATCGCGCAAGTGCTCGCCGAGAACACGCCCGCCGACGCCGCCGACGAGCTCGTGCAGCAAGCCTTCGAGCGCGGCGGCGAGGACAACATCACCGTCGTCGTGCTCAAAGTGCACGTGCATTAGGCGCCGCGCTCGCCGCGCGCGCTAGGAGTTGGGCGGCCCGATCTTCGGCAGCTCGACCATCTCGAGCAGCATCGGCAGCACCCAGGCCGCCTTGACCATGCTCGAGTGATCGAGCTGCGAGCGCAGATACAGCACGCGCGCCTCGCGCTCGCGCGCGCTGAACGCGCTCAGCTCGTGCGGGATGCGCCGGCGTCGCACGCCGTAAGGCTTGGCTCGCGCGAACCAGTAGGCCTGCCGGCGCGTGTCGGCGCCGACGATGATCATGCGCCGCTTGGCGTTGCCTTCGATCCAGTCGCGGAACGGCTTCGTCGAGCCATACAGCGCGTCGAGCAGGATCACCTCGCGCACGCGATCGTGCGCCCCGCCGGACTTGCCAACCCACGACTCGAGCGTGCGAAAGCCCGCGCTGTGCGCCACGACGACGATCGGCCCGCGCTCGGGCACCTCGATCTTGGCGACCTTTCGCACCGCGGCCAGAAGCCCGTCGAGGGTCGGCCAGCGCAGCGGATGCCAGCGCCGGTGCGGCCCGTCGGGCACGATGAACAGCGCGTTGCGCTTGCTGCGCGCGAACTGCGGCGGCAGGCGAAACTGCTTCCACGAGCGGTCCGCCGAGTTGGTGTAGCCGTGGTGGTAGATCACGATGCCGGCGCGCGCGGCGTCGTAGTGCTCGGGGCGCCACAGGTGCCACACGCCATAGCGGCTGTGCACGCGCAGGTGCTCGCCGCCCTCGACGCGCGCGCGCGCGATGGTGACCTTCACGTGCCGCCGCGCCTGGCGCCGCGCGATGGCGTGGCGCAGCGCGCGCAGGCGCAGATAGAAGCGCATCTTGCGGCGCTGCTTGGCGGCACGGCAGCGCTTGCTGCGACAGCGCCAGCGCCGCGCCCGCTTCCAGTCGCGCCCCAGCCTGCGCAACGTCACACGACGACGCTTCTTCGCCGTGCGCTTCTTCGCCGTGCGCTTCTTCGCCGTGCGCTTCTTCGCCGTGCGCTTCTTCGCCGTGCGCGCCTTCTTGGCGGGCCGCGCCTGCACATCGCTATCGCCGACGAGTGGGCTCGCTGCCAGCGCAGCGCCGAGGAGAGCTATCAGGACAAACCGCATACTGCCGGCGCATTATCGGTCACTATCGCCTCGCTTTCCAGATCTGACCGCGACGTGGCAGCCGCTATGCTGGCGCCACGATGAAGGTTCACCACCTCAACTGCGGCACCATGTGCCCTCGCGGCGCCTTCGCGCTCGGCGGCAGGCTCGGCCAGCCGATCGACATGTGCTGCCACGTGCTGCTCGTCGAGACCGATCGCGGCCTGGTGCTCGTCGACACCGGCCTCGGCGAAGCCGACGTGCGCGAGCGCGCCGCGCGCCTCGGCAGCGGCTTCTGCTTTCTCACGCGGCCGCGGCTGAGCATCGACGAGACCGCCGCGGCGCGCGTGCACGCGCTCGGCTTTTCGGTCGAGGACGTGCGGCACGTCGTCGTGACGCACCTCGACGTCGATCACGCCGGCGGCATCCCCGACTTTCCGCACGCCGACGTGCACGTGTTCTTCGCCGAGCACCGCGCCGCCATGTCGCGCGCCACCGCCAAGGCGCGCAACCGCTACGTGCCGGCGCAGTGGGCGCACCACGTGCGCTGGAAGCTGCACGACGAGCTCGCCGGCGAGCGCTGGTTCGGCTTCGAGTGCGTGCGCACGCTCGGCGAGCTGGCGCCCGACGTGCTGCTCGTGCCGCTGCTCGGCCACAGCGCCGGCCACTGCGGCGTGGCAGTTCGTGGCGAGCGGTCATGGCTTCTTCACGCGGGTGACGCATACTTCCACCGCCACGAGATGACGCCGCCGGATTATCGCGGACCGTGGGGCTTCGAGGTCTTCCAACGCCTCGTCGGCCACGATATGCGGCAGCGCGTCGCGAATCAGCAGCGGCTGCGCGAGCTGTGTCGCGAGCACGCCGGCGAGGTGAACGTGTTTTCGGCTCACGACCCGGTGGAGCTCGCAGCGCTGCGCGGAAGCTAGGACCCCGGGGAGCCAACACGCCTTGTCCGAGCTGCGCGTCGAGATCGCCAACTCGCTGAGCGAGATCCCGGCTGATGCCTGGGACGCGCTCGTCGGCGAGCACAACCCGTTCATCGAGCACGGCTTTCTCAGCGCCTTGGAGCGCTCGGGCTGCGTCGGCTACAAAGCCGGCTGGCTGCCCGTGCACGTCACGGTCTATCGCGACGACGCGCTCGTCGCCGCCATGCCGCTCTATCTCAAGGACAACAGCTACGGCGAGTACATCTTCGACTGGGGCTGGGCCGAGGCGGCCTATTCGGCGGGACTCGACTATTACCCCAAGCTCGTCTCGGCGGTGCCCTTCACGCCCGTCACCGGCCGGCGCCTGCTCACAGCCGGTGGCGGCCTCGACGACGCACTCGTCGACGCGCTCGTCGCTGGCGCGCTCGCCGTCGCCGAGAAGACCGGCGCCTCGTCGGCGCACTGGCTCTTCGTCACCGAGCAAGAGCACGAAGCGCTCGCCGCGCGCGGCCTCATCGCGCGCCTGACGCACCAGTACCACTGGACCAACGACGGCTATCAGTCCTTCGACGACTACCTCGCCGCCTTCCGCTCGCCGGCACGCAAGAACGTGCGCAAAGAGCGGCGCAAGGCCGAAACCTGCGGGCTCGACCTCGTGCTCAAGCGCGGCCCGGAGCTCGACGACAACGACTGGAACGGCCTATGGCGCTTCTACCGCGACACCACGTCGCGCAAGTGGGGCCAGCCCTACCTCAACAAGCGCTTCTTCAAAGAGCTGCGCGAGCGCTTCGCGCACCGCGTGGTCGCTGCGCTGGCCTACAACGCGCGCGGCGAGCCGGTGGCGGGCACGCTCAACTTCCACAAGGGCCAGCACCTATACGGCCGCTACTGGGGCTGCGTCGAAGAGCACGACGCGCTGCACTTCGAGCTCTGCTACTACCGGCTGATCGAGCTTTGCATCGACAACGGCTGGACGCGCTTCGAGGCCGGCGCGCAGGGATCGCACAAGATCCAGCGTGGCCTGATGCCGGCGCTGACCTACAGCGCGCACGTGATCGTCGATCCCGGGCTGTCGCGCGGCATTCGCCGCTTCGTCGAGCGCGAGGCGTTGGTGCTGCGCGCGGAGATGCGCGGCATGGCGCGACGCGGGCCGTTCAAACGCGACGAGCCCGACGAGGACTGCGCGCAGTAACGAGCGCGCAGTAGCGAGCGCGCAGTAGCTAGCGCCGGCGGAAGCGCACCTCGACGCGCGTGACGGAGCTTCCGCCGCAGTACGTCACCACGGCGCTGCCCGAGGCCAGCGTGCTGCTCGACAGATACACCGAGCAGCTGCCCATCGTCTCGTAGGTCACGTTGTCCCAGTCGCGCACCTCGATCTGCAGCGTCTGACCGGTGACGTTCACGTTGGTGATCAGCGTCTCGTTGAACGTCGCCGACGTGGTGTCGCTCTGATCGTTGCTCGACTTCCAGCCGCTGCTGCCCACCTTGAGCGCGATGTACGGATCGGGCGGCGAGGTCCACGGCAGCGTGTCCCAATCGCTGCCGCTCGAGTTCTTGCTCGAGACCTGCACCGAGTAGGCGATGATGTCGTAGTTGCCCGTGCCGGTGGTGCCGCCGCCGGAGCTGCCCGAGCACGTCGTGCCGCTCAGCTCGCAGATCTGCAGGCCGTTGCAGTTGCGCGTGCCGTAGGCGCACTGCTCGCAACGACCGGTGTTCTTGTTGCAGAAGTAGTTGTCGCCGCCGCAGGTCCAGGCCACCGCGTCGCTGCAGGTCTGGCCGACGTTGCCGCCGCCGCTGCTGCTTCCGCACGAGCCGGAAGCCTCGCAGGTGTAGACGCCGTTGCAGTTGCGGTAGCCGTAGGGGCACTGGCGACAGCTGCGCGTCGTCGCGTCGCAGTAGTTCTGATCGCCGCCGCACTGAAACGGTGTCGTGTCGCTGCAATAGCCGCTCGGCGGGATGCTGCCCTGCCCGGTGCAGCTGCCGTAGGTCTCGCAGACGCCGGTGCCGTCGCAGTTGGACGTGCCGTTCTGGCAGTTCTGGCAGGTGCCAGTGCCTGGATCGCAGTACCAGAGCACGCTGCCGCAGGCCATGTACTGGCTCGGGTTGCACTGCACGGTGTTGGTGCAGGTGGTGCCCGACGTCTCGCAGCCGCCGACGCCGTCACAGTTGCGCTTGCTCGAAAACCACGTGTCGCAGTTCTGGCAGGTCGATGTCGCGGGGTCGCAGTAGAACTGCGAGTCGCCGCACGAGTTGCGCTGGTTGGTGTTGCACTGACCGGTGTTGCCGGGCGGGGGCGTGCCCGGGTTCTGACCGCCGCTCGGGATGCACTGCGAGCCGCTGCAGGTGCCCTGACACTCGCAGCCCCACTGACCGTCGCAGTTGGTGTAGCCGGCCTGGCAGTTCGCGCAGGCCTTGCTGCTCGTGTCGCAGAACGCGCCGTTGGAGCCGCACGAGTTGGTCGTCGAGGGATCGCAGCCGCCGTTGCCGCTCTGACACTGGTTGCCGTTGCAGCTGCCGGAGCACTCGCAGTTGCCCACGCCATCGCAGTTGCTGTAGCCGGCCGGGCAGGTCTGGCAGGACAGCGTGCCGGTGACGGTGTTGGTGCAGTACATGCCGGTGCCCGAGCAGGAGCCCGCCTGCGTTGGATCACAGGCCGGCGCCGTCTTGCACTTGCTGGGATCGGCCGTGTCGCAGGCCTGGCACTCGCAGCCGTCGATGCGCTGGCCGTTGCAGTCCTTGGCCGTGCCCACGCAGGTGCACTGGCCGAAGACGCAGTCAGAGCTGGCGCCGCAGGCGTTGCCGCAGCCGCCGCAGTTGAGCCGATCGGACTGCAGGTCGACGCAGCGCGTGCCGCAGGCCTGCATCGGGTTGCTGCACTGCGGCCCCGTGGGCTGGGATGGCTGCGTCGGGTTGTCCTGACCGCCGCCCTGGTTGATGCACAGGCCGCCCTGGCAGACCTGCCCAAACGGACAGCCGCCAGGACACTGCTGCAGGTTGCTGGAGTCGCTGCTGCCCGGCTCGCAGCCGTAGGCCAGCAGCGCCGCCGCCGCGGCCAGAACGAGTGTGATAAGCGCCTTTTTCATCAGGTCCCCCGTATGCTCCTGCCTGCTGTGTGAGCAACGGGTGTGCCACAAGGGATCCGATGTAGTTTCGTGTGGGGGGAGGGGGGCGTTGGGGGTCGGGCGCACCCAGTCGAGGAGCGGGCTCCCATGGGTGCTAGGTGCTATTTGGTCAGCCCATCCGGTGTGGCGATGCTGGGCGAATCGCCCTTGGTCGCCACGTGGGCAGCACAGATCGGGCAGACGTGCTTGCTGCCCACCGCCGCCACGTGGTGGCCGTGGTGCACGGAGGCCGCGCTCGTCGGCGCGGCGGCCGGCGTCGCGCTGTGGTGCGAGTCGAATCGGTCGCCGCCGAGATGCGCCGCTGGCGTCGCCATGCGCGCGTGGGCCTTGAAGGCAACGGACTGAAAGCAGCTCTGGCAGGGCTCGCTGCGATCCGCCTGTGAGAGATCGAGCTGGCCGACGCACTGCTTGCAGACGGCTGGCACCGGCACCACCGCGCTGTAGGCGTAGGTCTGCAACGCGAGCCTGCTGCCCGCGCCGCAGACGGTGTAATTGGTGTCGACGGGATCGCAGTAGGCGCCGTCATCCAGCGCGCTCTGCAGCACGCACACCGTCGTGCCGTCGCGATCGATACAGACGCCGTCGCCGCCGCCGCAGGCCGAGCTCAGCCCAACCACCACGGCCAGCAGAAACGTCACGCTCGAGGTCCCGTTCGTTCGCTGCGTCTTCATGGCTGCCTCCTGTTCTGCAGCAGACGGGTGCAGGGACGGTGCCAGGATCGGTCTTCGGGGGATTCGCGCCCTTGGGCCGCCGCGCTGCGGAGTCGTCGCGTCGCGTCGCATCGCGTCGCAGCGGAACGCGTCCTGTGACAGCGTCATGGCTGCCCCCCGCCGACGCGCTCGGCCGTTCGGCGCGTGAGCATGCCGGGCGTGGCGCTGGCGAGGCGCGCCGCGAGCTTCTGCGCAGCGCTGTCCACGCTCAGCGCCAGCGCTTCCTCGCGCAGCCCCGTGTGGATGCTGCCTCCGATCGCCATCACGATCGGCAAGCCGATGGGCAGCGAGATGACCGCTACCGGAATCATCCAACCCAGGTGCCCATGGTTGAACCGCGTCTCGCCTTGGCCATCCGACGACAGCTGCTGCCCACTCGCAAGCCGGACCGCCAGCCTCGTCTTCGCCGTGTACCGCGGCACGAAGAAGCCGAAGTCAAAGCCGGCTTCGATCGTCACAGCGCCCTCGGACGGCCGCGGGCTGAATCGCAGATCGAAGCGCGAACCGAGCCGCTTCTTCAGCACCGCCACGAAGAGATCTCGCACGTTGTCGAAGCCAAAAGCCGCCGGCGAGATCTGCTTGCTGGAGAGCTTCGCGCTGAACGAGCGCTTGACCTCGTCGATGGACGCCGCCGGAAACGCCTTGCAGACCATCGCCCCGGGACGTGCGATCGCCACGGGGAAGAAGCAGCCGTAGCTCTTGGCGACCTTCAGATGCACGACCAGCGGCGAACGGGTCGCTGGCCGCGGACGCTTCGAGGCGGAGACGAGCACCGACATCCCATCGGTCGCGTCGTGGGACATCAACGAGGGCCCGCAGGCCGAGGTCAGCCAGACCATGGCTGCCAAGACAAACGTCGTCACGTGCTTCGCTAGCTGCGCCTTCATCACCGCCTCCTTGGGTGCGCAGAAGGCAGTGCAGGGGCGGTGCCAGGTCAGGCTGCGGGGATTTCGCGGAGTTGGTGGGAGCGCGCTCTATGCTCGTCGCGCCGCGTCGCATCGCGTCGCGCGGCGTCGCAGCGCCAGCGCCAGCGCGCCTATAGCGGTCTCTAGCTGACGGGGGCTTTTTCGGGCTTCTCGCTCGCCTCGTCGGCGTCGTCGGCGTCGTCCTCGTCATCGTCGACCTTCGACGGCGCATTGCGCGGCTCGATCTCGAAGGTCGGTCCCTCGCCGTCGGCGCCGACGATCACGTGCCCGCCGTGCTCGAGCTTGCCGAAGAGCAGCTCGTTGGAGAGCTGCTTTTTGACCTTGTCCTGGATCACGCGCGCCAGCGGCCGCGCGCCGAACTGCGGATCGTAGCCTTCGCGCGCGAGCCACTCGCGGCCCGCGTCGTCGAGCGTGATGGTGACCTTGCGCTCGGCGAGCTGCCCCTCGAGCTGGGCCATAAACTTGTCGACAATGCGGCCCATGACATCCGGCGAGAGCGGATCGAAGCGGATGCGCGCGTCGAGGCGGTTGCGAAACTCCGGCGAGAACATGCGCTTGTACTCGGAGTCGTCGCTCACGGCACTGCGCTCGCCGAAGCCCACCGGCGACTTCTCCATCTCGCGCGAGCCGACGTTGCTCGTCATGATCAGGATCACGTGGCGGAAGTCGGCCTTCTTGCCGTTGTTGTCGGTGAGCGTGCCGTGGTCCATCACCTGCAGAAGCAGGTTGAACACGTCCTGGTGGGCCTTTTCGATCTCGTCGAGCAGCACCACCGCGTGCGGCGTCTTGCGCACGGCGTCGGTGAGCAGGCCGCCCTGATCGAAGCCGACGTATCCGGGAGGGGCGCCGATCAGCCGCGAGACGGTGTGGCGCTCCATGTACTCGCTCATGTCGAAGCGGATGAACTCGAGGTCGAGCGTCGCCGCGAGCTGCTTGGCCGCCTCGGTCTTGCCCACACCGGTGGGCCCGGTGAAGAGGAAGCTGCCGGTGGGCTTTTCGGGCGAGCCGAGCCCGGCACGCGCCATCAGCACGGCGCCGACCAGCGCCTCGAGCGCGTGGTCTTGTCCGAACACCACCGCCTTGAGCTCGCCATCGAGCGCGCCGAGGCGCTCCTTGTCCGAGCGCGAGGCGCGCTTGGGCGGGATCTGCGCCATGGTGGCGAGGATGTTCTCGACCTCGCGCGGCGTGATGCGCCCGCCCGTGCGCCCGGCCAGCCGCGCCGCGGCGCCAGCCTCGTCGAGCACGTCGATGGCCTTGTCGGGCAGCCGCCGCTCGTGCAGGTAGCGGTGCGAGAGCTCGGCGGCCGTCGTCAGCGACGGCTTGGTGTACTTGATCTTGTGAAACTCCTCGTAGGCCGGCCTCAGCCCCTCGAGGATCTTGATCGTCTCGGCCACGCTCGGCTCGTCGACGGTGATGCGCTGAAAGCGCCGCATCAGCGCGCGGTCGCGCTCGAGGTGCTGGCGAAACTCTTCGTGCGTGGTGGAGCCGATGCAGCGCAGCTTGCCGGTAGTGAGCGCCGGCTTGAGCAGGTTCGACGCGTCGAGCGTGCCGCCGCTGGCCGCGCCGGCGCCGATCACCGTGTGCAGCTCGTCGATGAAGAGGATCGCGCCCTCTTCGTCTCGCAGCCGGTTGAGCACGGCCTTCATGCGGTTTTCGAAGTCGCCGCGGTAGCGCGTTCCGGCGAGCAGCGCGCCCATGTCGAGCGCGTAGATCGTGGCGCCCTCGAGCATCTCGGGCACCTCGCCGTTGTGGATCATCAGCGCCAGACCCTCGACGATCGCCGTCTTGCCGACGCCCGAATCGCCGACGAACATCGGGTTGTTCTTGCGCCGGCGCGCGAGGATATGCAGCGCGCGCTTGATCTCTTTTTTGCGCCCGATGAGCGGATCGATGTCACCCGCCTCGGCGCGCTTGTTGAGATTGACGCAGAAGTTCTCGAGCGGGTCGCCGCGCTGCGAGCCGCCGCCCTCGCCGTCCTCGTCGTCGTCGCCGATGGGCGCCAGATCGCCCGAGCCGTCGAGCTTGCTGACGCCGTGCGAGATGTAGCTGACCAGGTCGAGGCGCGTGACGCCCTCTTCCTCGAGGTAGTGCACGGCGAAAGAGTCGGGCTCGGCGAACATCGCGATCAACACGTTGTGGCCGTAGACCTGCTCTTTGCCGGCGCCCTCGACGTGCGCCGCGGCGCGCGAGAGCACGCGCTGAAAGCCCATCGTCGGCGTCGGCGTGCGGCGCCGCATCTCGGGCAGCGACTCGACGTGCTCGTCGAGGTGCGCGTCGAGCGCCTTCTTGAGCGATTTGATGTCGGCGCCGCAGTGACGCAGCGTCTCGGCGGTGTCGGTGTCGTGCAGCAGCGCGAACAGCAGGTGCTCGAGGGTCACCAGCTCGTGGCCGCGGTTGGCGGCCTCGTTGATCGCTACGCTGATCGAGATCTGTAGATCGGGGCTGAGCTTCATCTATCTATCGTCGTTGCCCGTTGCTCGGGCTCCGCTCCTCATTCCGGTTCCATCGTACACATCAGTGGGTGGCCATGCTCTTTGGCCATGTCAACGGTCTGCTTGACCTTTGTCTCGGCGACGTCTCGCGTGAAGAGGCCGCACACGCCGATGCCCTTGGTGTGCACGTAGAGCATGATCTGCGTCGCTTCGGTGCGGTTCTTGTTGAAGATTTCCATCAGCACGTAGACGACGAACTCCATCGTCGTGTAGTCGTCGTTGTGCAGAAGCACCTTGTACAGCTGCGGCTTCTTGGTCTTCTTGCGTTCCTTGACGCCAAGGTCGTCTTTGACCTTTGGATTCTTGATGTTGTCGTCGCTCATTCGCTGCGCTGGCTGGTATGCGCCCCCGATGATGGCACATGGCGCGCGGGGTGGCCACGAAGGGCGGGCGCCGCTCAGCGCTGGGCTTCGGAGAAGACCTTTTGATCTCGTGCGGCTGGTTCGCGAGGGGAGCGCGTGCGGAGCAGCGAGCGCGCCGCGCAGACCAGCCGATAAGGCACGAGCGCGAGCGAGACGAGCAGGATCGCGAGCTGGATCAGCAGCAGCGCGGCCAAGAGGCCGAGCGGCTGAGGCTCTCGCTGGGGTGGAGGCAAGCTCACGACGTGGCTTGTCTACGAACGCCGACCGCGAATCTTGCCGGCGCACGTTCGGCGCTCGGCCCGCAAGCGGCTAGAGCTCGATCGGCTCGCCCAGATCGGGCAGCGTGAGCGCCGCCACGGGCGCCTCGCGCACCTTCTCGAGCGCGATCGGCTCGCCGATATCGATGTCGGCGGGAGGCGCTAGCGATAGCGGCGCACGCGCCCCGCCGCGACGTTGCCAGACGCGCGGCGGGGGCCGACCGACGAGCTGCGTCGGCGCCTCGACGTGCACCACCGTGCGCGCTGCGGGTGCGCCTTCGGCTGCGTCTCCGGCTAACGCCTGCGGCGCTGTGCCCTGCGTGGCGTTCGGAGCGCGCTTGGCACCAGCTGCCGCCCGTCGCGCGCCGAGCGCCGCGCGCGCCGACTCCAACGCGTCGGCCGCGCCCTTGGAGCCGCGCACGCGGGCCGCGGCCGCCGCCGCGACAGCCCCTGCCGGCGCGACGCTGGCTTCGCGCTCGGTGGTCGTCTGCGCCGTGAAGGCGTCGCGCTGCGGATCGGGCTCGGTGCTCACCGCGACGAGCCCACCAGGCGCCCCCCGCGATTCGCCCGGCAGCGCGCGCAGCGACGGCAGCTGCTCGTCCACGGTCTGCAGCGCCTTGAGCGCGTCGCTTGTCTTGGGGCGCTTGGGCGCCTTCTCGCGCGCCTCGGCTAGCACCTCGCTGCGATCGCGCATCACGATGCCGTGCTCGCCGGAAAGCTCGCGACGCAGCCGGTCCACCGCCTCGCTGGCGAAGTCGTGGTCGACAGCGGCCAGCGGGTCCTCGTCCTCGACGAGGTCGTGTACGAAGACGCCATCTTCGACCAGCTCGCGCTCGAGCGAGCGCACCGCCTCGTCGGTGTACTCGAAGTCCGGCGTGACGTCGGGCTCGACGTCCTCGGCGTGCAGATCCACGCCGTCGGCGGCGAGCTCGATGGCGAGCGCCATCACCGCTTCTTCCGTGTAGGCGGCGTCAGGCGCGACGTCCTCTTCGAGGTGGGCGTCCTCGTTCATGCTGACGCCGTCCTCCATCAGCTTGACGCGCAGGTCGGCGTCCGCCTCGTCGAGGAACTCCTCGTCGATGGGGACCTCTTCCTCCTCTTCGATCTCTTCCTTGAGCGCCACGCCGTAGGCGTTGACCTCCTCGGCGAGCTGCTGCGACTCCTGCTCGAGCATCTCCTCGTCGATGCCGCGCGAGATCTCCTCGACCTCCTCATCAGGCGCGTGGATCAGCTCCTGCAGCTGCTCTTCGAGCTGGCTGGCGCGCCGCTCGAGGGCATCGTCGTGCACGCGATTGTCGATGGCGAGCGGCTCGCTGGCCGGCCGGCGTGCGTCGCGCGCGGTGGCCACGCGCGGGTGGCGCATGTTGCCCAGATCGAGCCCCTGGGCGTACTGCCAGGCGAGCCGCTTGTCGCTGAGCACTTCGCGCGCCTCGTCGAGGCGATCGATGAGCAGCTCGATGTTCTGGTAGAGCTCCGCCGAGCAGAGCTTGTGCTTCTGCAGCTGGCGGTACTCGTGGGCCTTGACGTTGAAGTTGTAGAGAATGACGCTCGTCGAGGCGTTCGGCTTGACGCCGAGCAGCTGGTAGTAGTCGTAGAACTCGAGATCCGAGACCATCGCCACGATCTCGTCCTCGAGTCGGTCAAAGCGCTGGCGATCCGAGATCACGGCCTAAGTATAGGCAGCGCCTGGGGTTGCCAACAACCGGCGCGTGGCGGTTGACGAGGCCATGCCCTCGGGTAACGGTATGGGATGCGAGTAAACGCGGCGCTGTGCCCGCTTCGCTCGCGGAGGCGATCAGTAGAGATGGCAGACAACTTCATCGGCGACATCGAGAGCATCGCACAACGGATCCGCGCCGAGATCGCGCGCGGCCCGCTGCGCCCGGACGACGCGCCTTCGCGCCAGCGCCTGATCACGGTGCTCGAGCACGTGCTCGAGGCCGAGCTGGCCTGCGCGGCGCGCTACGAGCACGAGCACCGCCTCGCCAGCGCCGTGCACGGCGCCGAGGCCGCCAAACCGTTCGCCGAGCTCGCCCAGGAAGAGCTCGACCACGCGCGCCTGATCGCCGATCGCCTCGCCGCCCTCGGCAAGGTCGCGTCCGTCGAGCCGCTCGCGCCGGCCAAAAACGGCCGCGGGCACACCATCGAGGATCTGGTGCGCTCCGACATCGTCGCCGAGCGCATGATCGTCAACACCTACGAGCGCATCGCCGAGTGGACCAGCGCCTGCGACGCGGACACCACCGAGCTAATGCGCGACATGATCGAGTCAGAAGAACTGCACTCGGCGATCCGCTGAGCGCTGCGGTGAAGGCCATGGCGTCACAAGAGATCAAAGAGGCGGTGGGGCTCGAGCGAACGCTGCGCGACGCGGGGCTGCGCTCGACGGGGCCGCGGCGCAAGATCCTCGACCTCTTCGAGAGCACGCGCCAGCGACACCTGACGGCCGAGGACGTCTACACCGAGCTTTCCGACAAGGGCGAGCCGATCAGCCTCGCCACGGTCTACCGCGTGCTCGCGCAGTTCGAGTCGGCGGGCTTGCTGGTGCGCCATCACCTCGAGGCTGGCAAGTCGGTCTTCGAGCTGAGCCGGCTCGGCGATCATAACCACCTCATCTGCCTGCAGTGCGGGCTGATGACGTGCTTCACCGACGATCGCCTCGACGGTCGCCAGCGCGACATCGCGCGCCAGCACGGCTTCGAGCTCAAAGAGTACTCGCTCTACACCTACGTCAACTGCGCGCGCGATAACTGCCCCAACCGCGAAGCCGGCCGCCCCGTGGAAGGCGTCGGCACCGGCGAGCACGCCTCGCGCGCCAACAAAGCGTAAGCGACCCATTCGACCGCTCGCGCCTGGTCCCGCCGGCCTGACCGACGAGGACCGCCAGCATCTGTTCGTCGGTGGCGTGCAGCGACGCATCCTCGCCAGCGTCTCGGGTGGCAAGGACAGCGGCGCGATGGCGCTGTGGCTGCTCGAGCAGGGGCTCGAGATCGAGGCGGTGTTTCTCGACACCGGCTGGGAGCACCCGGCCACCTACGACTACCTGCGCAGCACGCTGGCGGGGGCCATCGGCGAGATCACCTGGCTGCGGCCCGAGCGCTCCATGAGCGAGCTGGTACTGCACAAGTCGATGTTCCCGTCACGCGCGCGACGCTTCTGCACGGCGGACCTCAAGCTCGCGCCCTTCGAGGCGCACATCGCGAGCTATCCGCCGGGCACCGTGGTCAACGTCATCGGTGTGCGCGCCGACGAGTCGCGCGCGCGCGCCGGCTTGCCGCGCTGGTCGTGCGAGGACGGCAATCGCGTGTTCGTCGACACCTGGCGCCCGCTGATCGCTTGGCGCGAGGACGACGTCTTCGCGATCCACGCGCGTCACGGGCTGTCGCTCAATCCGCTCTATGCACACGGCGCCGCGCGCGTCGGCTGCTGGCCCTGCATCTACGCGCGGCGCGCCGAAATCCGCCGCCTCGCCGAGATCGATCCCGGTCGCATCGAGCACATCCGCCAGCTCGAGCGCGATGTCGGCTCGACGTTCTTCTACGATCGCGGCGGGCGCGGCGCGACGTGCATCGACGAGGTGGTCGCCTGGGCGCGCGCGGGCGCGGGCGCGGGCGACGAGAGCGACGAACGCTTCGACCCTGGCGAGGGCAACCGCGGCTGCATGCGCTGGGGCCTCTGCGATCTCGCCACGCCCGAAGCGCCCGACCATGACGAACGCGTGCAGGCCCAACGCGCGCGCGCGCCGCACGCCGGCGGCGCACCGCCCGCAGGCGACGACGCGCTCGCCTGGGCGGCACGCGGCTATCGCCTGCAGCTCGAAGGCCACGCCGA
>JAGQIK010000078.1 GCA_020431405.1 Myxococcales bacterium
CAGCGACGCCCAAGACAGCGCCCCGCGCGCCGATGCCACGCACGACAGCGGCGCCCCACACGACACGACAGCCGCCGACGTGCTCGGCCCGGCGGCCGATCTGCACTTCAGCGCCTTCGAGATCGCCCTCAACGGCGAAGAGCACCGCGTTCGCTACGCCGTGACGATCTGCAACCGCGGCAACGCTACCGCGGCGGCCACGCTGTTCGCGGTCTACAACGACCTCGCACGGCCGCCGACGAGCAGCGATCGCATCAGCGTGCAGCTGCCCGTGCCGCGGCTGGCGCCCACCCAGTGCGTCGAGCGTGCCATCGCGCAGGGGCCGCTCGAGGCGCGCCGCTACCGCTCGTGGGGCTTTGTCGACGTCGAAAACCGCGTGCTGGAGAGCGACGAGAGCAACAACATCGTTCGGTTTCGCGACTTCGAGTTCACTCAGGACTAGTGCACGCTCCATTTCGGCGAGCAGACCCTCGGCCGCGCTCGCGCGTAAAAGGAGACATGGCTGATCGTCGCGCGCGCCGCGCCTCGCACAAGTCCCTGATTCTCCTCACACCCTCCCTGCTGCTGATCACCGCCAGCGCCTGCGGCGCCGACGGCGAGCTGCCCGTGCAGAGCGCCCAGGCGGCGCGTCCGGCCTTCAGCAGCGTGCTCTTGCGCAACGTCCCGCACGTGCGCCAGAAGCCCGACTTCTGTGGCGAAGCGTGCGTCGAGATGGCCACCAGCCGGCTGGGAAAACGCGTCAGCCAAGATCAGGTCTTCGCGCTGACCGGCCTCTCGCCCGCGCTCGGGCGCGGCGCCTACACGCGCGAGCTGGTGCTCGCCCTGCGCCGCCTCGGCTTCGACCCGGGCACCGTCTGGTACGCGGCCCGCCCGCGACACGCCGCCGCCGACCTCGGCAAGCAGTTCGCGGCGCTTCACCACGACCTGCGGCGCGGCGTGCCCTCGATCGTCTGCACGCACTTCGACACCTCGCCCAACACCACCGAGCACTTCCGGCTCGTCATCGGCTACGACGCCAAGCGCGACGAGATCATCTATCACGACCCCGCCCTGCAGCGCGGCGCCTACAAGCGCATGTCGCGGCGCATGCTCTACCGGCTGTGGCCGCTCAAGTACAAGCGCGACCAGTGGACGGTGATCCGCCTGCCGCTGCGCGTGCGCAAGCTCGCCGCCCCGCGCCGCGACGCCGCCATGGGCGGGCGCTTCTCGGCGGCCGACTACGCCCAGCACGTGATGAAGCTCAAGCAGCGCTTGCCGCGCGGCTTTCACGTCGTGATCGAGCGCCCCTTCGTCGTCGTCGGCAACGAGAGCCGCGCCCGCGTTGCCGCGCGCGCCCGCTCGACGGTGCGCTGGGCCACGCAGCGGCTCAAGCGCGAGTACTTCAGCCGCGACCCACAGCACATTCTGACCGTCTGGCTGTTCAAGGACCGCGCGACCTACCGCTACTACAACAAGAAGCTCTTCGGCGAGCTTCCGGGTACGCCCTACGGCTTCTACTCGTCGACGCACCGCGCGCTGGTGATGAACATCGCCACCGGCGGCGGCACGCTGGTACACGAGATCGTGCACCCCTTCATCGAGGCCAACTTCCCCAACGCGCCACCGTGGCTCAACGAGGGCCTCGGCTCGCTCTACGAGCAGTCAGCCTCGCGCAACGGGCGCATCGTCGGCCTCACCAACTGGCGCCTCGCCGGGCTGCAGAGCGCGATCCGCAAGGGCAGCGTGCCGAGCTTCCGCTACCTGACCAGCCGCAGCACCAACCAGTTCTACAACCAAGACCCTGGCACCAACTACTCGCAGTCGCGCTACCTGATGTACTACCTGCAACAGTCGGGCAAGCTGCGCACGTTCTATCACGCCTTCCACAAGGCGCAGCGCAGCGACCCGAGCGGCTACAAGACGCTGCAGCGCGTGCTCGGCGGCGGCAACATGGTCAAGTTCAAGAAGGCCTGGGAGCGCTGGGTGCTGACGCTGCGCTACCCCTGAGCGAAGGCGGGATGCGGCCCGGCACAGCGATGTGTGCCGGGCCATGTCGTGCGGGCGCTAGTTGCCGCTGACGGAGAGCGAGTCGATGTACCAGCCTGCGAGGTCGGTGCCGCTCGACGCCATCATGTGGAAGGCGATCTTGATCGTCTGGCCGACGTAGCTCGACAGATCGATGTTGCGCGTCTGCCACGACGAGTCCTCGCCGCCGCCGTTGGTGCTCGCGTTGCACTTGGTGAGCACCGCCGTCCCATTGATGAAAATCTCGCCGAAGTCGAAGTACGTGAACACGTCGAACCACTCGACCCAAGTCAGCGTGGCGGTCGTCCACGTCGACGGGATCGAGACGTTAAACACCAGCTGCGAATCATCAGCCGTGTTGCTGCTCGTGCATGTCGCGCCGCTCGCGCTGCCCTGGTTGTTGCCCAGCGGGCTGTAGCAGCCGTTGAGGACGGTGCCCCACATACCCTTGCCGCCGGTGGGCCCCTGGTTGTTGGTCGGCGGCACAGCGATGGCGCTGCAGTTGGACGTGGTGACAAAATTGAGCTGTCCCCACTCCCAGTCGCCTTTGGCCGCGAGCCCGCCGCTGCTTGTCTCGAAGTCGAGCGAAAAGGGTGCTGTGAGCGTCGGCACGACGAACGCGCTGACGTCGAGCTGGAAGTTGCCCGCGTCGCTCGGGTTGACGCCATCGACGGCGATGTAGAGCGTACCGGTGGCCGACGGCGTGTAGGTGATCGTGCCCGTACCGTTGGCGCTGACCGCGGCGTGCTGGCCGCTGGTGCTGCAGCTGGTGTTGATGTTCGTCGCGTCGCACGCGCCAGTGAACAGATACAGCTGGGCAGCGAAAGTCGGCGCGAGCTTGAAGGTGTACTCGGTGCCGGCGTTGACCGCGAGCGAGTAGTAGACCTGGCCGCCGCCGAACGTGTTGCTCGTGCCGCAGCTGATGCTCGAAGCGTACTCGTTGGCCGCCAGGATAGTGCTTCCGTTGACCTTGGCAGCGTTGTTGGTGAGCGTGATCGCCTGGGCGGTCGCGCAGGTTTGGTTGGTCGGCGCCGTGGTGAACTCGCGCACGGTGATCTTGAACTCGCCGTACAACGAGTTCGCCGTGCTGCCGAGGCCGATGTGGCGCACGCCGGCGGCGCCGGGCGCGACGTAGAGCGTCTCGCTTTCGCCCACCGTGCTGCTGATCGACGGCGAGAGCTGCCCCGTGCTGCCGCTACTGCTGCAGTCGGTCTCGATGTTCGCCTCCGTGCAGCTCGCACCGAAGATATACGCGTAGACCGAGCCGGTCAGCTCGACGCTCTCCACGGTGACGGTGTAGGCGGCGTTGGCCTGGGCATTGAACTGGAAGTAGGCGTTGGGGCCGTCCAGCGTCGTGCTGCCGCAAGCAGTGCCGTCGCTGAACTCGTTGGGCGTCGCGTAGGGGTCCATATAGCCGGTGGCGGTCGCCACGCCGTTGCTGAACGTCAGCGACTGCGCGCCCGCGCACGTGCCGTTGGTCGGCGCGCTGACCTCGCGGATGGTGAGCGTGAAGTTGCCGTCGGTGGTGGCGCTGGTGCTGTCGATCCCGAGGTAGACGTCACCGGTGGCGGGCGCCTTGAAGTAGATCGACTCGGTCCTGCCCGAGCTCACCGAGCCGAGCGTTAGGCCCGTGGCGCCGGCGCTGGTGCAGTCGGTGTTGATCGCCGCGGCCGTGCACGACGACGAGGTGAAGGCGTACATATAGGCGCTGAACGACGGCGACAGCGTGAGGCGATACCACTGGTTCTGCGTAGCGGCGAACTTGTAGTAGGCATTCGGGCCGTCCATCGTCGTGTTGGACGTCGATCCGACGGACTGACACGCGAGCGACGGGAACTCGTCCGCCGTGGCACCGGTGTCGGTGAAGCCGTTGACCGTCACGCTGCCGTTGGTGAGCGTCAGCGCCTGCGCCGTGGCGCACGTGGCGGCCGGGCCGTTGACGATGTGCTCGACGCGCACCGTGTGCTGGCCCCAGTCGGCACCGTCGCTGGAGTCGACCGCGACGTAGATGTCGCCGGTGGCCGGCGCGCGATAGAAGAACGACGTGCCGCTCTGCGTGAAGGAGCTGCTCGTGCGCCCGCCATCCACGCTGCCGGTCGACTGGCAGTCCGCCTCGATGGTGGCCTGCGTGCAGGTGTTGTTGCGGAACACGTAGGCGTAGGCCGAGTGTCCCGTGGTCGAGACGCTGATGCGGTAGAGCTCGCCCTGGGTGCCGGCGAACTTGTAGTAGGTCTGCGGGCCGTCCATCGCGGTGGTGGAACCGCTGGTGGAGCCGAAGCTGTTGCAGCCGAGCGTGCTGAACTCGTCGGGCGTGAGGCTCGGCGACGAGTCGCCGGTGGCGGTGCCGACGTTGTTGGTCAGCGTGATCGTCTGCGCGCCGGAGCACGTGCCGTTGGTGGGCGGCGTGATCTCCTGGATCTCGAGGCGGAAGTCACCCGCGCTGCTGGTGCTGCTGCCCTTGACGATGATGTAGACGTCGGTGGGCGCGCCAGCGCGGTAGTAGACCGAGCGTGTCGTGTTCGACGACGAGACCGAGTCGCTCGTGTTGCCGGTGCCGCCTTCGCTCTGGCAGTCGGTCTCGATGTCGGCCTCGGCGCACGACGGGTTGGTAAAGACGATCGCGTAGGCCGTGGTGAAGGTCGGCGTGAGGTTGATGCGGTACCAGGAGTTCTGTACCGGCGTGAACTTGTAATAGACGTTGTAGCCGCTGATGGTGCTGTTGGACGTGGCGCCGTGGCGCCGGCAGCTCAGCGTGTACTCGCTGCTGCCGCCGGTCAGCGAGCCGATGGCGTGCGCGTAGCCGTTGCTCAGCGTCAACACGCGCGCCGTGGCGCAGGTCGTGTTGGTGGGCTGGACGAAAGCGTCGGACGCGGTGGTGTCGACCGTGGTGTCCGGGGCCGGCAGGTCGGGGCCGACGTCGGGGCTGGTGTCCGGCGCGATGTCGGGCGTGGAGTCGCCCGGCATGTCGGGCTGGGTCGAGTCGACGGTGCTGTCGCGTGCCGGACCGTCGATGGTGATGTCACCCGAGGGCGGCGTGTCGGCGGTCGAATCGACGGTCGTGTCTTTTTGACCACCGTCGACAGAGGTGTCGGCGGATGGAGATGAGCTGTCGCCGCAGGCACCGATGCCCAGGACGAGAGCCGCTAACAATGCGAAGCGCAAGCGAGTGGCCATGAAATCCCCCTATTTCGTGCAGCGGGGATAGCGCATCTGGCCGGCTGTGCAAACCTCCAATACTTAAAAGATCCAATAATTAGAAATACTTTGGTGCAGCCGTGGGAAATATTCGGTCATGCCATAGGAGAACACCTGTTCAGGCACTCGACTGCGAGCAATTCGATCTTAACCAGTAATTCTTTCACCACTACCCATCCGTAGCAGCGTCGGTGGAACCCGTATCGGCGGCCGTTCCCGCATCGAGTGTACTGTCCGCAGGCGTAGCATCCGCGTCGGGGGCGCTGTCTGGGGTACTATCGGACGCGCCATCGGGCTCGACATCGAGGGCTGCATCCGCGTCGACGGCGGCGTCGAGGGTGTCCGCGGTGCCATCGTTGCCCGCGTCGAGGGCGTCCGCAGTGCCATCGTTGCCCGCGTCGGGGGCGTCATCGCGCGCATCTGACCCGGCATCGACTGCGTCTAGGGTCGAGTCGACACTCGCGTCTCGCGGCGGCCCTTCGGGGCCGAGACCGTCTGGGCGGGGTCCATCGCGGGTAATGTCGCGCAGCAGGAAGTCGGCGGTGGTGTCTTTGAAGCCGTCGTGCGTGGCGTCGGGGCTCGACCCGCTGTCACCACAGCTGGCGAGCAGCACCAGCCCCAGCACCACCACGAACAGCGCAGGACGTTTCGTCATGTCTGCAGTGTAGGGGAAGACTGGCTCGCGACCGAGGTCAGGCTCCGCCGAAGCGGGGGGGATAGCTTGGCAGCGGCCGCGAGCCACGCGCTTGCAAGCGCACCTGACCAGTGCCCGGCCGTCGGAACCGGTCCCACTGGCGCGTCAGATTTTTTCGGGCGGGACTAGGGACGCGAGATCGCGCCGCCGATGTAGTCGTTGGCGTCGAAGTTGGGGCATTTGTTGGTCGTCGCCGTCGTCTTGCGCTGCACCGAGTGGGTCGAGGCGCTGGTGAAGCCTGCCGGGTACATGCTCGGCGCGGTGTAGTTGGCGCCGTTGGGCAGGTTCACCGCCTGGATCACCGCCCAGTAGTCGACGAGCTTGCCGGTGCCGTCGTAGAGGGCGACGGAGTTGCCGTTGGTGGCGCCGGTGAGGCCGTCATAGAACGGGATGTTGGCGCCAGTATTGATGTCGCCGGTCATGGTGCCGTCGTTGTACTCGAAGAAGTACTTGCTGGCGCCGGCGGCCACCACGGTGCTGCCGCTGACGGTGTACTGGTCGGGCGCCGTCGGCGAGATGCCTGTCATCACCAGGCGGTAGCCCGCGATGTCCACCGGCGTGGTGCCGTAGTTCTTGATCACGACGTAGTCGGGCTGGCCGACGCTGATCTCGCTGATCAGCACCAGCGAGGTGCTGCAGGTGATCGGGGTGGTGGGCACGTCCGTGGCCGGCATGGTGTCCGAGGGCGTCGACGTGTCGCCGCCGGTGTCGATGCCGGGGCCTGTGTCGTGCGTCAGATCGCCCGACCCCTGGCTGTCGACGGTGCTGTCGCCGAAGACGCCGCTGTCGACGGTGATGTCCGAGACGCCGCCGAGGTCCACCGAGAAGTCGATGGTGATGTCCAGCGTGCCGCCGCCGGTGTCCTTGAAGGTCGTGCCGCCGCTGTCGCCGCAGGCGCCGAGCGCCGCGATGGCCAGCGCGATGGTGCTGGTGATCAAAACTCGACGAACCATCTCTAAGCCTCCACTGCTACCAGCCGCACTTGCGGCCCTTGTTCTGCTTTTTCAGCCAGACGTGAAGCGGTTTGAAGTAATCGATGAACGCGCTCGCGTCCATCGCGTTCTCGCCGGTGAGGGCTTCGAGCGCCTCGGTCCACGGGCGGGACAGCCCCATCGCCATCATCTTGCGTAGCCGCTCGCCGGCCGCCTTGTTGCCATAGATCGAGCAGGTGTGCAGCGGGCCCTGGTGGCCGGCGACCTTGCACAGCGCGCGATGGAACTGGAACTGCAGGATCGCCGCCAGAAAGTAGCGCGCGTAGGGCACGTTGCCGGCGATGTGGTACTTGGCGCCGGGATCGAAGTGGTCCTCGCTGCGCGCGACCGGCGGCGCGATGCCCTGATAGCGCGTGCGCAGCGCCCACCACGCCTTGTTGTAGTCGGCGGGCTTGACCTTGCCGGCGAAGACGTCCCAGCGCCACTTGTCGATCATGATGCCGAAGGGCAGGAAGGCGACCTTGTCGAGCGCGCGCTTCATCAGCGTGTTGAGCTCGCCGCGCGGAAGGCGCCGCAGCAGGCCTAGCTTCTTGAGGTAGGTCGGGGTGACCGAGAGCGCGATCGTGTCGCCGAGCCCCTCGTGGAAGCCGTCGTTGGCGCTGTCGCGAAACAGCGGCGGCTGATCGCGGTAGTAATACTGGTAGTAGTTGTGGCCGAGCTCGTGGTGGATGACGCTGAAGTTCTCGTCGTCGATGTCGATGCACATCTTGATGCGCAGGTCGGCTTGCCAATCGAGATCCCAGGCGCTGGCGTGGCAGACCACGTCGCGGTCGCGCGGCTTCTTGAACATCGAGCGCTGCCAGAAGCTCGCCGGCAGCTTGGTCAGGCCGAGCGAGGCGAAGAAGCCCTCGCCGTAGCGCACCATCGCGCGCTCGTCGGTCTTCTTGCGCTTGAGGCCCTTTTCGATGCTCACGGCGCCGGCGCGCGGCTCGGGCAGAAGCCGCTTGTGCAGCTTGGCCCACGACTGGCTCCACATGTTGCCCAGCAGGTGGGCCGGGATCGGCGCGCCGTCGGGCACGCGCTTCTTGCCGAAGCGCTTCTGCAGGCGCGCACGCACGAAGCAGTGCAGGTCGTCGTAGAGCGGTTTGACCTGCCCCCAGAGGCGATCGACCTCGGCCTCGAAGGCCGACGGCTTCATGTCGTAGCGTGACTTCCACAGGTCGCCGAGGTTCTTGAAACCGAGCGAGCGCGCGCCGGCGTTGGCGAGCTCGATGTAGCGCGCGAAGTCTTTGCGCATCGGGATCGAGACCTCGCGCCACTTGGTCCAGGCCTCGAGCAGCACGTCGTAGTTGGTGCTCTTGGCGAGCACGGTGCCGAGCTGGCCGAGCGACAGGCAGTTGTTGTCGGGCAGCTTCTTGGCCTTCTCGGCGCGCTTCCACGCGACGGCGAGGCGCTTGCTGCAGACCTTGCCTTTGCCGTAGATGCCCTCGAGCTTGGTGGCGATGCCCGCCAGCTCGGCGCGCTGTTTGGCGTCGCGCGGCGCCGGCAGGCTAAGGCTCAGCTTGAGCAGCTTGAGCTTGCGGCGCACCACCGGGTCGAGCTGTAGGCGATCGAAGCGCGCGGCCTCGGCGGCGAGCTCGCCGGTACGCGCCATCAGCGCCTCGTGCGCCTTGGCGGCGAGCAGCGCGGTGTCGTAGGAGATGTACGTCGACTTGACCCACGAGGAGCGCTCGGCGGCGATCC
>JAGQIK010000638.1 GCA_020431405.1 Myxococcales bacterium
AAGCCAGCTCGGCGCGTCGCAGCACCCGCCGCTGCGCGCGCGCGAGGCGGCTCTCGCCTTCGCGTCCGACGGCGAGCCGATGCGCCTCGAGCAGCGCCGCCGCCAGCGCCAACGGCTTTTGTGTCACGCGCGCCGCCAGCGCGTCGCACGCCGCCTCGCGCGCTTCGATCAGCGAACGGAAGGTCACCAGCGCCGCCGGGCTGCTCGCCTGCAGTAGGCGCAGCGACCACAGCGTCCACAGCCGCGCGCGACCTCCGACCACCAGGTGCGCCAGCTCGTGCGCGATCACCGCGTCGAGGGCCTCGTCGTCGAGCGCGTCGGCCAACCCACGCGAGACGGACACCAGCGGCGCGCTGCTCCCGCTTAGCTCCGCCTGCCGGCGCTCGCTGTCGATCACACGCACGCGTGTGCGCGCCACGTGCGCTAGCTGACGCCGGTTGCCAGCCGCCGCGCCGCACGCCGCGTAAGCCGCCTTGACGCGATCGAGGCTGGCTTGCAGCCGCGGCGTGCCTTTCTGACCCGCGCTGGTGCGATATCGCATGTCGATCAGGCGCGGTACCAGCTCCTGCGCCACAAACAGCAGCGTCGTGCCCACGAGCAACGTCAGCGCGGGCACCCACACGGTGGCGCTGCTGGTGATCATCGTCGCGCTCCACTGCTCGATACGCAGCACCAGCATCCCCACCGGCGGTGTCAACGCGTCGATCGCCTGCAGCAGCGTGGCGAGCACGGGCAGCGCGACCCCCAGCTCGAGCAGACGCATCCACGAGCTGGGCGGCATCGGGCCTGCGAGCCGCCGAACCAACAGCAGCCAACACATTGCCACCAGCCCGTGCGTCGTGTTTGCAGCCAGTAACTCGAGCATTTGTCGGCGGGTCGAGGCTTAGGGTGATCGATTCGGCGATCTAGGTAGTTTTTCCGATGCCGATCGGCACCCGGTCCGATGTCGCGATCGGCGCGTGATGGTCACCCTTTAAGCGTAACCAACTCGCTGGAGGCTGATCATGGCACGTTATCTCGCAGGCACGACGACGCGAAAGGGTGTCTACCTTTCGGTCTGGCCACCCGACATCAGCTTTGTCAGCGCCGACGACGAGCCGCTGCCCGGTATCGACGGTGCGACCTACCGGCGACTGCCCGCTCTGCTGGTCGTCGCGCTCAGCCCGCTGCTCGGCGCGCTGTTCGTGATCGGATTCCCGTTCGTGATCGTCGCGGCGATCGCCTACGCGATCTTCCAGCCGCTCTACGCGCGGCTGACCAAGCACGCAGGCGAGAAGGCCTACCTGCTGCGCGGCGACTACGCGCTGGCGGCCTCGGCTCTCGACGGCAAGGCGGGCAACAAGGGCACCGAGGGCGCAGAGGTGCTGCGCGACGACGGCGAGCTCGACGAGCTTCGAGCCGAGGTCGCGGCGGAGCGCGAAGAGAAACGGACCCAGGAGTGAGGTGTCGCAGCGCGGTTGGCGCGCTACTCGCGCTCGGCGTGGGGCTTTCGCTCGCCGTGCCTTGTGAGCACGCGCGAGCAGAACGCCGGCTGACCAAGCGTGACCTTTCGTTGATGAAGCTCAGCAAGGCGGCGGCCAAGGCCAGCGAAGGCTGCCTCGACTGCCACCGCGAGCCTGACGACCCGCTCAAGTTCCCCGACGGCAGCAAGCTCTCGGTGGCCATCGACGCCAAGGCCTACAAGGCCTCGGCGCACGGGGCCAAGCTCGGCTGCCAAGACTGCCATCGCTCGATCAGCGATCACCCGCACCCCAAGGTCGGCGCGCGCAACGCCCGCGCCTACAGGGTGGCCGCCTCGGAGATGTGCAAGCGCTGTCACTACGCCTACTACACGCGCTCGCTCGACGGCATCCACTTCAAGCAGCTGGCCTCGGGCAACGGCAAGGCGCCCACCTGCATCGACTGCCACGACGCGCACCGGATGCGCTCGCCTCGCAAGGTGCGCGCCGAGATCCCCAAGCGCTGCGCGAGCTGCCACGAGAAGGTGAGCAAGGTCTACGCGCTGTCAGTGCACGGCAAGGCGCTCGCACGCGCGTCGTCGGCCAAGGACGTTCCCTCCTGCACCGACTGTCACGGCGCGCATCGCAACCTCGACCCCAAGACGCAGGGGGCGCGCGCCAAGGTGCACGAGCTGTGCGGCAAGTGTCACTCCGACAAGAAGCGCATGAAGCGCTACGGCCTCAGCGCCAACGTCTACAGCACGTACCTCGACGACTTCCACGGTCGCTCGAACGCGCTCTACGCGCGTGGAGCGGGCAAGGCCAAGAAGCCGATGGCCAGCTGCGTCAGTTGTCATGGCGTGCACGACATCCGGCGCTTCAAAGAGCCGGGGCAGAAGCACGCCTTGCGCGCGCGCGTGCTGACGGTCTGCAAGAAGTGCCACGAGAAGGCGACGCCCAACTTCGCGGACGCCTGGCTCTCGCACTACCAGCCGACGCTGGCCAGCGCGCCGCTGGTATGGCTGGTCGACTGGGCCTACAAGCTGCTCGTGCCGTTCATCATCAGCGCGCTGGTGCTGCACATTCTGCTTCACCTCTACCGCCTGCGTAGACGCAAGAGCTCGGTGAGGAGGTCGTCATGAACAAGCCTCCCAAGATCGTAACGCGCGAAGACGGCACGGTGATGGTCGAGCGCTTCTCGCCGATCCGCCGCGTCGAGCACACGCTCGCCATGGTCACGTTCGTCGTGCTCGTGCTGACGGGCTTTCCGCAGTCGCTGCGCGGCGACGTCTCGCTGTGGATCATGAACCTCTTCGGCGGCCTCGACGCCATGCGCCGCGTGCATCGCATCGCCGGCATCGTGTTCTGTGCACACGCTGGGGCGCACCTGCTCTCGATCGTGATCGGCATCGTCACCGGCCGCATGCGGCCGACGCTGTTGCCCACGCCGCAGGACCTGCGCGACGCGTGGCACAACCTGCTCTACTACCTCGGCTTCCGCGAGCGCGGCCCCGAGCTGCCCAAGTTCGACTACCGGCAAAAGTTCGAATACATCGGCCTGATCCTGGGCGGCATGGTGATGGTCTTTTCAGGGCTGATCTTGATGTTCCCGATGCAGGCCGCCCAGCTGCTGCCCGGCCAGCTGATCCCAGCCGCCGCGGTCGCTCACAGCAAGGAAGCGGTGCTGGCGCTGCTCGTGCTCGTGATCTGGCACGTCTACAGCGTCACGCTCTCGCCCGAGGTCTTCCCGCTCGACCGCACCATCTTCAGCGGATACATCGACAAGGAAGAGCTCAAGGAGCGCCACACGCTCGAGTACCGTCGCATCTTTGGTGATGAAGGGCTCGAGGAGGCCATCGAGGAGGCCGTCGAGAAGGCGCCCGAGACGTCCGACGAGGCGAAGACATCGACCGACTCCGCGCGAAACGGCTCCGCGACGCAAAACGACCCGAGCGGCGCGATCTGAACCGCTGAATCGCACTCGCCTCGAGCGGAGGCGCGCGAATGCGGAGGAATCCGCGACGCGCTCGGCGGCATATCGCATGCACCGCCTCACAGCATGTGCGCAGCCACCAAGCTAGAACTGTCAGCCTTGCGCCGCAGCTGTCGGCCGGCTGACGTCGCCTTCAAATCCACAGACGACGCCCAGCTGGTCGAAGGTGTCGTTGGACAAGACCGTGCCGTCGAGGCGCTGCGCTTCGGCATCGGCATCAAGCGGCACGGCTACAACCTGTTTGCCATCGGCCCTCCCGGCGTGGGCAAACAGACGCTGCTGCGCGACTACCTCGAGCGCTCGGCCGGCGAGCGCGAAGCACCCGCCGACTGGTGCTACGTGCACAACTTCGACGAGCCGGGCAAGCCGCGCTTGCTCGAGCTGCCGTGTGGTCGCGGCATGGCGCTCGCGCAGGACATGAACCGGGCGTTGGCGCAGCTTCGCGTCGCGCTGCGCGCTGCGTTCGAGAGCGAGGAGTACCGCACGCGCCGCAAGCAGCTCGTCAGTGCGTTCGCCGAGCGTCAGAAGCAAGCGCTCGACGACATCGAGGCGCGCGCCGTGGAACGCGACGTCGCGCTGCTGCACACCAAGTCGGGCATCGGCGTCGCCCCGCTTCGTGACGGCAAGGTGATGCCGCCCGAGCAGTTCAGCGCGCTCGAACCGGACGTACAAGAGCGCATCGGTCACACCATCGAGGAGGTCAGCGAAGAGCTCGGGCAGTTGCTGCGTCAGTTCAATCACTGGGGCCGCGAGCACCACGAGGCGCTGCGCCAGCTCGATCGCGAGATCGCCACCACGGCCACACACCACATGCTCGAGCCGCTGCGCCGCGACTACGCCGAGCTGCCCGCGGTACTCGCGCACCTCGAGGCGCTCGAGGCCGACGTCGTCGACAGCGTCGATGATCTGCTGCAGCAGAGCTCGCCCGAGGACGTCGAGGCGGTGCTCAAGCGCGCCTTCGAGCACGCGGGGGGAAGTGACGGCCCGCTGCGCCGCTATCAAGTCAACGTGCTCGTCGGCGACGGCTCGGGGCGCCAAGCACCAGTGGTCTACGAGGACAACCCGACCTACGCCAACCTCGTTGGCCGCATCGAGCACGAGTCGCACTTCGGCACGACGATGACGCACTTCACGCTGATCAAGCCCGGTGCGCTGCATCGCGCCTCCGGCGGATATCTCATCGTCGATGCGCTCAAGCTGCTGCTGCAGCCCTTCGCTTGGGACGCGCTCAAGCGCGCACTGCGCTCGGGCGAGATCCGCATCGAGTCGGTCACCGAAGCCATCGGCCTGCCGCACGCCGCATCGCTCGATCCCGAGCCCGTGCCGCTGCGCGACACCAAGGTGATCCTCGTCGGCGAGCGACTGCTCTACTACCTGCTCGTCGGCGCCGATCCCGACTTTCTCGAGCTGTTCAAGGTGCTGGTGGACTTCGAGGAGCAGATGGATCGCCACGAGGCTTCGCAGTCCCTCTACGCCAGGCTGGTGGCGACGTTGGTGCGCAAGGAGGAGCTGCTGGCCTTCGACCGATCGGCGGTGGCGTCGGTCATCGACTACGCCGCGCGACGTGCCGGCGACGCCGAGAAGCTCTCGGTGCACATGCGACAGATCGTCGACCTGCTGCGCGAAGCGAGCTACTACGCGAGCGAGGCAGAGCACGGGATCGTCGGTGCCGCCGACGTGCGCGTCGCGGTCGAAGCGCAGCTGCGGCGGGCCAGCCGCGTGCAGGACCGCTTGCTCGAGGCGATGCGTCGCGGTGACATTCTCGTCGCCACCGACGGAGCGCAAGTCGGGCAGGTCAACGGCCTCGCCGTCTTCCAGCTCGGCGAGCAGACCTTCGGTCACCCGACACGCATCACAGCGCGCGTTCGCCTCGGCGCGGGCGAGGTCGTCGACATCGAGCGCGAGGTCAAGCTCGGCGGGCCGATCCACTCCAAGGGCGTGCTGATCTTGAGCGGCTTTCTGGGCTCGCGCTTTGTCGCTGACATACCACTGACGCTCGCGGCGACCCTCGTCTTCGAGCAGTCCTACGGCGGCGTCGATGGCGACAGCGCCTCGATGGCGGAGCTATGTGCCTTGCTCTCGGCGCTGGCCGAAGCGCCGATCAAACAGAGCTTCGCGCTCACCGGCTCGGTGGATCAGCGTGGCAACGTGCAGGCCATCGGCGGCGTCAACGACAAGATCGAGGGCTTCTTCGATGTCTGCGCAGATCGCGGGCTGACCGGCGAGCAGGGCGTTCTGATACCTGCCAGCAACGTCAAACACTTGATGTTGCGCGACGATGTGGTCGCCGCCGTCGCCGAGGGCAAGTTCTCGGTGCACGCCATCGAGCACGTCGACGACGCGATCGCGCTGCTCACGGGCGTGCCCGCCGGCGTTCGCGATGCCGCCGGAAACTTCAGCAGCGGCAGCATCAACGCGCGTGTCGAAGCGCGCCTGCGAAGCTTTGCCGAGTCGGCGCGGCGCTTCAGCCGCAGCCGCGGAAGCTCGTCTTCCACCGGCCACTGAGGTCGATTACCCCCCGCACGATTTCCGAATTTTTTTTGTCGAATTCGAGCGCACCACGCGCCGTCAGAGATAGCATTCGCGGCTGTCGCGATTGGACGTGACCCGAAGAGCCACACGTGTGGCGTGGAGGATTCAATGCATATCAAGCTGGCGACGGTGCTAGCTGTTGCCGCCGGATTGTTGGTTGTCGATGCTCAGACCGCCGAAGCGCGTCCTTGCCCCGGCGGATACCATCGTGTCGGTCGGCGCTGCGTGCGCAACCGCGTTATCCATCGCCGCGTGCCGCCGCGCCGCGTCGCGCCCCCTCATCGCCGCATGCGCCCCTGTCCCGCCGGATATGTCCGTCGCGGCGTCTCTTGCGTTCGTGCGGTGGTGCACCGTCGCCACGTCGTGCGCTGCCCCGCTGGCTTCTACCGCAACTCCTTCGGCCGCTGCGTCCGTTTCGCCGGCCGCGTGCGCACCTGCTCTCCCGGGTGGCGCTGGAGCGGCTACTACCGGCGCTGCATCCGCCACGTCGCGCACACCTGTCCCGCGGGCACCGTGTGGAACGGCTTCCGCTGCCGCAGCTGGCAGACCTGCCCGGCGGGCTACTACTACAGCACCTACTACAAGTCGTGCCGCGCGCGCGTGACGACCTGCCCGTACGGCTACCGCTACCGCGCGGGCTGGGGCTGTCGCCGCATGTGTCCGGTGGGCTGGTACTTCTCGGGCGGCCGCTGCTTCAAGGCCACGATGGCCTGTCCGCCTGGACAGCACTACGACTACGCGCGCCGCGGCTGCCGCCCGTCGTGTGGTCCCGGTCGCTACTGGAGCTATCGCCGCAACCGCTGCCGCCGTCGCCGCTGGTAGCGCGCGTTTCGCTAGCTTCCCTCGTGTAGCTTCCCGCGTGTAGCTCCCCACGCCGTGCTGGACGCCATCGTGCGTCTAGCGCGGCGACCTGCCATCGGCGATATCGTCGCCCCTCGCACCGCCTGAAGACATCTTGCGCGTTCCGTGCGGGTTGTACGTCGACGCCACCGAGTGTCGATGTGACGTCTCGTGCGGCGCCGCTTCGCTCAACGGATGCGTGCTGCCCGGTCTGCCATCGGCGATGGTGTGCGCGCCGCTCGGCCGGTGCGGGCGCGGAGGCGGCGCAGCGATCGGGCGCTCGAAGAACAACGCCTCGCCGTGCTCGCCGAAGGCGTCGGCGAGCGCCTCTGCGCTGGCGAGATCCACCGCGTCGCCGATGACGAGGCAGATCACCTGGGCGCGCTCGAGCGCGACGCCGAGGCGCAGCGAGCGGCGCCGCGCGACGCGCCGGTAGAGCTCTTCGGCCGCGACGGCCTCCGGCACACGGTCTGTGCGCGCGACAAGCATCGCGTCGTCCGCTGGCGGCGGCAGCTGCACGGCGACGCGCTTGCGTAAGTCGTCGGGTAACAGCCCGCCGAGCACCGCGAGCACCGCACGCATGTCGCGTCTGACCTCCTCGCTCGGCCGCGAGACACCCTCGCGCCGCGCGACCTCCCGGACCAGCTCTGCGTACATCATGGTGGGACATGTAAGCGAGGCACGTGCCAGGTGCGAAAGGACGCGAAGTGTCTCACTGGCGACGCTGCGGCTGCGCGGCTGGCGAGGCCAGATCGGGTCGAGTTGGCTCGATCTGTGGCCTGGGCTGCTAGGGCGCGCTGAGGATCGCGAGGCTCATGGCGCCGCCCTCGCCGCTGAGCCAGCTGTCGACGACGACGATCCAATCGCCGGTGCTCTGCGGCGTGATGCTCAGCGACTCACTGCCGCCGCTGCCGGCTTTTTCCGCGAAGTAAGGGGCGCACGCGATGTTGATCGCGGCCGCCGAGCAGCCGGCGCTGGCCGGGAAGGCGTAGAGCGAGCCGTCGAAGGCGCTCGGCGTGAGGCCGATGCTGTACGTCTTGGACGCCTCGAGGCGCACGCGGTAGTAGAGCTGCGGGCCGTCGTAGTCGTAGCTGCCGCCGCAGTCGATGCTGCGGCCGAACTCGTTGACGGAGAGCGACGTATCGGCGCTCTCCGTCGCCTGACCGTTGCTCAAGGTGATCGTCTTGGCGTTCTGGCAGGTGGTGTTGGTCGGCGTGGTGATCTGTTGGATGTCGAGCGTGAACGCACCGGCGGCGCTGGCCGAGTAGCTGTCGACGACCACGATGTAGTCGCCGTTTTGCGCGGGCGTGATCATCACCGACTCGGCCTTGCTGCCGGCCTTGTCGCTGAAGTGCGCCGCGCACGCCGCGTTGAGGGCCGCCGATTGACAGCTCGTCGCAGCGGGGAAGGCGTAGAGCGCGGCGTCGAAGCCGTTGGGCGTGAGATCGACGCGGTAGGTCTTGCCGGCGGCGAGCGCCACCCGATAGTAGAGCTGCGGCCCGTCGAGCCCGAGCGTCGCGCCGCAGTCGATGGCGCCGGCGAACTCGTCGCGGGACTTGCTGGTGTCGGCTTTGACCTGCCCGCTGCCCTGCGCGAGCGCCAGCGGCGACGGCGCGGCGCAGGTGATGTTGCCCGGCAGCTTGAGCTCGTCGACGCTCAACGCGAACGTGCCGGCGCCGTCGTCCCAGTCGCTGTCGACGACGATGATGTAGTCGCCGTCGGTCTTGGGCGAGAGCGTGATCACGTCGGGTTTGCCGTTGGTCTCGTCGCTCACCGCGCCGGCGCAGCGCAGATTGATCGCCGCGGCGCTGCACGGCGTGGTCGCTTCGAAGGCGTAGAGCGCGGTGTCGAAGGTGTTCGACGTCACGCGCACCTCGTAGTGCTTTCCGCCCTGCAAAGCGACCTTGTAGTAGACCTGCGCGCCGTCGAAGTCATAGGGCGTGCCGCACGAGACGTCCTGGCCGAACTGGTTGGCCGCCAGCGTGGTGTCGCCGTTGACCTTGACGCTGCCGCCGACGAGCGCGAGCGCAGCGGGTGCGCTGCAGGTGCCGTTGCTCGGCGGTGCGATCTCCTCGATGCGCAGCCTGAAGGGGCCTGCCTCCGATGCGGTGTAGCTGTCGGCGACGATGACCCAGTCCTGCGCGATGATCGGCGAGATGGTGATCGTCTCGATCTTGCCCGCACCTTGCGCGTCGCTGACGTAGCCCTCGCACGCGGCGTCGATGGCCTGCGCGCTGCAGCCGGTGCTCGCGGCGAAGGCGTAGAGCGCGGCGTCGAACGACGCGTCGGGCTCGAGGGTGACGCGGTAGGTTTTGCCGGCGGCGAGGGCGACGAGGTAGTAGCGCTGCGCGCCGTCGAAGGTCGAGCTGCTGCCGCAGGAGATGTCGGTGCCGAACTGGTTGGCCTGGCCAGCGGTGTCGTCTTTGATCTCGAGCTGGCCGGTGCTGCCGAGCGCCAGCTGCCTCGGCGTGGTGCAGCGTTGGTTGTCGACGGGGGCGCTGTCGGCGCTCGTGTCGTGTGCTGGCGCGCCATCGCCGGCGCTCGCTTCGCCGCTCGGCGCGCCGTCGGCGATCGCGCGCGTGTCCTCGCGCGCGGCGCCGTCGCTGCCTCCGTCGTCGCCTGGGCCGAGGTTTCGATCGCCGCAGGCGCTGGCGCAGAGCGCGAGCACGGCGGCGAGCAGGATCGTGAACGCAAACGTACGACTAAGGCTATGGCTAAACATGTGAGTCCCCTCCTCCTCCGCGCGGCCCTTGGTGCAGGGGCCGTGCCGATCGACAGGAGGTGGACAAGGGCGCGGAACCGCAGGGATGCGCTGCTGCACCGTGCGCGAGTTAACGGCCGCGCGCGCGTGCAAAAGCTAGCGAACGTCCCCTTCGCTAACGCGGCGCGGATGCAACACGCAGCCGCCGATGACGTCGCCACGCCACTTGGCGCGCATCGCCTCGTCGTAGTCGTCGAGGTCGAACGTGTGCGAGACGTGCGGCTTGATCAGCCCTTCTTCGCACCAGCGCAGCAGCGCGGCGAGGCGCGGTGGGCGAATGCTCGGGTCGCGGCCGGTGGCGATGACGGTGGGGCAGCCGAGCACGTCGAGGCCCTTCATCATGATCAGGTTGGTTGGCAGCATGTTGGCGTTGGGCGCGCCGCGCTGGCCGCGCCCCTTGGCGACGAAGGGCGTGGCCGCCCAGCCGACGATCAGAAAGCGCGCGCCGAAGCGCACGCAGCGCAACGACTCGAGCGAGATGTCGCCGCCGACGCCGTCGTAGACCACGTCGACGCCGCGCCCGTCGGTGAGCGCCTTGACCGCGTCGCGAAAGCGCGGCGTGTCCTTGCTGTTGATCACGTGGTCGGCGCCGTAGGCCTCGACTACGGCGAGCTTGTCGTCGGAGCGGCCGGTGGCGATGACGCGCGCGCCGCAGATCTTGGCCACCTGCACGGCGGCCATGCCGGTGGCGCCCGAGGCGCCATGGATCAGCACGGTCTCGCCTGACTGCACGCGCCCGCGCGCGACCAAGCAGTGATAGGCCGTCTCGTAGCTGCCTAAGAAGCTGCAGGCCTGGTCGAACGAGAGCCCGCGGGGAAGCGGCATCAGCGCGTCGGCGGGCGCCACGGCGTAGTGTGCGAAGCCGCCGTAGCCGCGGTACTCGGTCGAAGAGCGCGGGCCGACGGCGAGCGCGTCGACGAGCACCTCGTCGCCCACCGCGACGCCCTCGACCGCGTCACCGACGTGGTCGACCACGCCGGCGTACTCGAGGCCGGGCGTGTACGGCGGCTCGGGCATGTGCTGGTACTGCCCGCTGGTCATCAGCAGGTCGACCCAACCCACGGCCGCGCTGCGGATGGCGATGATCACGTCGCCGGCGCGCAGCGTGGCGGGGTCGGGTCGCGGCTGGTCCTCGAGCGTGACGTGCTCGTCGAGCGCTTGCAGCGGCGTCTCGCCGTAGGCGGAGACGACGACGCGTTTGCCAGTGTGGGGCTGCATCGCGCGATGATAGCAGCGCGTGCTGCCCACGCCGTCTTGTATGCTGCCCGAGGTGATCAGGATCATGCGCAGCGCGATGACTCTAGCCTTGGCCGCTCTGGCGTCGTCCACTGCGTCTGCTAATCCAGCTCCCCTCGGTGGACCGGGCTCCGACCCCGTGATCATGGGCAAGAGCACGACGGTGGCGATGCGACGCGCGAAGATCGTCATCACCGACGGCGTGATGCTGAGCTACCCGTCATTTGTTTCGAATGGCCCACCACAGAAGCTGCACGCAGTTCGGTATCACGCCAGCTACGTGCTCGCGAATCGGAGCAGAAAGCGCCAGAGGCTCAAGATCGGTTTTCCCAACGCGACCTACACACACCACGGAATCGACGTTCCGTTTGGCTACATCCGCAACTTCTCGGTGCGCATCAATGGCAAGCGCGCTCCCGTCAAGGTCGTGACGCGAACCATCAAAGGGACGGTCTTCGACGCGCTGAAGCTTTCTACTGCCGTCGTGAAGGCGTTGGTCGCGGCCAAGCTCGCCAAGCCGATCGCCGGACACGCCTCGGCCCTGAACATCGCAAAGCTCGGGCGAACGCGAAACACCATCGCGAAGCGGCTGCAGCTCGCGCGCCTGACCGACAAGCAAAAGCGCGCGCTGACGAAGACGCTGGTCTCGCACTACCGTAGGCCCTCGGATACCGCGATCAAAGACATCGAGCAGTACTGGCATGTCTTCGACGTGGCCTTTCCCCCATCGAAGTCGATCAAGCTGAAGATCCAGTACGACTCGCCGCGCGGCTACAAAGCGAGCACGCAGCGCGGAGACTACAGCTTCTCCTACACGATGCGGACGGGTACTCGGTGGGCGGGCCCGATAGGACGCTACACGGTGCTGCTGGTGCTGAAGACTCGAATACCCTTGCGCCAGTACAAGGTTCGCCCTGCCGGGTTCAAGCGAGCTGGCGCGAGAAGGTTGCGCCGCACTTGGGTGCGCTTCGTGCCGCGCGAAGATGTCGTAGTGCGGGTTCTGCCGACGAAGTGATCGGAGTCGGCCGTCGGCGTCAGGCGGCGGCGGCGTAGAGCTGGCTGAAGTCGCCGTACACGCGGTAGTCGCGGATCAGCGGGCCGTCGCTGGGCGAGGCGTTCTGCGACTCGTCGAGCGAGTAGACATTGCAGAACGGCACCTCGAGGGTCGAGCCGTCGAGTCGCGTGTAGGTCACGCGGCCCTCGCTGACCAGCGTGCCGCCCGGGCCGGCGAAGACGCGGTCGAGCGTGTGGCTGAGGCCGGCGATGCTGTCGAAGAAGCCTCCGACGAACTGCTCGACGGCGCCGCGGCCAACGACCTCGGGCGCGCTGCTGAAGGCGAAGCGGCCCTCGGCTGTGAAGTAGCGCGCGAACTTGGCGGCGTCTTTGGCGTCGATGGTTTCGAAGAGCTGGGAGAGCCAGCGGGGCTGAGGCGCTTTCATGCATTGAGCTCCTGGAGCGGCGTTTAACAGGAGCATGGAGCATCAGCTCATGGAGTTCAAGAGGTTTTGAACTTCGCCGCGGGGGCCCGTCTCAGGCGGCGGCGTCCTCGCGCTCGCCCGTCTGCACGCGCCAAAGCTTGGCGTAGATGCCGCCGCTGCGGACGAGCTCCTCGTGGGTGCCGGACTCGACGAGCTGCCCGCGCTCGAGCACGAAGGTGCGGTCCGCGTTGCGCACGGTCGACAGCCGGTGCGCGACGACGATCGTCGTGCGCCCCACGGCGAGGCGCTCGAGCGAGCGTTGGATGGCCGCCTCGGTCTCGTTGTCCACCGACGATGTCGCCTCGTCGAGGATCAGCACCGGCGGGTCCTTGAGCACCGCGCGCGCGATGGAGATGCGCTGGCGCTGACCGCCCGAGAGTTTCTGGCCGCGTTCGCCGACGATGGTGTCGTAGCCCTGAGGCAGCGCCGTGATGAACTCGTGCGCCTCGGCGACGCGTGCCGCCTCGACGATGCGCGCCTCGTCGGCGTCGAAGCTGCCGTAGGCGATGTTTTCGCGCACGGTGCCGTGAAAGAGGAACACGTCCTGGCTGACCAGCCCGATGGCGCGCCGCAAGTCGGGCAGCGCGAGGCTGCGCAGGTCGTGGCCATCGAGCGTGATGCGGCCGCCAACCACGTCGTAGAAGCGCAGCAGCAGCTTGATCACCGTGCTCTTGCCGGCACCGGTGGCGCCGACGAAGGCCACCGTGGCGCCAGCCGGGACATGCACCGACAGATCGCGCAGCACTGGCACCGTCGGCGCGCTGCCGTAGTGAAAGGCCACGCCCTCGAGCGCCACCTCGCCACGCACGTCGGCGCGCGGCAGCGCTTGCTCGCCGCCGACGATGCCGAGCTCGGTGTCGAGCACGTCGAGCACGCGTGTGGTCGATGCCATCGCGCGCCGGTAGGTGTCGAGCAGCGTGCCGAGGCGCGTCAGCGGCCACAGCAGCCGCTGCGTCATGAAGACCAGCACGCTGTAGGCGCCGACGTTGAGCTTCCCTTCGAGCGCGATGCGTCCGCCGTAGACGAGGATCGCGACGAAGCCGACGACGATGGCCATCCGCACCAGCGGTACGAACGCCGAGCTGAGCCGAATCGCGCGCCGGTTGGCCTCCTCGTAGGCGTGGCTGGTCTCGCGCACCGCGTCGACCTCGTGGTCTTCGGCGACGAAGCTCTTGATCGTCGCGATGCCACCGAGGTTGTTGGCTAGCTGCGCGCTGAGCAGCCCCACCTGCTCGCGCAGGTCGGCGTAGCGCGGCTCGAGCTTGCGCTGAAACCACAGCGAGCCCCAGATCACGAACGGCATCGGCAGCATCGCCATCCACGCCACCGACGGCACGAAGAAGAAGAACACGCCGCCCACCACCACCACCGTAGTGAAGAGCTGGATCATGTCGTTGGCGCCGTTGTCGAGGAAGCGCTCGAGCTGGTTGATGTCGTCGTTGAGGATCGCCATCAGCCCGCCGGTGCTGCGGTCTTCGAAGTAGGCCAGCTCGAGGCGTTGGACGTGGGCGTAGGCGTCGACGCGCAGGTCATGCTGGATGCGTTGCGCGAGCGCGCGCCACTTCAGGGCGTAGGCGTACTCGAACAGCGACTCGAGGCCCCATGCGGCGAGTGTGATCGCGGCTAGCACCCACAGCTGCGTCTGCAGCTCGACAAAGCCGAGGCGCGCGATGAACGACTGCTGGCGCGAGACGACGATGTCGACGGCGGCGCCGATGAGCAGCGGCGGCGCGAGGTCGAAGAGCTTGTTGGCGACCGAGTAGACGGTGGCCAGCAGCCAGCGTCCGCGATAGCGGCGCGCGGTGCGGGCGAGCCGGCGCATGGGATGACGTGCGGCGCTTCGGGGTGTGTTCACGGCGCTACGATAGCGACCATCCGGTTATAGTCCATGCTCGATGACAGACCGTCGGATCTCCCGCCTGGCCTCGTGCCTGTTGCTGGCGCTCGTGCTGCTCGCCAGCGCGTGCAGCAGCACGTCGACGACGAGCACGGGGCGCCGGCGCCGTCGACGCCCCGCGGGGCTCGAGCTGGCGCGCCTCGCACCCTACGCTGTGGCCTTCGAGCCCGAGCGCGGCGGTGGAGATCACCGCTTCGCCGCGGACGTATGGAGCGCCGCCGAGCGCGACCTGCGCCTCAGCGGACAGTTCAACATCACTCGCAGCACTGAAGGAGACGACGGGCTCGCCGTCGCCGTGGTGCGCATCGCCCGCCGCGCGGCAGCACGCCCCGACGCGCCGCGCCCACCCAAGTGGGACCTTCGCGCGCGCATCTTCGTCTCGTTTGGCGGCAAGCGCCGCCAGCTGCAAAAGCTCGCGCTCGACGCGCGCCGCCTGCGCCACGCCGGGCACCTGCTGGCCAACGCGATCTACCGCGCGTACACCGGCGAGCGCGGCCCGTTTCTCAGCCGCATCGCCTTCGTCTCGCCGACGGGGGCGTCGGGCGGGCGCCAGATCTTCGTCGTCGACTACGCCGGCGGCGGTGTGCAGCGCATCTCACGCGGCGGACGTCACAACATCCTGCCGGCGTGGTCGCCGAGCGGCGATCTGATCTTCACGTCTTACTTGCACGCCAACCCCGACCTCTATCTCTTGCCGCGCGGCGCCAGCCGAGCGCACGCCATCGCGTCCTATCGCGGGCTCAACGTCGGCGGCGCCTTCTCGCCCGACGGACGCACCATCGCGCTCACGCTGACAAAAACCGGCAACTCGGACGTGCACCTCATCGACACGCGCGGCCGCGTGCTGCGCCGCCTGACGCATCACGGCGGCATCGACGCCTCGCCCACCTTCAGCCCCGACGGCCGGCAGATCGCCTTCGTCTCGTCGCGCGCCGGGCGGCCGCACATCTTCGTCGTCGGTGTCGAAGGTGGAGAGCCGCGCCAGCTGACGCGCGAAGGCTACGAGAATCAGGAGCCGCGCTGGTGTCACGTCGCTGGCAGTCAGACCATCGCCTTCTCGTCGCGCGGCGACAGCGGCTTCGACATCTACGTCATCGACGCGGCGACGGCCGCGCGCCGGCGCTTGACGCAAGGGCCGAGCGACAACAAGAGCCCGAGCTGGTCACCCTACTGCAAGCACCTGGTCTACTCGGGCGGCAAGCGGGGGCTTTTCACGATCAGCGCCGAAGGCGGTCCGCCGCGCCAGCTCTACGGTGGACCCGCCTCGACGCCCGCTTGGTCGCGCTGATATAACGACGCGATGAAGCGGTTGGTCTTGGCAGTAGCGTGGGTCGTGCTCTGGTCGGCGCCGGCGGGTGCAGTCACGAGCACGATCTCCATCGGCAGCGCGTTCTCAGGCAACGGCCACAACGCCTCGTTCGACGGTCGCATCTACATCGTGCGCGACCACCAGGGCTGGCGTGTGATGGTGTTGCGCCCTGAGGCCGCGACCTACCGCAGCGACGGCCTGCCCGACGCCGCGGGGCCGCTGTGGAGCCCGCGCTTTGATCTGCTGATGGGCACCACCATCGTCGAAAACGCGCTCGCCATCTGCGAGCCCGACCGCGCGCGCGCGCCGTATCGCTGCAACGACGCCGGCGCGGCGGCGGCTCAGGGTGCCTACCACTGCTACGACTTCTGGCTCATCGACTCCGACGCCGAGACCAAGCCGCAGCAAGGCGGCGCGATCCTGCGACGCCGGCGGCTGCAGCTGTGGATCGCCGATCCGCAGACGGCCAGCGCGCGCGTGCACAAAGCGACGCTCGGCACGGCCACGCCGCTTGCGCCCCAACTGCGCGGCATCGAGCCCACGGTCACCGCCGACGGCAAGCTGCTCGTCTGGCAGGGACACCCTCAAAACGACGGCACCATCGACGTGTTGATGTACGCGGTCAACCAGACGCCCTGCGGCGTGTCGGGCTGGTCGACGCCGCACTCGCTGTCGCACATGGCCTACGACGCGGCCGTGATCGGCAAGTACCGCCTCGCCGAACGACCGCTGCGCGCGTCCGATGGCTCGGTCTTCGCCGACGGCGCGCTGGTGCACGGCGCCTACCCGTGGCTGATGCCCGACGGCTCGGCCGTGATGCTCGACGCGTCGCAGCTGCCGTGTATCACGCAGGACAACCCGCCCGGCTGTGGCCCGCGGCGCAACTCCTTCGCCGTGCTCGGCTACCCCACCAACTGGGGCATCGCGATCGTCGACGGCGGCGTCAACCCCGACACCGATCTGACGGCGCGGCTGTTCTTCTCTTCACCCGGCCCCAAGGCCTTCACCCAGCTCCCGGTGACCCAGGCGCTCGACGTGTGGCCGCTGTTCGGCAGCAACACCGCCAACTACGTCGAGCTGGTCTTCGACGACGGGCTCGACGGCAAATACGCCGGCTATTGGCACTTCAACGAGAACGTGCGTCCCGACGGCAGCCTCGATCTCACGCGCGTGCCCGACGTGTCGGGCTACTTCAACACCGGCACCCTCAAAGGCGGTCTCTCGGTGTCCAAGCGCAACAACGGCGTCATCGGCCGCGCCCTGCAATTCGATGGCGTCGACGATCGCGTCGAAGTGCCGCACTCGGCCACGCTCACGCCGGTCAACGGCATCACCATCGACTTCTGGATCAGGCCGAGCGATCCCAACTGCGACGCCAACAACAACTATCGCGTGGTCGTCAGCAAGGGCGGCTTTGGCCCCGGCGGCAGCTACAGCGTGGTCCTCGAGGACAACGCCGCGCTGCAGGTGCGCTTTGGCGTCAACGGTGCGCAGCAGTCACTGATCACACCCGCGCTGCCGCTCGATAAGTGGTCGCATGTCTCGTGCGAGTACGACGGACCGAGCGGGCAGGCGGGCTGCTGGGTCGACGACAAGCTCGTCGTCGACGTCGCGATGCCCAAAGGCACGCTCGACCAGAGCAGCGCGCCGCTGCTCATCGGCGCGCCGGGTGCGCGCGCTGCTTGTCCCAACGGAGACGGCGCCTTCAAGGGCTTGCTCGACGAGCTTTCGATCTCGCGCGTGGCGCGGCGCCGCGGCACATCGCAGCCGCCGCCGCCGGCGCCGGACGGCGGCGTGGCTGGCGATGGGCCGAGCGCGCAGCGCGATGCGGTCGTGCCGGCTGGCGACGGCAGCGTCGCGGGTGATGGCGCTGCAGCGCGTGACGCGCGCGCCGCGACGAACGACGGCGCGAGCGCCGCGGGCGACGGCAACGGCAGCGCGGACGATAGCGGCTGTGGATGTCGCACGACTGGCAGCGCTGGCGGCGCGCCGTGGGGGTTGTTGCTGATCGCGCTGCTGCTATGGCAGCGGCGGCGGCGGCGGCGGCGGCGGCGGTGGCGCTAGCGCAGCGTCAAGGCAACGTCTGCAGCGGGCCGAAGGGCGGCGTCGCGGGCGCCTGTCCCTGGTTCATCGCGTCGAGGTAGGCGGCGCGCGCGAGCAGCTCGCGCTTGTAGAACGTGCTGAACGTGCGCTGCGGCGTGGTCTGCACGAACTCGGCGTCGGTGGTGTGGCAGACGGGACAGCCGACGATGCCGAGGTTGCGCTGCAGGCTCGGATACGCGCTGGTGATCTTGGCGTCGAGTCCGCCGAGATCGATGTCGGTGCGCGGCACGCCGGGCGGAACGCGCGCCGACGCTGCACGAAAACGCTCCGGCAGCTCGACTGTACGCGCGTCGAGACCTGCGGCGTTTTTTGCCACGAAGGTCAGAAAGTCGTCACGGCGTGCGCCTGCCGCGTTGAGCGCGTCGACGTCGAGCGTCTGGAAGAGCGGCGGGTTTTCGAAGCGCTCGGGCAGCTTGGGATCGGCGTTGGGCTCGAGCTTCCACTGGCGCCACTCCCACGGCGAGACGGTCAGCTCGACGGTCTCGGCGAGCAAGAAGCGCTCGCGCACCAGCGTCGCGTCGAGCAGCGCAGTGGCTGCGCTGGCGAACGCGGCGCCGTCGAGCGCGCTCAGCCGCGCCCAGCGCCGCGCCGTCCCGTGGCAGTGCACGGTGCCGTCGGGCGCCGTGTCGTCGTCGCCGGCGGGCTGGCGAAAGAGGAAGATCATGTGCAGCGGCGCGTGCACCGGGTGCGTCGAAGCCATCGAGACGCGCAGCTCGCCGCAGCCGCCGCCGCGCGGACCGAGGTCGAGGCGATTGTGCACGGCGGTCACCCTGAAGGGCAGGGCGTCGAGATCCCATTTGGACGGGTCGCTGCCCTGCGTGGCGGCGATCTCGTCGGCGAGCAGCGCCGGCCCGACGCGCTCGGAGTGCGCGGTGGTCGAAAAACGGCGCAGCCACGCATCGAGCAGTCGACCGCCGTGGCCGTCGCTCGACGCCGCGGCGAGCACGCGCCCGAGGCCGACGATCTTGGGGGCGTCGAGCAGCGCCGCGTCGGTCCAGACCAGGCCGCGCGCCTCGCGCACGGGCGGCGGCGGCGCGCCGCGCGCGTACACGCGCAACGTGATGTCGCCGCTGCCCTCGAGCGTCAGGCGCAGCGAGCTCGCCGTCACGGGTCGGGGACGCATCCACACGTCACCGCGCCCCAGCTCGCCACCGTCGAGCGCCAGCTGGACGTCGGCCTGCGCGGCGTCGAGCGCGGCCTCGATCACGCGCGGTGCGCCGTCGAGCTCGACGATGACGGTCAGCGGCTGCGCGACCGTCAGCGTGCGCACCACATCGGCGTGGCCTTCTCCGTCGGCGTCGACGACATCGCCGAGGTGCAGTGTGACGGTGCTGCCACCGCCGTCGCCGTCGCCGCCGCCGTCGGGCGCTGGCGGTTGCGTGCCGCCGCCGCCATCACAGCCCGAGCTCACGAGCACCAGCAATACGCCGAGCGCCGCGCTCACCATGGCTGTTCCTACCCGCGTGGCCATCGCCGAGCAGTATAGCCGGCGCGCGAGGACGGATCTGGTAACCTAGGCCTTGATGAGGCGCGCGTTCTCGCTCTTCATGCTCGCCGGCTCGGCGCTCGCGGCTGCTGCGAGCGCTGCATACGCCCGGCCGCCCGGCGCCGATCTGCTCGGCAAGGACGACGATCCCAAGCCCGCCGTCACGACCAACGCCAAGGGCGCGCTGATCAAGGTCGAGGCCTGGGATGCGGCCAACGGCGAGTGGCGCGTCACCGTCGGCGCCGGCGGCAAGGCCAGCTGGCACTCCAACCGTCCCGCGCCGCTAGCGCTGCACGCCCGCGCTCAGCGCCAGTCGTTCGAGACGACGCTCGGCGCGGCAGCGCGCGCGAAGCTGCTCGCGGTGCTGCGTCGCGTCTGCGGCATGCGCCACGACAAGGACGCCTCGGCCAAGTACCGCTACAAGTTCACGCTGCAGCGGCGCGGCAAGAAGCGCTGCTACGTCGTCTTCGATGGCTACGACCGCAACCGCCGCCGACAGCGGCGCCGAAGCGCCGTGTTGGCGGAGCTGCGCGGCCTCTTCGACAAGCACAAGCCCAAGAAGATGCCGCGCTTCCCGCGCCACGGCGGCCTCTAGCTGCTCTCTAGATCGACGGAGTGGTCAGACGCCGGCCCCGCATCGGTCGTTTGACGCGCTGCGGGTCCACCGGGAGAAACTCCTCGGACTCGGGATCGAAGCTGAACACCTCGCCCGACTCGATCTTGTAGACCCAGGCGTGCAGATGCAGCCGACCCGCCGACAGAGCAGCGGCGACGACGGGCAGCGTGCGCAGGTTCTCGAGCTGGACGAGCACGTTCTCTTCGATGGTCGCCATCAGCTTGGCGGCGCCATCCAGATGTCCGTAGTTTTCGCGGATGATGCGACGCGTGGCGTCGGCGTGGCCGAGCCAGCCGGTGACGGCCGGCAGCTCTTCAGCGTCGGGTGGGTCGAGGATCGCCTTCATGGCGCCGCAGTGCGAATGCCCGCAGATGATGATGTCTTTGACCTTGAGCACAGCGACGGCGTACTCGATGGTCGCGGCTTCTCCACTGGCGGTGGCGCCATGAGGCGGGACGATGTTTCCCGCGTTGCGCACGATAAACAGCTCGCCTGGCTCGCACTGCGTGATCAGGTTGGGGTCGATGCGCGAGTCGGAGCAGGTGATCAGCAGCACCTCGGGCGCCTGGCCCTTGGCGAGCTGCTCGAAGAACGCGCGGCGATCGCTAAATACGTCGGTCTGAAAGCGATGAAGTCCGTGAATGAGCTTTTGCATGACGGTGCGGCCCCCGTTGGGCAGAGGATGGTTGTTCGATGCGCTTGTTCGAGGGGGCGGGGGGGCCTAGATCAGCTGTCGGCCGAAGAGCAGGAATCGTCTCACCGATGTTGAAGGACGATTCGATCGCTGGCGTCGCACGCCGACGGGCGCGGCCAGGCAGTAGCCGCTGAAGGGGCAACGCGGGAAGAACGCGTGCCGCTGGCGATCGGCAGGGTCGAGGCGCTCTGCGCCTCCTAGGCTGGATGCGTCACGCGCTTCGCGCGCTTCGCCATCGCCGGACCAACCTTCGCCGCGCGAGCCGATGCAGGAGAGCGCGAGCAGCAGGCAGAGCCCGGGGAAACGTAGCCTCGCGGATGGCACGGCCCATCATAGCAGGGGCGCCGCCTTGCGACGACGCAGCAGCACGAGCGCCAGCGTGGCGAGCAGGATCCATAGGCCGGTGGCCGTCGCGCTCGTCGAGCTGCTCGACATGCCCGCCGCCGAACAGCCGACGTTGGGCACGCCGTCGCCCGAGACGTCCTCGGCCGGCGTGCCGGCGTTGCCCGTGTTGCTGGCGCTGCCGTTGGGATTGACCGTGCTCGGTGCGATGGACTGGTTCTGCCCGCTAGCGGGCGTGTCACCTTCGGTCAGCGCCTTGTGCATGATGAGGTAGATCTTGGGGTCGTAGAACGTCTGGAAGTGGCCCACGGTCTCGTCGCAGAGGCCGATGTTCTTGGCACCCTCGACGATCGACGTCTGGTAGGGCGTGATGTACTCGTCGGCGCAGGTGTAGATCGACGTCAGCTTGACGCTCTTGGGCGTCGGCTTGGCGTTGACCGCCAGTAGAAACGCGCTGCCCGGCGAGAGGTCGTAGAGCGCGGGCCAGCCGGCGAGCTTGGCCGCCATCAGCGCGCGGTCGATGCCGTGATGCGGCGAGACGAAGGTCACGAGGCGGTTGACGAGCTTGTCTCCGCCCAGCGTGTGAACGTAGTAGCGCGCGATGACGCCGCCGGTGCACTCGGCGAGGATGTCGATCTTGTCCTGCCCGCTGTCGGCCCGCACTTTGGCGACGACGTCGGCCAGGTCGCGCGCGGCCTGGAAGAGCGAGCCGCTGAGCAGGGCCGGCGGCTCGTAGACCACCGGCTCGAAGCCGTCGCGGCGAAGGCGCGCGACGATCGGATCGAACCACTTGGCCTTGATCGTCACGCCGGTGATGAGCAGCACGGTGCGCTTGTGCGCGAGCGGCGCCGGCCCCGGCTCGAGGTCGCCGATGACGAGCTCGTTGGCGTACATGTTGAGAAACAGATCGCTCCAGTAGTAGGGCGACTGGATCTTCTCTTTGTCGCAGCTGATGGCCGCCACCAGGACGGAACAGACGATGATCACTCGAGTCTTCATCAGGTAGCTCCTGCTAGTTGCAATATTCGAATGAACGTTCATTCGAAAAGAGAACTGACAGGCCCGCGCCGGGAATGCAAGAGGGAGCGCCGGGCTATTCTTTAAATTACCGTATATATAGAATAAATAGATTGCACCTTGAACGCGAGCGTCGCGCCTGGTAGGCTCTCGGTCGATGTCAAACGAACATTCATTCGCATGAGCGCCCGACGTATCAACGCAGCTCGCAAGCAGTCAAAGCACGAGGCGATCCTCGACGCGGCGCTCTCGGCGTTCGTCGAGCGGGGCTTTCACGGCACGGCGATGCCGGAGGTGGCGCGGCGCGCCGGCGTCGCCGCGGGCACGCTCTATCACTACGTCTCGGGCAAGGATGCGCTGGTCAACGAGGTCTTCCGGCGCTGCAAGGAGTCCATCGCGCGCGTTGTCTACACGTCGTTCACGCCGACGGCGCCGCCGCGCGCGCAGTTCGAGTCACTGTGGATGGCGATGGTCGAGTTCGCGCTGTCGAACCCCAAGGCCTTCGCCTTCCTCGAGCTGCACAACCACGAGTCGTACCTCGACAGCGAGAGCCGCGCGATGGACCGCCAGCTCAAGGAGTTCGGCGCTGGCTTCGTGCGGCAGGCGCAACAGAGCGGCGAGGTGCGCGACGTCGAGCCGATGTTGTTGATGGAGCTTACCTTCGGGGCGTTCAACGGCATGATGCGCGCGCACTGGGAGGGCCGCATCGCGCTCGACCAGCGAACCCTCGACGACGCCCGAGAGGCCGCCTGGCGTTTGATCGCCGCCTGACACGAGGTGTCCGCAGCGCTGTGTTATCCTTGTCTTGACCCCTTTTTCACGCAGAAGGTGCGCAAGGCTTGGGCTTCGGTGTGCACGCGGCCCCGCTCGCCGAGAGCGAGCGGCAGTTCGGGCGCTACGAGTTGCTGTTCCGCCTCGCGGTCGGCGGCATGGCGCAGGTGTATGTCGGCCGGCTGCGCGGCGTGCAGGGCTTCGAGAAGCTGCTCGCCATCAAGTGCATCCACGACGAGCTCGCCGAGGACGAAGACTTCATCAAGATGTTCATCGACGAGGCGCGCGTCTCGGCGCGCATCTCGCACCCCAACGTGGTGCAGGTGCTCGAGCTCGGGCAGGTCGGTGACGCCTACTTCATCGCGATGGAATACGTGCACGGCGAGAGCCTCTCGGCGCTGCTGCGTCGCAAGTGCCCGCCGCCGACGGTCTGCGCGCGCATCGCCGCGGAGTGTGCGGCCGGCCTGCAGGCGGCGCACGAGCTGTGCGACGCCAACGGCCGCCTGCTCAACGTGGTGCATCGCGACGTTTCGCCGCAGAACATCCTGGTGGGCTACGACGGCGCGGTGAAGGTCACCGACTTCGGCGTCGCCGCGGCGCGCGACAACTTGCACGTCACCACCGGCGGCACGCTCAAGGGCAAGCACGCCTATATGTCGCCCGAGCAGGCGCGCGCCGAGCCGCTCGACCATCGCTCGGACATCTTCGCGCTCGGCATCGTGCTCTACGAGATGAGCACGGGGCACCGTCTGTTCAAGGGCAAGTCGAGCGCCGAGACGCTGCGCAAGGTCGTCGAGTCGCCGATCGCCGCGCCGACGTCGCTCGTGCCCGACTACCCCCCGGGGCTCGAACGCATCGTGCTCAAGGCGCTCGAGCGCGACCTCGAGCGGCGCTACCAGAGCTGCGAAGCGCTCGCCGACGACCTCGAGCAGCACATCGTCGAGAGCGGCGCGCCGGTGCTGCGCAAGGACGTCGCGCGACTGATGGTCGAGCAGTTCGGCGACCGACTCGACAAGCGCCAGCGAGCGCTGGTCGACGCACAGCGCACCAGCATCGAGCTGCCCAAGCTCGATCTCGAGAGCGAGACATCGGCCAAGACGGTCAGCCACGTCAGCGACCTGACGCAGCCGAGCCAGCCCAGCCCGGTGGCGCCGCCGCTCAAGCCGCGGCGTGGTCTGTGGGTCGCCATCGCGAGCATCGCCGTGATCGGCGTCGGCGCCATCGGCGTGACGCTGGCGATGCGACGCTCGCCAGCGCCCGCGTCCGGATCTGCCCGCGGGAGCGGGTCGGCCAGCGAGCGTGCCGCCGCCGCCGCGAGCTCGGTCGAGCCAAA
>JAGQIK010000639.1 GCA_020431405.1 Myxococcales bacterium
GCCCCCGGCCGGCGAGCCTCCGCCCAAGCGCGGGCCCGCCTCGGCCAGCTCCTCCGCGCGCACGGTGATTCGCGGCAACAAGGGCCAGTTGGTCGTCAAGTCGCGACCGCGCGCGCGCATCTTCGTCGATCGCAAGGACACCGGCCGCATGTCGCCCACCGCGCTCGAGCTCAAGCCCGGCTTTCACATGGTCACCTTCCACATCAAGGGCCAGAAGTTCAGCTATGGCGTGATGGTGCACCGTGGACGTCGCGTCGATCTGTCGCGCACGCTGCCGGTGCGCTGAGGGTCGCGATGACGGCCATCAAGCGTCTGACGCAGCTCGTCGAGGCGCTCGAGACGCAGGGCGGCTCTCCCGATCGGATCCACGCAGCGCGCTGCGCGCTCGCGTTCAAGCGCTCGTGGGTCGATCTCGCCGCGGCCCTCGAGGCGCTGCGCCGAAGCGGCGCCTACCTCGACTGGGGCTACGAAGACCTGCTGTCGTACTGCGCCAACGAGCTGGGCCTGCGCGGCGCCACCGTCGACAAGCTGCTCGTCTCCTACGCCACGCTCAACAAGCACGCGCCCGGCCGGCTCGATGACGAAGAGCGACCGATCCCGAGCTACCAGGCGCTCGACTACTTCGCACGCGTCACGGGCGAGCCGCGCGCCGACGGCAGCGTGCCGCGCAACGCGCCGCAAGCGCCGCCGAGCGACGAGGTCATGACGCGCTTGCGCGAGGCCGTCTTCGACGAAGGACACTCGGCGCAGAAGCTGCGGCGCGAGTTCGACCCGCTGGTGCGTCCGCGTTCGCCGCGACAGCAGCAGCTCGACGCGCTTCACCGCGCCGCCGCGACCACGCAGCGACTGCTCACGCAGCTCGAGGAGATCGACGGTCTTCCCGACACGCGCCGTAAGTCTGCCCAGCGCGCGCTCGACGACCTGCGCGCGCAGATCGCGAAGCTGGTCGCCGAGCTGTCCGAGGCCGAGGCCGCGTGATGAAGCTTCGCTCGATACTGACGCTGCTGGCCGTCGTCGCCGCGCTCGGCGCGGGCGGCGGCTGCGGCGACGACGTCGACTGCAACGCCACCTGCCAGAGCATCATGTCCTGCCTCACCGAGATGCCTGGATTGGTGCGCGCTCAGTTCATCCAGGAAAGCGACTGCCTCGCGGCGTGCGGCGACCGCTCGCAGGGCTTCGGCCAGACGCTCGACAGCAGCTGCCCCGGCTGGGACGGCTGCGCTGCCGCCGAGCTCGGCTGCGCCGGCGTTGCCCGCTGCGTCGACGCCGCGCAGTGTGGACGGTAGCGACGCTCGCGGCAGGCGCGCCCGATCAGGAATGCGCCGCGTCGGTGAACTTCTTGATGAGGCTGCCCAGTCGCAGCATGTTGTCCGCGTCGATGCGCGTGATCTCGAGGCCGAAGCCGGCGTGTCGTACGCCGCCGGTCTCGATGCGCGCCACGCGCGCGCGGGCCTGCACCTTCTCGGCCCCCTGCTCGGCGAGCTCTGGCGTCGGGTGGAGCACGATCTCGGCCTCGCTGCCGACCACCATGTCGGGATAGCCCGCCGGATCGACGGCGACAAAGAGGCCGCTGAGCGAGACATCGAGGGTCGAGAGGACGTGCGCCTGGCCGTCTCGCGTCAGCGAGACCTGCGCGAGCAGCTTGATTCGGGGGTGTCTGCGCCGTTCGGTGGTCATCCGTTCGCCTTTCTATGAGCGTAACGATAGCGGAGCCCGCGCGTGTTTGTCTCAGCCAGCGACGATACGGATCGCGCGGCGGCCGCGGCGCGCGTTGATGGTTACCTTCTCGAGGGCGCGCATGGCCGCGCTGGCGGTGAAGCGCGACGGCTCGACCGCCACCAGATGGATCGTGCGCACCGTGGCCCAGACCGGATCGTGCAGCACCGGGCCGAGGCTCTGCGGCTCGAAGCCGGCGATCTCGACGTGATCGACAAAGCCGCGCTCGAAGCGGCAGTGCTCGAGGTTTAGAAACGGCGCGAGGCCGCCGACCCACGCGTGGGCGTGGTCACCGACGAGGGCGGCGGCGCGCTCGCGGTCGCCGCCTGACAGCTGTAGCGCGATCAGCTCGCCGCGCGGGTCGCCGCGCTCGAGCAGGTGATCGGCGAAGGCTTGTCGCGGCTCGTCGCTCTCGAGGTCCGCGTAGATGCGTTCGAGGTACGGTGCGTCGCCGTCGCCGAGCCGCTTGGCGAGGCGCTCGATGGTGCGTTGGTCGGCCTTCGAGAGCGTGACGGCGGCAAGCTCGCGCAGCCGCGCCGCCGCCGAGTGCAGCTGGCGGCGAAACCACGAAGCCGTCGCGCTGCGGTCGGCGTAGCGCGTGGCGAGGATCACGTCGTAGCGCGCGCCCAGCGCCTCGAAGGCGTCGGCCGCGCGCGGGTCGCCGTGCGCGACGGCCCAGTCGATCAGCGCCGACCAGAACGGCCGCGACGAGCTCGAATGAAACGCGGGCACCGCCAGCTGCGCGAGCACGCCGTTCGCGGCGCGCGGATCGGCTGGCCATCCGGCGAGCGCCTGCAGGCGCGCCAGCGCGTCGGTTGATCGGCCCTTGGTATCGGTGATACTGCGCAGCAGCCGCGGCAGGTCGCACGGATCGGCGCGCGCGGCCACCGCGAGCCAAGCCTGGTGCGTCGCTGCGCGGCTGGCGCCCCGGATCGGCGGCAGCCGCGCCGTGATGCGCTGCGAGACAGCCTCGACCAGTTGCGCCAGCTCGGCTGCCGGCGCGACGCGCCACGCCTCGAGCAAC
>JAGQIK010000640.1 GCA_020431405.1 Myxococcales bacterium
CGACCGTGCTGCGGCACTTCGCGCAGCCACTTCCCAGCACCTGAATCCGTTTCGTTTTCGATCTGCCAGCCGGCGACCTTGCCGCGATAGCGTCGCACCGTGGCGCGCGCGTAGAGCAGAAGCTGCGCGATGTAGGCGTCGCGGCCGATGCGATCGGGCGTGACGCGCTCGCTGCCGGAAGCGCCGGCGATGTCGGGCATCGCGTTGGTGAAGCCGCTGCCGAGACCGAGCACGAGCGTCTTGCCTTGGTAGCGCTGCAGCGCGGCGTCCGGCCCGGCGAAGCGCTTGTCGTCGCCGGCGAGGGACGCCACCGCTGCGTCGTCGACCTCCGAGAGCGCGAGATACGGCGGCGCGAGCGTGGGCTGCACGCTGCGCCACGAGATCCAGAAGTGCACGTGGCGCGCGCCGATCTCGTCGACGAGGGCGCGTTCGTTCCAGCCGGCGGTCACGCCGCGCAGCATACCGCCAGCGCAGGGATTGGCCGGCAGCGGAGCATCAGCGCGCGATCGATCGCCGGAGACATCGCGAGCGTGGACGTCAGCGGGCGCTGCGTCCACGCCGGAGGCCGTGCTGTCCGAGCAGCCCCCGACAGCCAACCCGAACAAGACGAGGACGAGCACAAACGAGGCATGGGCCATGGCGAGGGCGACTATAGCGCGCGGCGCCAACCGCACGAGGCGCGCGCCGCCTGCCGCGCGCGTAAGGCGGCAGGGTGACTGCCATCACGCCATCGGACCATGGCTTGCAAAAGCGCCGCGCACCGGCTCGAAGGAGTCTCCGATGACATATCAGCTGCTCGGCAATCGCGTCCGCATCTGCTTCGGCTGTGGGGGCAGCGTCCCCGCACCCATCGCTGGCGGCCACATCACCTGCCCCGCCTGTGGCGCCACCCAGACCGTCAGCCCGCGCCGATCACTGCCCAGCGCCCGCTTCGTTGGCGTCGAGGTAGCCAGCGAGCGCGAGCGCCTCGAGCTGCTGCGCAAACAGCTCGACGGTCGCCCCTCGCACTACGCCAGCTTTGACGCGCCCGAGCGGCTCGCGCACCTCGAGCTCGCGTACGACGACGTGCGCCTGCCGATCCTGCTGCTGGAGGCCTTCCGCAAGGCGGTCAAACGTTGCGAGTCCGCGGCCGGCGAGAGCGCGAGCTTCGATCTGCAGCGCGACGTGTGCTGGATCGCCGGCAAGGCACGCAACTCGTTTTCCATGCGCAACGTGGTGCTGCGCGCGGCGCCTTACATCGCGACGGCGCTCGACGTCGTGCGCGATCCGGGGCTCGTGCAGCAGCTGTTGCTGATGAGCTGCGACATGGCACGCCACGGCGGCGACTTGGCTCGTGCCGACGCGCTGCTGGCGCTTTGTGACGCGCGCTCGATGTTCGTCGACCTCGACAGCGACTATCGCACCACGGCGGCGATGCTGGCCTTGGCGCGCGACAACCCGCGTCGCGCGCTGCAGCTGGTCGGCGCGCGCGACAGCGACGTGCCGTTCTGCGCGGCGACGATCTACCAGGCGCGCATGACGCGCACGGCCGCGCTCGAGCTGCTCGGGCTGCGAGACGAGGCCGAACGGGCGCTCTGCCAGAATCGCGACGTGCTCGGCGACGAGATCGTCTCCGACTGGCTCGAGGGCTCGCGGCTGCTCGCGCCGGCTGCCGACGTGTGGCGCCGCATCAGGGCGCGCGACGGTGACGACAACGGCGACGGCGACGACGACTGGCATGAGCTCGCCGAATGCGAGTGGTTCGACGTCGAAGACGCTTCGGCCCCGCCGACATCGCTTCCGCCCGTCGCCGAGCTGCCCGATCTGCTCGCGCCGGCGTCCAACTCAGCAGGCTCGCCCTATCGCGACGCGCCGTTCGACACGCCCGTGGAGGCGCTGGCGCCGATGCGCATGCCCGCGCCGCCGATGAGCGTGCTGTTCAGCGTGCTGGCGTTGCTGGCGCTGATGATCACGCTGC
>JAGQIK010000641.1 GCA_020431405.1 Myxococcales bacterium
ACCTCGATCGCCGTACGCACCTCGCGGCGGCGTTTGGCTGAAAGCTCGTCGCGCGCGAGCACGCGACGCAGCGCGCCCAACATCAGCAGCACGTCGTCGCGCGCCGCGCTGTCGTCTTGCTTGGCCACGTTGCGCGCCGCGCTGTAGAGCGATTGCACGCTCTCGAGCAGATCGTCGACGTCGCCGCCGCCGAGGCGCAGCACGGCGCGCGAGATGCGCGCGGCCGCGTCGTAGCGCGCCTTGACCGCGTAGCGGCGCGCGAGCTTGCGCAGCGCCGCGCGATAGGTCGTCATCGAGCTGGCGCGCGCGCGGTAGTAGCTCAGCGCGTGGTCGGCGTCGCCCACCTGCGCGTAGCAGTAGGTCGAGTCCACCAGCGCTTCGCGCCGCAGATCGAGCTTGCGCCGCGGCGCGCCACGAGTTGGTCGCGCCGCCGCCGACGCGCGCGCGAGCGTCAGCGTGCGCTCGAACAGCAGCAGCGCCTTCTTGCAGTCGCCGCGCGAGAGCCTGACCCACGCCAGCTTGTGGGCAGCCACGGCGCGCGCCCCCGCGGCGCCAGCGGCGGAGATGCCCAGCGCCTGGCGCAGTCGCTTCTCCGCGCGGTCGAGCTGGCTGCGCGCGATCCAGTAGTCGCCGAGCACGAGCAGCGCCTCGGCGGCGTAGGGGCTACGCGGGTGCTTGGCGACGAGCTCGCGATAGGCGGCGAGCATCGCGGGATAGTCGCCGAGCTCGCGCAGCTCGTGGCCGATGAAGAAGCGGATGCGGTCGGCGTGCACGTAGTCGGGCGCCAGCGCCAGCAGACGCCGGTAGGTTTCGATGGCGTTACGCTTGAGCAGGTGCGCCTGCACCGAGGTCACACCGCGCGAGGCCGCCGCGCGCGAGGCGTGACCGCTGTCGTCTCCGCGACGCTCGCGCAGCGCCCGAGCACGCTCGATGAAGGCGCGCGCCTGCTGGATGTAGAGATCAGCGAGACGCGCGTGAAGCTGCGGCAGGTACGGCGCAGCACGCGAGCGCGAGCGCAGGCGCTTGGTGGTGTCGATGGCGAAGCGGACCTTCTCGATGTTGCGCTCGGCGCGCGCGAGGCGGTCATCCAACGCGCGACGCGCGACACGCGGCGCACAACCCACCACGAGCACGCACATCAGCACGCTCGTACACGAGATAGAGGTCAAATGCATGGGCCAAGCGGCGTGCGAAGGCCGTGCCCGCACGTGCCACGCGTCGTCGCGCACGTACAGCCCGCGAGTGCCCACCGTCAGTTTGCAGGTGCGGCGCCGGCGGTCTCACGTGCCGAGCGCGTCGAGCATCGCCTGCATCTCGCCCGTGACCAGCGCGTGGGCACGTTCGATCAGCGACTGATCGTCCTCGCCCGCTCGCCGCAGGCGCGAGAGCGAGATCGGCGCGCCGATGCGCTGTCGGATGTGCACCGGCAGCGGCAGCGCCAGCGGCCAGATGCCGCCGATACCGAGGCCGATCCACAGCGGGATCTTTCCGTGGCCGAACAGTCGGTGCGAGAGGCGATAGCCGTCGTTGATGCCGACATAGGCGCGGTCGACGCCGCTGGCCACCACCGGGATGATCGGCAGGTCCGCCGCCAAGGCCAGCCGCAGGTAGCCACGGCGGCGGCCGAAGTCGACGCGCTGCTGGATCCAAACGGGGCGCAGCGCCTCGCGCGAGCCGCCAGGCAGCACCACCAAGTGCTCGCCGCGCGCCTTGAGCGCCGCCAGCTGGCGCGCGTCCGGCACCTCGTAGAGCGCCCCCGACTGACGCGCGAGTTGCCGCAGGATCGGGATCCACTGGAACGTGTGCAGTGTGAAGGTGCGCGGGTAGTAGCCCAGCTCGTCGACCATGCGCACCGCCAGGCAGTAGTAGTCCCAGGCGAATGGCCGGCCGTGGTAGGCGACCACGAGCGCCGATGGCGAGTCGCGAATGTGCTCGAAGCCTTCGGTTTCATAGCGGAAATAGCGCGACGCGATCCGCATGAAGCCGAGCAAGGCGCGAAACGTTGGCGGATAGGTCATCGGCTGCGCGGCTTTCGGACAGGGGGGTGGTCGCTGTAGTCGCTCGCGAGTGCGGCTCGATTGCAACGAATAGCGGAAACTATTGGTGAAATCCAGCGACCCCGCCTGGCCCCACGCTTGCTCATGACGACGGGCTTCGAGGCAGGAGAGATCGTCGTGACTCGCAGGCTGGTCCGCGTATCGGTGTTGGTGATCATCGCGTTGCTGCTCGCAGCACCGCGAGCGCGCGCCGACGAGCGCTCGTCCTATTCGCCGGCGATCGAAACGGACCTCGGGCGAATCCAGAGCTACATGGTCAAGCGCGTGCTCGCGGAGCAGGCGGCCGCCAAGAGCAAAGACATCTACTACCTGTCGGGGCCTGTCTCGAGCGGCGGCAAGGGCAGCCTACCCGCTAATCTGCGCTACGGCTGGGACGTGACGCAGCGCTTGCGTCAGTCGGGCAAGGTCGTGATCAGCCCCTTCGAGGTCGAGAGCGTGCTGCGCATGCCGCAGACCAAGGTCGACGCGGACCTGCGCTCGGCGGTCAACCGCGCCAAGCACTGGCCGCACTCGGTGTTCATGGAGCTGTGGGCGCGCGTGCTCACCGACCCCATGTTGCGGCCGCACGTCAAAGGCATGGTCGCGCTGCCGGACGCCGGCTCCAGCACCGGCGCCGTGCAAGAAGACGCCTGGTTCAAGCGCTGGAACCTGCCGATCTACCGCTTCTACGAGCGCGGTGACGGCAAGTTCCGGCTGCGCAAGCAGCGCTACGACTCGACGCTGTCGCTGGTCGAGCACACGCTGCTCAAGCCAACCACCGCCGACATGGTGCGCCGCGAGGCGCGCTGGGCGCGCAAGAAGAAGGTGCGCGCGATGGTGGTGCGCCCCGAGATGATGGGCGTGATCGGCAACGTGCTCAAACACTCGCCGACGATCCCGACCTCCGTGATCGGCTTTCCCACCGCCAAGTTCAAGCAGGCCGGCGTGGACTGGCAGCGCGTGCCGACCATGAACAAGATCGCCGACGCCAAGCGCGCCATCGACGGCATCGCGTCGGTGGGCGGCAAGCAGCTCGAGCTCGACATGATCATCGACGTGCACATGCTCAAGCGCGCGCGCCAAGCCGAGCTCGGCGGGCATCAGGCGCGCGCCAAGCAGCTCTATGCCGGCGTCAAGCGCGACATCGACGTCGTCATCGCTGGCGCCAAGAAGCTCGCCAAGTCGCGCGGCGTCGACGTCAACGTCAAGGTCATCGTCGAGACCTCGCAGCTCGACGAGCCGCTGCTGCGCAAGGCCGCCGAGATCGTCAGAGACACGCGCGCGCTGGCGATCAAGACCAGCACCGGCTACGGGCCGCGCGGCGCCACCCAGCGCGATATCCAGATCATGCGCGACGTGGTCGGTCACACGAAGCTGATCAAAGCCTCGGGTGGTGTCGACGGGCCGAAGCTGCCGCGCCTGCGCCGCTCCGGCGCACACCTTTTCGGCATGTCGGGCACGCGTGATCTGCACCGCAGCCTGCGCGGTCTGCAGCCGCGACGCAGCGGCCGCTCGAAGGGCGGCTACTGAAAGCCGCCGCATAGCGGCACATTCTCTGGCACAAAACGCTTTCACTGGCACAGACCTAGGACCTGATTTCGCGGACCTGCGACGTGGCGCTGCTGGTACGTCCCATGCTTTGCAGCGCGTCATGTCCAGACACGCCCTGATCCTGTCCACCGTCCTCGCTCTTGTCCTCGGCGCCTGCGGTGGCCGCGCCGCCGGCCCTTCGGAGCCATCGCCAACGGGCGGCGGCAGCGGTAGCGGTAGCGGTAGCGGTAGCAGCAGCGGCAGCAGCAGCGGCAGTAGCAGCGCCGCAGCGCTCGGCTGTGATTACAACGGCGAGCCGCACTACGCGTTCTGCCAGGGCGACAACGTGATCCAGTGCCACTGGTCCGACACCTATCACGAGATGTTCGGCAGCCGAGAGGTGTGCGGGTACGGCTTTCGCTGCGTGCAGGACTACCTGCAGGCGAGATGCGAGTGGATCGGCGATGCCGACACGGGCCCAGGAGACGACCAGCCCGACGCTGGGGTCCCCGACGGCACATCGACCGACTTCTAGCGCGCAGCTCGGGTGATATCCTGAGGTCAGTGCTCAGGCTCTACCGCCACTGGCTGTTGTTGGCGCTGATGGCGAGCGTCGCGTGCGCCGCCGGCTGCAGCGCCATCGCGAGCTACTACGCCGGCGAGGCCGGCCCCGTCGCCGACGGCAGCACGCCCGACGCCAGCTTCGACGCGCGCGCCCAGCCGCCGCTCGATGGACCGCTCGATGGGGCAGTCACCGACCAACTTGAGGACCTCCCTTCTGCCGAGCCTTCGGCCACGGACACGACCGGCGATCGATCCAAGGTCACCATCGTCGACACCCTCGCCGACATGCCCCGCCCGCCGGATGACGCGGGCTCGGTCAGCGGCTTCGTGGTCTGCGGCGGCGCGAACAACGCCTGGTGTCAGCCCACGCAGCGGCCCACGACCTACGCGCTGAGAGGGATCTGGGGCCGCTCGGCTCGCGACGTGTACGCGGTGGGCGACGCCGGCACGATCTTGCACTACGACGGCTCGAGCTGGACACCGATGCCGTCGGGCGTAGGCGTACAGCTCAACGCGGTCTTCGGCGTGGGCAACAAGGTCTACGCCGTCGGCAACAGCGGCACGATCCTCGAGCTCGACACCACCAACTCGTGGCAGTCCATGACCTCCGGCACCACGCAGAGCTTGTGGTCGGTGTGGGCCTCGCCCGTAGGCGTCTACGTGGTGGGCAATACGCAGATCCGAGCGCTGCAGCCCAATCGCACTTGGGCCGACGAGACGCCAGCCAACAGCTTCTCGCTCACGCTCACGGCGGTCTTCGGCGAAGGCACCACCGTGATGGCCGTGGGCACGGACTCGTCGGTCGGCGTGACGCTGGTACGCCAGGGCAACGGATCGTGGACGCAGACGTTCGTCGGCGGATATCACCGGGCTCTGTGGATGAGCGGCGGCGAGGGTTTTCTCGCCGGCAAGACCGGCGTCTCGCAACCGAAGTTTCTGCATAACGCGGGCTCGGGCGCCTTCGGCGACGTGTTTATCTCCGGCGTGGGCTCGCCCAACGGCGTCTTCGGCCGCGGCCCCAGCGACGTCTTCATCGTCGGCGACGGCGGCAACCTGTGGCGCTACAGCGGCGGCACGGCGGCGACGGCCGCGAGCTCCGGTGTCGTGGACAACCTCTACGCGCTGTGGGCCGTCGGCAACCACGTGTTCATAGTCGGCGCCGCGGGGCTCGTAATGCACACCGACAAGTAGCGCGCGCGGCGGGCTATGGCGGCATGCCGAGCGCTGCCGTGGCGGCGGCGCGCACCCGATAGCGGGCATCTTTGGTCGCCGCCTGCAGCGCGGTGCGCACCTCGGCGCGAGACCTCACGGCGCGCAGGGCGCGGACAGCGGCGAGCGCGCGCGCGGTCTTCTTGGCGCCGAGGGCCGGCACGACCAGCGCGACGAGGGGCGCCACGGAGGGCCCCAGCGTCGCTGCCAGCTCGAGCGCGACACCACGGTTGGCCGAGCGCGCGGCGAGATGCGCGCGCAGCGCCCGCGCGCCAGCCTTCGCTCCCGCGACCGCGACGTAGGCGGCGAACACCCCGCGCAGCGCGTAGCCGCGCTGGACGAGCTTCGCCAGCAGCTTGGCGACGTCTGCGCGTACGGCACGCATGCGCGCGGCGGCGCGGGCCAGGTCAGCGCTTCCGATCTCGCCCAGCTCGCGCAACACGGCGATGCCGGCCGCGGCGTCGCGGGGCGCGATGTGCGACAGCGCGCGCGCTACAGCGCTGCGGAAGGGTTGGTCGGAGCTGCGCGAGGAGTACTGCACGCGCTTTCGCGCGAGCGCGGCGATGA
>JAGQIK010000642.1 GCA_020431405.1 Myxococcales bacterium
AGTGAAGGTTTGACACCCGTCGCTTGCTGCCGCTGATTTCGTCGATTAGGCCCTCGCTAGGCCCTTACGCACACCCTCGAAAGCGGCAATAGGTAGCTGCTATATGCCCGGCAGCCACGGTACGAAAGTATTGACTGGAAAGTGTACTACAGGATTGGCGTCTGAGGGACGTCGCTGACCGTCAAGCTCCGCGTGGATCTCAGTGAGATACCGGACGCCTGCAGGGCTCTTCTGTGCAGGGCCAGCGTAACGTCCTCACCGTTGTATCTAGCCGACAGTACGGCGTCGTAATTAACTCCCAGCAAGTCACACCACTCCGGAAGTGTCCTTTCTTGTCCCAGGTAGCGTATGCGAACGCTGCGAGAAGTGTTAGAACGCCTTCTTCGTGCCGTTCGGGCTGCTGCTGCTGTGGCCGATCAACCTCGGCCTCGCCGTCGAACGCTGGCGCGCCCGCCACGGCGCGCACATCGGCGACTGGCTCGAGGCCATCGGCGAGCTCGAAGCGCTCAGCAGCCTCGCCACCTACGCCTTCGAGCGCCCGCGCGATCCCTTCGCCACGATCATCGCCCGCGGCGACGGCGACGACGACGGCAGAGGCGCGCGCATCCACGGCAGCGGCCTGCGCCACCCGCTGCTCGAAGACTGCGTCGCCAACGACATCGCCCTCGACGCCGAGACGCGCGCGCTGATCATCAGCGGCTCCAACATGTCGGGCAAGAGCACCTACCTGCGCACGGTGGGCACCAACGTAGTGCTCGCCCTCGCCGGCGCGCCGGTGCGCGCGCAGAAGCTCGAGCTCACGCCGCTGCACCTCGGCGCCACGCTGCGCATCGAAGACTCGCTGGCTGCCGGACGCTCGCGCTTCTTCGCCGAGCTGGCGCGCCTCAAGCAGCTCGTCGATGTCGCCGAACGATCGCAACAGCGCGATGGCGACGCGCACGCGGCGCCGCTTTTGTTTCTGCTCGACGAGGTGCTGGCCGGCACCAACTCGGGCGATCGCCAGCGCGGCGCGATGCTGCTCATCGACGCGCTGCTCTCGCGCGGCGCCATCGGGCTCGTCACCACCCACGATCTCGCCATCGCCGAGTCGGCGCGCGAGCGCGGCGGCATCGAAAACCGCCACTTCACCGACGAGCTCGGCGTCGGCCCCGACGGCGCCCCCGCGCCGACGTTCGACTATCAGCTGCGCGACGGCATCGTCGAAGGCAGCAACGCCCTGGCGCTGATGCGCGCCATCGGCCTCACGCAGGCGACCTGACGCAGGGCGCTACCTGACCGGTTGTCGGGGGGCCCGCGCCCGCGATGACACCTGCAGGTAACACGCAATCGGATAGGATCTCGCGCCGATGCAGCGTAGCCGCCGTGGCACGTGCGTTGCTCTCTCGTGGTGCGGGAGCAACGTATGCCGCTGGGAACAAGAACACTCGTCCCTCTACTCGTGTGCGCGCTGGTCGCCGGCTGCGCGCTCGAAGAGGCATCGTCGCCGCCGCCGCCGCCGCGCACGTCCATCGCGCGACGCACACAGGCCCTCGGCGTGCCGCAGAATGGCTTCCCCTCGTACGGCGAGGCGATGATCTACATGCTGACCAACCGCGCGCGCGCCGACCCCGCCGCCGAGCTCGCCGCCACCTGCACGGCCTGTCAGGGCGTCAGCTACAACGTCGGCAAGCCGCTCGCCTACGACTACGACCTCAGCCGCGCGGCGCGCTTTCACGCCACCAGCATGCGCGTCGCTGGATCGGGCCTGCAGCACGTCTCGGTCTGCAAGCTGGTGGCAAACCTCGGCTCGATCTATCCACAGACCTGCGACGGCTCGCCCTCGTGCGCCTGCGAGGGCGGCACCGCCGACTGCACCTGCTCGACCACCAGCTGCAGCGATGACAGCGCCTGCGGCGCCGGCGGCCGCTGCGACGTGCTGCGCGGTCGCTGCTACTACTGCAAGTGCAACGGCGATCTGTGCACCAGCACCGCCGCGCGCGTCGCCCGCTTCGGCGGCAGCTACCGCGGCGAGAACGCCGCCGCCGGCCGCAGCGATCCGCGCCTGACGTTCGCCCAGTGGATCAACTCCAGCGGCCACCGCGACAACTTGATGAACGGCAGCCACGGCGCCATCGGCACGGGCGAATACGGCGGCGCTGGAAAATGCTGGAGCAACTTCTGGGTGCAGGTCTTCGGCTTCGCCGCGCAGCGCCCCACCATCGCCGGCGCGGTGGCCTACCCGCAGCGCGGCAAGACCAGCACCACGTTCGACTTCACCGCCGTCTACTACGATCAGAGCGGCGCAGCGCCCGTCGAGGCGCAACTCAACATCGACGGCAGCTGCGAGCCGCTGGCCCTCGAGCGCGGCGTGGCCGGCCACGGCAGCTATCGGCTGCAGCGCAGCGGCCTCGCGCAAGGTTGCCGGCGCTACGTCTTCGTCTTTCGCGACGCTGCCGGCACCGTGCATACCTTCCCGTCGCAGGGCTCGTACGGCGTGGGCATCGACGATCCGAGCTGCCCGTTCTACGACAACGCGCGCCCGAGCGGCTGCGGCGCCACCACCTCGGGCGACGCCGCGAGCGACAGCGCGCGCGACGCGTCGATCGCCGGCGCGGATGCGCGCGATCACGCCGACGCTGACGTCGGCGACGCGAGGTCGCGCGACGCGGGCGCCGCGGACGACAGCACGCATCACGAAGACGACGCGCGCGGCAAGCCGCCGGCCGAAGGCGGGCCGACCCTCGCGCAGCGACCCGGCGCCAGCCTCTACGGCAGCTGCGCTGTCGGCGCGCGGCCGGCGAGCGCGCTGCCCTGGCTGCTGCCGCTGCTGCTGCTCGTGCTTGCGCGTGCTACAACGCGCCGGCGATGTGGACGCTCGAACAAAGGCGAGAGCAAGCGCTCTACGGGCCGCTGACGCTGCATCTCGCGCGCCCCGACACGCGCGTCATCGACCGGCGCCCGAGCTGGTATCAGATCATCACGCCGTCGAGCGGCGAGTCGCTCAACGAGGTGATCCTCTCGACGCTCAGCGCCGACGAGGCCGACGCGGTGATCGCGCGCACCGTCGCGCAGTACGACGCGCACGGCGTCCCCTTCAAGTGGTCGGTGGGGTACTGGAGCGCGCCGCCCGACTTGGCCGCGCGCCTCGAGCGCGCCGGCTTTGTCGGATGGGACGTGCGCGGCATGGTCTGCGATCCGAGCGCGCTTTCGCTGCCCTTCGGCGCTGGCATCACCGTCGAGCACGTCGCGGCCGACGACACGCGCGGTCTCGACGACTTCGTCGAGACCATGGCCAGCGGCTGGCGCGTGAGCCCCGCCGAGCTAGCGCCGCTGCGCGCCTCGCTCGAACGCGCGCTCGGCCAGCGACCGCAGCGCTATCTGTGTCAGCTCGCGCGCGTCGACGGCGAGCCCGCCGCCGTCGCCGGGCTCGTCATCGCCGAGCGCAGCGGCTACCTCACCGGCGCCGTCGTGCTCGATCGCTTCCGCGGCCGCGGCCTCTACCGCGCGCTGCTCGGGGCGCGCTTGCAATCGCTGCGCGAGCGCGGCCTGTCGCTGGCCGTGACGCAGGCGCGCGAAGCCACCTCGGCGCCAATCCTCGAGCACCTCGGCTTCGAGACGGTCTTTCGATCGCGCTGCTATCGCCACATCCCGGGCTAGCGCGCGCGCGTGCACCCGCCACTCTGCTGACATCCCCTGTCACCAGCACCGTGACCGCGTCTTGCGCGCTCTGGCCCTGGCGCGCCATGGTTGAGGCGCCATGACCTTCAGCTTCCAAGCGGCCACCCAGCGCTGGCTCGACTCTGCCTTCGCCGCCCCCACCGAGGTGCAGGCGCGCGGCTGGCCGCGCATCGCCGCCGGCGATCACGCGCTGCTGATCGCGCCGACGGGCAGCGGCAAAACGCTGGCGGCGTTTCTGTACTGCATCGACCAGCTCACGCGCCCAGCGGCCGATGGCACGATTGGTGGCGATGGCGCCGCCGCGAGCAACGCCGACGCCGACGCCGCGACTGGCTTTCGCGTGGTCTACGTCTCGCCGCTCAAGGCGCTGGTCTACGACATCGAGCGCAACCTGCGCGCGCCGCTGCGCGGCATCGAGCACATGGCGCAGCAGCTCGAGACCAAGGTGCGTATCCCGCGCGTCTCGGTGCGCACCGGAGACACCACGCAGCGCGAGCGACGCGAGATGGCGCGCGATCCGGGCGAGATCCTCGTCACCACCCCGGAGTCGCTCTACCTGCTGCTCGGGTCGCAGGCGCGAGCCAACTTCAAGACGGTCACTACGGTGATCGTCGACGAGGTGCACGCGCTGGCGCCGAGCAAGCGCGGCGTGCACCTGTCGCTGTCGCTCGAACGCCTCGCCGAGCTCTGCGACGCCGACCCGCAGCGCATCGGGCTCAGCGCGACGGCGTCGCCGCTGGCCGAGGTGGCGCGCTTTCTAGGCGGCGATCGCCCGGTGCAGGTCATCGACGCCAGCCGCCCGCCGCTGCTCGACCTCGAGATCGTCGTGCCGGTGATGGACATGACGCAGCCATCGCTCGGCGCGCACGCGAGCGCCTCGGATGGCGACGGCGGCGAAGGCCACGGCGACAGCGGCGCGAGCGGTGGCG
>JAGQIK010000643.1 GCA_020431405.1 Myxococcales bacterium
GTCGCTGGTGCGTGGTGATCGCACGCTGCGCGCCAGCATCGCGCGCTACCTCGCGCACGCGGTGGGCCTCGACGCCACCGGCATGCGCGGCGCGATCGTCGTCGCGCGCGCGCTCGACGCCCGCGACTCGTTGGTGGTCGTCGTCGACGGCGTGCGCGGCGGACGCATCGCGGGCAAACCGAGCGGTGGATACCGCGACGTGGTGTGGCGACCGGTGCGCGGCACGACGCTGTTCGCGGCGCTAAACCACGGGGCCTTGCTGGTGGGCACGCCGCGCCAGCTGCGCTGGATCATCGATCACCTGACGTCACGCCGCACGGTGCCGCGCGGCGGCGGCGAGGTGCAGCGAGCGCTGCGCTCGCCAACGCTGCGACGCGCGGCGCTCGCGCTGGCGCTGCGTGTTCGCGACGTGGACGACATGCGCGCGCGACTTCTGCGCGGTCTCTACGGCGGCGAGCTGGCGATGCTGGCCGTCGAGCTCGGCGGCGTGGTGCGCTTTCGCCTGCAGGGCGACACGAGCAAGCTCGGCGCGCTCGCGAAGCTCGCCCGCCCGCTGCTGAGCATCGGCATGCGACGGCTCGCGCGCGCGCGCGACCACGCCGTCAAGGCCGAGAGCATGACGCGCGCACTGGCGCTGATCGTCGCCCATCGCATCGCGCAGGCTTGGCTGCCCGAGCTGCAGCCCCGCATGGCACGCGACGGCGCGCTCGTCAGCCACGTCTCCTTCGGCCCCGTGGCGCGGCTCGCGGCGCCGCAGTGGCTGCCAACGCTCGCGGCGCTCGTCGCCGTGGCGGGGCCTGCCGCGGCTGCCGCGACGCGGGCGCTGCAGGCGCCGCCGCGCGTGCTCGAGCTTGCGCGCGCAGCGCTGACGATCTACCACCATCGCGAGCGCCGCCGCGGCGCCGCATTTCGTTTCCCCGCGAGCGCGCGCGCGCTGCGCCTCGTGCCGCCGGCAGGCGCGACGCTGCACGTGACGCGACGCGGACGCGGGCGATCGGCCTTCGTGCGCGTAGAGCTGCGGAGATCTCTCGGCGCTGACGACAAGCCTCGTGTCGAAGCGCTCGAAGCCACCGTCGGTGCCGACGGCGCGCTGAATTACCGTTACATCCCGCCTATGAGCCGCTGAGGGAAGATTTTTTGGACGAAGGTTTTTCCTACATGTGAGTAGTACCTCCTTGTCACCCAACAGTCGAAGTTGCCGGAAACAGAGCGCTCGGGGGCCACGCCAAAAGGCGAAAACCCGCGCGGTTTGAACGGCATCAGTGTAGAATCGTCGCGGAAGTTCTCCGCGACCCCAGCTGAGTCGACGCATCGACTCACACAGGACAAGGAGGAACGCATGTTCTACGGCGCGTCCATCTGGATGATCGTTCTCGGCATTCTCGGTGCGGCGAATCTCATCATCGCGCGGAAGCCCGAGGCCAAAGAGCTGATCGGAAAGCTGGCCCCCTATCAGGGCTGGATGGGCGCCGTGTCGGCGCTGTGGGGAACGTGGGTCGTCATCCACGCCCTCATGCACATGGGTTTCTTCCTCAAGTGGTCGGTGCTCGGCTTCATCATCTACGTCGCTAACGGTGGGCTCCTGCTGTGCCTCGGGTTGTTGCTCGGCATCGGCGTCCTCAAGAGCTTTGTCAAACACCCAACTGCGCAAGAGAAGATGACGATGATGGTCGCCAAGCTGGCGCCGCTGCAGGGCACGCTCGGTATCGTTGCCATCTGCCTGGGCGGCTTCGGCGTTGTCGGCCGGATCATCATCTTCTAGCGCACTGACCGCGCTGTACACAAACCGCGCCCCGAGCCCACCGCTCGGGGCGTAACAGCATCAGGCAGCGTTAGAAACAAGAGGGAGAAACATGGGAATCGTAAATGGAGCTTGGCTGTTCGTGCTCGGCGCCCTCGCGGCGTCGAACCTCATCATCGCGAAGAAGCCAGACGCCAAAGAGCTGCTCGCTAAAGTGCAGCCCTATCAGGGCTGGATGGGCGCTGTCTCGGCGCTGTGGGGCATCTGGGGCATCATCTCTGCCGTCCTGCATCTCGGTTGGCTGAAGCTGTTCCCGATCTGGTGGGCCACCTGGCTGGCTGACTCTGTCCTGCTGGCGGCGCTCGGTCTGCTGCTCGGCATGGGCGTGCTGCGTACGTTCATCAAGAACCCGCAGGCCATCGAGAAGATGAATCAGACGGCTGCCCGTCTGGCGCCCAAGCAGGGCGTGCTCGGCATCATCGCCATGTGCGTCGGCGGCTGGATGATCGTCGCGCGCTTCCTCTTCCTGTAGGTCCCTACAGGCCCTTCACTTCTCCGGAGCGGCGGCCGAGTCAAAATCCGAGCGTGGCCGCTTGAACGAGGCCCGCCCGCCGCTCCGTCTTTGCTCTCACCTCACCTACGACGATGCGCTAGTCTCGGCGCGTGACCGCCGATGACGCGCTACGTGCAGAGCTCGCGCAGCTGACCAGCGCCTTCGCGCTGCACCTGCGCCTGCTCGACGCGCGCGGCGTGCGCACGCTGCCCGCCGCGGCCAGCCCTCGATTCGGCGTCGCGGTGGAGCGTCCCGCCATCGAGCGCCCCGCGATCGAGCATCTGTCGCCGGCCTCTCCCGCGGCGGAGCACCCAATGGAGAGTCTGTTGGAGGCGCCAGCGGAGACTGCAGCCGCGAGCGCGCAGCCGCTGGCCGGGCCGCTGGCCGATCCGCCGGCCGAGCCCGGCGCCCTCGACGATCTGATCGACGACGGCTCGCGCCCACCGCTCGAACGGCTCGGCGCCCTGCGCGATCACATCGGCGACTGCCAGCGCTGCCGCCTCTCCAACAAGCGCAAGAACATCGTCTTCGGCGTGGGCAACCCAGACGCCGATCTGATGCTCATCGGCGAGGCGCCCGGCTTCGACGAGGACCAGCAAGGCATCCCCTTCGTCGGCAAGGCCGGCCAGCTGCTGACGCGCATGATCAAGGCGATGGGCCTGACCCGCGAGGAGGTCTACATCGCCAACATCGTCAAGTGCCGCCCGCCGCAGAACCGCGATCCCGAGGCGGACGAGATCGACGCCTGCGAGCCGTTCCTCAAGAAGCAGATCGACATCATCGCGCCGCGCATCATCATCGCGCTGGGCAGCTTCGCGGTGAAGACACTGCTGCGCACCACCTCCGGGATCATGCGCCTGCGCGGGAGCTGGAAGAGCTATCACGGCATCCCGCTGATGCCGACCTTTCACCCGGCTTATCTGCTGCGCAACGAGGCAGGCAAACGCCCGGTGTGGGGGGATCTGCAGCTGGTGATGGCCGAGATGGATCGGCTCGGGCTCGAGCGGCGCCGCTAGATCGGGCCTCGGACCTCGGGCCTCAGGCTTCAGGCTTCAGGCTTGAGGAAGGTCGTGATGCGGTCGAGGATCCTCGCTGCGACCTGTGGTTTGGTCAGCAGCGGGAGCTGATCGATCGTGTCGTCGGGGCCGACGATCAGCACGCGGTTGGTGTCGCCGGCGAAGCCGGATCCTGCCTCGCTGACGTCGTTGGCGACGAGCAGGTCGCAGCCCTTGCGGCGGCGCTTGTCGCGCGCCTTGTCGGCGAGATCGCCGCCCGTCTCGGCGGCAAAGCCGACGACGCAGCGCGGACGGTCGGCGCGCGCGGTGACGCCCGCGAGGATGTCGCGGGTGCGGCCGAGCTCGAGGGTCATGCCCTGCCCGTCGGCGCCCTTTTTGATCTTCAAGTCGGCGCGCGCGGTGGGGGTGAAGTCGGCCACCGCGGCGGCGAAGATCGCGGCGTCGCGATCGGCGATGTGCGCGTCGACGGCTTCGGCCATCTCGGAGGCGCTCTCGACGTCGATGCGCGTGACGCCGGCGGGGCTGGCGAGCGCCGTCGGACCGCTGACGAGCAGCACCTCGGCGCCGCGCGCGGCCGCCTCGGCGGCGATCGCGTAGCCCATCTTGCCGCTCGAGCGGTTGCCGATGAAGCGCACCGGGTCGATCGCCTCGCGCGTAGAGCCGGCGGTGACGAGCACGCGCCGTCCCGTGAGCTCGCCCGGCAGCTCGCCGGCGACCCCGAGCGCTGCGCAGGTCGCCTCGAAGATCTGCGCCGGCTCGCTCATGCGCCCCACGCCCACGTGCCCGCAGGCCATCTCGCCATCGCCCGGCCCGACGAGCACGTGCCCGCGCGCGCGCAGCGTCTCGACGTTGTGCTGCGTGGCGGCGTGGCCCCACATGTTCTTGTTCATCGCCGGCGCGATCACCACCGGCCCGGTGAACGCGAGGTAGACCGTGGTGACCAGATCGTCGGCAAGGCCGTGTGCCAAACGCGCCAGCAGGTTCGCCGTGGCCGGCGCGAGCACGATCACCTGCGCGTTGTCGGCCATCTCGATGTGTCCGATCTGCGCCTCTTGCTGCGCGTCGAACAGCTCGGTAGCGACGAGGTTGCCGCTCAGCGCCGCGAACGTAGCGGCGCCGACGAACTCCTGTGCGGCGCGCGTCATCATCACGCGCACGTCGGCGCCAGCTTTGACGAACAGACGCGCGAGCTCGGCGCTCTTGTAGGCAGCGATGCCGCCCGAGACGCCGAGGAGGATCCTGCGACCGGTGAGGTCCATATCAGGAGGCTAGCACGGGCGCGGGTACGGACATCGCCGCTAGGCGTAGATGTGGTGTACGGCGATGTTGCGGAAGCGCCCGTAGCGCAGGCGCATCTCGGCGATGCGGTCGACGATCTCGAGGCTCTCGCGCTGCGCGGGTGGCGCCGCGGTGACGAGCGCTGCGATGCGCTCGCGCGCCTCGCGCGGGTGAAAGAGCACCACGGGCCCGAGGATCACCCGCCCGGCGTCGGGCATCACGCGCCCCTCGAAGACCTCGCCGGCCTCGACGCCCACCACACCCTCGAGGCGAAACATGGCGCCGCGCACCAGGTCGTGCACGACAACCGTCTCGCGCTCGGCGTCGCTGCGCGTGACCTCGAACAGCCCGCGCTGGCTGCAGGCCAGCCGCAGGTGCCGCGCGTGACTCTCCGCGTCGAGGTCGGCGCCGCTGGCCAGCCGATCGAGCACCGGCGTGCGACCGCTGCCGCTCAGCGAACGCTCGAGGCAATACCACTCGAGAAAGAGGCTCATGTGCAGCGTGAAGAGCTCGTCGTCGTCGAAGACGCGCCCGCGCCGTTCGTCGAACTCTCCGCGCGCCGCCGCGATCTCGCTGGCGCGCGCGCCGCTGCCGTAGCGCTCGGCGAGCGCGTCGATGTCGGCGCGCAGCTGCTCGTCGTTGGTGGCGAGCGGGTCGTCGATCACGCCGGCGCCGGCGCCTCGCTGCCCGCGGCGCCGCGCTGGTAGACCACGCGCCCGCCGACGATGGTGTGCGTGGCGCAGCCTTTGAGCGTCTGGCCGGCGAAGGGCGTGTTGCGCCCCAAAGAGCGGAAGCGCGTCGGATCGACCGTCCAGCTCTGCTCCGGATCGATGACGGTGACGTCAGCCGGCGCGCCGCCGCGCAGCGACCCCGCGCCGTAAAGCCCCAGCAGCTCGGCTGGCCTGCAGCTCATCATCTGCACCAGTCGCGACAGGTCGCAGATCCCCTCGCGCCACAGCGCGAGGCTCAGCGCCAGCGACGTCTCGAGCCCCGAGATACCCGGCGACGAAAGCTCGTACTCGAGCTCCTTGTCGCTGACCGCGTGCGGCGCGTGGGCGCTGGCGATGATGTCGATGGTGCCGTCCGCGATGGCCTCGCGCAGCGCTTCGACGTCCGAAGCCTCGCGCAGCGGCGGTTTGACGCGTGTCGACGTGTCGTAGCTCAGGCACGCTTCGTCGCTGAGCGTGAAGTGATGCGGCGTGACCTCGCAGCTCACCGGCAGGCCGCGCGTCTTGGCCGCGCGCAAGTGCCGAAGCGAGGCTCCAGTCGTGATGTGCAGCGCGTGGTAGCGCGCGCCGGTCAGCTCCACCAGCTCCATGTCGCGCGCGACGATGATCGACTCGGCCTGCGCCGGCTGCGCGCGCAGCCCCGTCCGCGTCGACATCAGGCCTTCGTGCACGATGCCGTCGCCAGCGAGCTCGGCGTCCTCGCAGTGCTGCATCACCGGCAGGCCGAAGGTCGACGCGTACTCGAGCGCGCGCCGCATCAAGCCCGCGTCCATCACGCAGCGGCCCGCGTCGCTGAGCGCCACGACGCCCGCGGTCTTCATGTCGGCGTACTCGCAGAGCGCCTTGCCGGCGAGCCCCTGCGTCAGCGCCCCCACCGGACGCACGTTGACGAGGTCGACCTCGCGCGCGCGGCGCGAGATGAACTCGGTGACAGCGCGGCTGTCGTTGACCGGGCGCGTGTTGGCCATACAGCAGACCGTCGTAAAACCGCCGGCAGCCGCCGCGCGGGCGCCGCTCTCGATGGTCTCCTTGTGCTCGTCGCCCGGCTCGCGCAGGTGCACGTGTACGTCGACGAGCCCCGGCACCACCAGCTGGCCGCGCGCGTCGATGCTGCGCGCCGAGCTCTCGATGCCCTTGTCCACGCGCGCGATGCGCCCTTCTTCGATGAGCACGTCCGCCTCGCGATCGACGCCGCTTTCGGGGTCGATCACGCGGCCGCCGCGGATAAGCAGCGACATATGAACCTTCATCCTCCGCGAGGTTGTTTGCCTGGCCGAAGGTAGGAGGGGCAGTGGGTGAGGGTCAACGTCGAACTTCGCTGGGTATGCAGCCGCCGAGGCGTCGGGCTAGACTGCCCGCCATGCATGCACGCGACGCTCGATTCACCCGATTCGCTCGCATCGTCGTTCTCGCCGCGCTGCTCGGCGCGCACGCCGGCTGCGGTGACAGCGCCCCCAGCAAGGTCTGCACGCCGGGCAGCACGCAGGGCTGCAGCTGCCCCGGCAACCGCACGGGCACGCAGGTCTGCAACAGCAGCGGCAGCGGCTACGAGCAGTGCGTCTGCGAGGCCGATGGCCGCGTGCCCGATGGCCCGCTGAGCGACATCACCGTCGACACGACCGCCGACACGACACCCGCCGACGCGCCGCCGGACACCTCCGTCGACGGCGGCCCGGGCGCTGACGTGACGCACGACACCGCGGCCGACACCACGGGCGACAGCGTCTCGGGCGCCGACACCACGCGCGACGGCGTGCTCGAGACGGCGCCGCCCACCGACAGCGGCACGGACACCAGCGGCGACAGCGCGCCGGTGTGCAGCCCGACGATCATCGGCACCACCTGCACGCCCTCCGGCGGCCAGTGCGGCGCGGCCGGCACCTGCGTGCTGACCAGCGCGACGCTCGGCGTATGCGGCTGCCCGTGCACGCCCGATGACCCCAACACGCCGCTGGTCAACGAGGACAGCTGCCCCAACCCGAGCGCCAATGTCTGCGGCAGTATCGCGCTCAGCGGCGGCGGCACGCTCAACGTCTGCCTCAAACTGTGCAAGCCCAAGCTGGGCAGCAACGACTGCACCGCGCCGCTGGCCTGCTCGCCGCGTTCGGCGTCGTCGTCGGGCTCCATCGACAAGGCCGTCTGCCTGCAAGCAGGCTGCACGCAGGACAGCGACTGCCCGGTCACCACCGCCACGGCCTGCAACACCGCGGCGCCCACCTGCCCCACCGGTCAACAGTGCCTGCCGCTGATCTCTGGCGGCACCGCCGGCGTGTGCGCTGGCCCTGGCAAGTGCGACACCGCGTCGGGTCTATGCGACAAGCACACCGGCACGCTGACAGCAAAGGTCGGCGACACCTGCACCGCCGACACCGACTGCGGCGAGTACATGACCTGTCAGATCGAGATCGACCGCGTGACGACCCTCGGCCAGAAAGACCACAACGCCACCTGCAGCAGCGACGGCGAGTGCTGCGGCAGCTGCAACCTCACCACGGGCCGCTGCGAAGGCACCTGCAAGATCGAGTCGCGCAACGGTTACTGCACCATCGCCGGCTGCACGTTCGCCAGCGCGACGACCTACTCGCAGTTCGCCTGCCCCACCGGCTCGACCTGCAACAACATCTTCTTCGGCGGCCTGTGTATGAAGGACTGCGATCTGGCGATGGCCACCGACTGCCGCAACAACGCCAACGACAAGTACGGCGACTACGAGTGCTACGCGTGGAACAACCTGTCCGTGGGCGGCGTGCCCGTGGCAGCGAACCCGGTGTGCAGCTTCAGCATCGCGCCCTGCGACATCTTCGGCAGTAACTTCGTCCTCGACTGCACGTCGCTCGGCAACCAGAGCAACCCGACGTCGATGGGCTGTCGCTCGCTGGCCACCAAGCAGCTGCTGAGCAACACGCGCGACCCCGCGGGCTACTGCTTGGACAACACCACCTCGGGGCCGTAGCGCGGCATCTCGAACAGCCCGAGCAGCGCGAGCCGCAGCGCAGCGCTAGTAGCTGCGCACCAGCCGGTGCACGCGGTGCACTTGAACGAGCGCGATGCGTTTGGACGTCGCGCCGGCCTCGAGCACGAAGGGCACCGTGCGAGCGCGGCGGCCGACGCGCACCACCACCGTGCCGCGCACGACCTTGTCGCTGTCCTTCGACGAGCCGCGCGCGATCTCGACCACGTAGCGGCCGTTGCTGGCGTGGTAGCCGAGCGTCTCGGCGCTCACACCGTCGCGGCTGTCGTTGATGGTGCCGCCGCGCCAGTCGCCGTAGAGGCCGACACGCCGACCGTAGGGCGACAGCAGCGCCAGGTCGAGGTCGACGCCGCCATCCCAGCTCGCGCGCAGGCGCAGCCGGCGCCAGCGCCGCGCGGGCGGTAGATCGAGCGCGCCGCGCTCGATGACGCTGCGCAGCTTGGCCAGGCGCCGCTTGTCGTGGCGCGAGAGCTTGCGCGCCGCCGCCTCGTCGAGCACCGAGCGCGCCAGGTCACCCTGCCCCGCCGCCGAGAGACAGCGCGCCAGCGTCTCGTAGCGTCCGAACGCCTGCGGCCGCAACGAGACCAGCGACCAGCGGTGCGAGCAGGCGCGGCGCAGGTCGCCCTTGCGGCGGTACATGCGCGCCAGCTCGCGATGCACGCTGCTGCGCCAGCTGTTGACGTCGACCATCGAGGCGTAGACGCGCATCGCTGCCGCGCTCTCGCCGAGGGCGGCGCGTGCGTCGGCGAGCGCGCGCAGCGCCTCGAGACGGCGACCCTCGAGCGCGACCCACTTGCGGGCGTGGTCGAGCGCGGCGTCGGGACGCCCCGCGCGCATGGCGGCGCGATGCAGCGCGCGGTGCAGCGAGCGGCGCAGCGGCTGCGCGCTGAGCGACTGTTGCAGGCGGCTGGCGCGGCGCCAGGCGAGCATCCGAGCGCGGCTGGCGCGCGCGTTGTCGGCCGACGTGATGCGGCTGCTGTCGATCCAACGCCAGGCGTAGGTCGGCCGGTAATAGCCGCCGCCGCCAGCGCCGCCGAGCATGTCGGGGTAGTAACGACGGCCCTTGCGGCCGCGGTATCGGTTGGAAAATGCGGGGCGGCGTGACGAGCGTTTCTTGGCCTTGCGTCGCGGCAGCGCCTTGTACGCCGGTCGCGGTCCTGCCACGCGCTTGGTGTCGGGGCTCGCGCTGCGGTCGTCGTCGCCGCCGGCAGCGTCGGCGCGGTCCTTGTCGCCGTCGCCCTTGTTCTTGGCCGATTTCGCGAGCAGCGGCGACTTCTGCTGTTGCGGTCGCTCGCGCTCGAGGCGCGTGGGCCGCTCGGCGGGCTGGTCGGCGCTCGGCGTCGTCGTCGCGGGCCGCGCCGACGGCGTGGCCTCGCTGGTGACGCGCGGCTTTTTTTCGTCCGCGGCGCTGGTGGCGCCGCGCGGAGAGGCAGAGCTGCGAA
>JAGQIK010000079.1 GCA_020431405.1 Myxococcales bacterium
AAGGCCGCGTGGCGATGGCGCGCCGTGACGCGCGCGGCGCCCTCGCCGCGTTCGACAAGATGGGCACGCGGCGCCCGGTGGCGCGCTGGCTGTTCACCCTGCGCGCCGCGCTCGGCGCCGGCGACCAGGAACGCAGCTTCGCCGCCGCCGAAGCGCTGCTCGCCGCCATCGCGCGCGGCCGTGATCCCGATGCGCTGCGCATCGCCCGCTCGCGCATCTACGACCGCGAGCTTCGCCAGCTGCTCAAGCTCAGCCGCGATCCGCGGCGCATGCTGGCGCTGCTGCGCAAGCTCGAGCCCCACCCGGGCGGCGAGATTCGTCGTCTGGTGCTGCTGCTCAGCGTGCAGCAAGCGCTGCGCATGAACGAAGCAGCGGCCAAGACGCTCGATCGGATCCGCGAGTTTCGGCTGCTCGACGAGCGGCTGCCCAAGCTCTGCGAGCCGATCTACAAGGCGGCGGGCAGGCCAGCCGAGGGGAAGCGCTGCTTGGCGGAGCTCGGGAAGTTCTTTCCCAAGCCGCTCGGCGAGCCACTTTGGAAGGCGCGCTGAGCCGCTACTTCTTCATTCTGCGCGGCAGCGGGCGCGGGGCGGTCATCGACTCGATGGACAGAAGATCGTCGACCTCGTCGGCGCTGAGATAGCCGTCCTCGAGCAGCACCTCGCGCACCGAGCGGCCGCTCTGAGCCGCCAGCTTGGCGACCTCGCTGGCGCGCGAGTAGCCGAGCGCCGGCACGACGGCGGTGACGATGCCGATGCTTTGCTCGACGGTCTCGCGGCAGTGCTCGGCGTTGGCGGTGATGCCGACGATGCAGCGGCTGGTCAGCGTTTCCACGGCGCACGAGAGCATCTCGAGCGACTGAAAGAGGTTGAACGCGATGATCGGCTCGAAGGCGTTGAGCTGCAGCTGGCCCGCCTCGGCGGCCATCGTGATCGTCAGGTCGTTTCCGATCACCTGAAACGCCACCTGGTTGACCACCTCGGGGATCACCGGGTTGACCTTGCCCGGCATGATGCTCGATCCCGGCTGCACCGCGGGCAGGTTGATCTCGTTGAAGCCCGCGCGCGGGCCTGACGAGAGCAGCCGCAGATCGTTGCACAGCTTGGAGAGCTTGACCGCCGAGCGTTTGACCGTGCCCGAGAAGGCCACGAACGCCCCGGTGTCGGGCGTGGCCTCGACGAGGTTTTCGGCGAGCACCAGCTCGAGGCCGGTGATCTCGCGCAGCTCGGCAACTACGGCCTGGGCGTACTCGGGATCGGTGGTGATGCCGGTGCCGATGGCGGTGCCGCCGATGTTGACCTCGAGGCACAGCCGCACCGCTTCGCCGAGGCGCGCGATGTCCTCGCCGATGGTCAGCGCCGCCGCGTAGAGCTCCTGGCCGAGCGTCATCGGCACCGCGTCTTGCAGCTGCGTGCGGCCCATCTTGATCACGTTGCTCAGCTCGTGCGCTTTGTGCTCGAGCGCCTCCTTGAGCGAGGTCAACGCGTTGATCAGGCGCCGGAGGTCGAAGTTGAGCGCGATGCGGATCGCCGTCGGGTAGACGTCGTTGGTCGACTGCGAGAGATTGACGTGGTTGTTGGGGTGGCAGGCGTCGTAGCTGCCGCGCCGCTTGCCGAGCAGCTCCAGCGCGCGGTTGGCGATCACCTCGTTGGCGTTCATGTTGCTCGACGTGCCGGCGCCGCCTTGCACCATGTCGACCACGAAGTGGCCGTGCCAGCGGCCGCCCATCACCTCCAGGCAGGCGCGCTCGATCGCGCTGGCCACGTCCTCGTCGAGCTGATCGAGCCGCACGTTGACGCGCGCCGCGGCGAGCTTGACCATCGCCAGCGCCCTGACGAACTCGGGAAAGTGCGAGAGGCGAATGCCCGTGATGGGGAAGTTCTCCACCGCGCGCAGCGTCTGGATGCCGTAGAGCGCGTCCTCCGGCACGTCGCGCTCGCCGAGCAGGTCGTGCTCGCGCCGCGACTCCGAGGCGTGATGCACCTTCTCGGCGGCGAGCTGGCGCGAGCTGGCGTACTGCAGCGTGCGGCTCATGTTGTGCGCGGCGCGGCTGAGCAGCTCGAGCGTGCCGCCGACGTCGTCAGCCAGCGCCTCGTGCATCGCCTCGCGCGTCAGCTCGTAGAGGCGCAGATCGCTGAGCGCCCGCCCCGACGCCGTGTGCCGCGAGGGCCCGATCAACACCGCCTCGCCGATCTCGTCGCCGGGACCGAGCAGCACGCGCAGGTCCTGCTGGCCGTGCATCTCGTGGCGTATCTCGAGCTCGCCTTCGACGACGAGGAAGAACGCGCGCCGCCGCGCACCCTGGACGAACAACACCTCACCCGCCGAGAGGCGACGCTCGACCGCGACGGAGGCGAGACGACGCAGTGTCTCGTCGCTGAGGCCGCGCATGATCGGGCTTCGGCGGATTCGCTCGACGATCTCTTGCATGCGGCGAGTGTACAGAAAAGAAAAGGGCGACACCTCTTTGGAGGTGCCGCCCTTTTGTCAGGTCAACTTCGCGGCCGCGGAGCTATTCGTCCGCGGCGAGCGCTTTTCTCTGCCGGCGCTATCCGACTCGCGCCACCGCTTTGTGCCTCTGGCTCTCTCGGCGGTGCCGCACTCGCACGAGTTGCGAGCGCAGCTTGTCAAACGCACCGGCGACGACGGCATTGATATCGTGTCCGCTCGCATCCGAAGTCAGATCCGAGCCTCTCATCGTCATCGAGAGAATGACTCTGACCTCCGGTCCATCCGCGTTGTCGACCACCACACGCAGTGTCGTTGGTCCGTCGAGTAACCGGTCCACCTTCGAGCTGGCTCGCTCGATGGCTCGGTTAGCCACGCCGGATTGGTTGCGATCAAGACCCCGAAACGTCGTCACCAGATCCATGTTTGCTCCTTGGCAGGAGGGGGGGACCACCTCGCACACACGAAAAACTCACGCAGCTAGAACACGCGCGTCACCTCGAAGCTACTTGTGCATAAGAACGTAGTGAGTGAACCCAGCGCGGTAGACGAGCAGGAGGACCCTGCCTCGCGCCGCTCGGAAGAGCTGATGAAAGCGGCTCACATTGGATATCGTAACGCGATTCACTTCCAAAATCACGTCCCCCGGACGCAGGCCCGTACGGTCGGCCAAAGACCCGGGGCGCACCGCGGTGATGACGGCGCCGCGCGACAGGCGACGCGGAATACTGTACTGATTCCGGAGCTTTGGTGTCACGGCCTCCACCGTGATGCCAGCGCCCGAGCGCAGCGGCGGCGACTTGCCGGTGCCGCCGAGGCGCGCCGGCAGCTCGCCGAGCTTCACCGAGATATAGCGCTTCTGCCCGTTTCGGAGGATGTGGAGCTTTACCCGCCGGTGGGCGCCCGCGGCGGCGATCACATTGCGCAGCTTGCCCGCCGTGTGCACTGGCTTGCCGTCGATGGCGACGACGAGATCGCCGCGTTTGACGCCCGCGCGCCGCGCCGGCCCCTGTTGATCCAGATCCGAGATCAACACGCCCTTGTGCGTAGCCAGTCGCATGGCGCGCGCCAGATCCGGCGTCACGTTCTGAATCGCCACGCCGAGCCAGCCGCGCACCACCTTGCCGTGCTTGAGCAGCTGCTCTGCGATGGGCTTGGCCATGTTGGTCGGGATCGCGAAGCCGATGCCCTGATAGCCGCCCGAGCGCGAGAGGATCGCCGTGTTGATGCCGATCAGCTCGCCGTGCATGTTGACCAGCGCGCCACCCGAGTTGCCGGGGTTGATCGCGGCGTCGGTCTGGATGAAGTCCTCGTAGGCGACGATGCCGACGTTGGCGCGGCCCTTGGCCGAGACGATGCCCATCGTGACGGTCTGGCCGACACCGAAGGGGTTGCCGATGGCGAGCACCACGTCGCCGAGGCGCATCTTGCTGCTGTCGCCGATCTTGATCGGCGGCAGGTTCTTCGCCCCTTTGAGCCGCAGCAGCGCCACGTCGCTCTTGGGATCGGTGCCTACGACCTTGGCGATGAAGTCGCGCCCGTCGGCGAGGGTGACCTTGATCTTGTCCGCCTTGGCCACGACGTGGTTGTTGGTCAGCACGAGCCCGTCCGAGCTGACGATGACACCCGAGCCGAGGCCGCGTTGCGGCCGCATCGCGCCCGGCCCGCCGCGCAAGCCGAAGAAGCGTCGCAGCATCGGCGGCATCTGCTGGTAGTTGGCGGGGTGGGCGTTGCGGGTGGAGGCGATGTTGACGACGCTGGGCAGCGCCTTGTCGACGACGTCGGCCAGCGACGTGCGGGAGGTCAGGGTGGCGAATGCACGGTGGGCGCCGAAGCTGATGTTGTACTTGGCGCCGGCGTTGCGGGCGACCGTGAAGCCAACCGTCACGACGAGCGCCGTGACGCCAGCGACAAGCACGGGTTTGAACCGCCCGAACCGCTGCGGATCTCGTTGTTTCATAGCAACCTTGCTCCTTCGCGCGGCCACCGCCGCGCCCATGCTGTCAACCCGCCGCTGGCGGGGAGCATTCCCCGGGGGGCGTTGGCGCGTCTCCCGGAGCTTCTGTGGATACTCGTACGGTGCGACCTCTAGAGCCGATGTCAAATCGCCTTGGCGTGGCTGCTAGGCTGTAGACGATGACACGCGAGCTGCGGATCGCGGGCCTGATCCCCGCCGCTGGCGCCTCGCGCCGGCTCGGACGCGACAAGCGCCGCCTGCCGGTCGGCGACGGCCGTTGCGTGCTCGAGGTCACGGTGGATACGTTGCGCAGCGCTGGCCTGGAACCTTTGGTCGTGGTGCTGGAGCCCGACTCGCCTTGCGCCGCGTTGTCGGGCCTCGCTGGCGCACGGCTGGTGACAAACCCCGAGCCGAGCCGCGGCATGCTGTCTTCGATCCGTCACGGGCTGCGCGCGTTGCCTGGAGATGTCGACGCTGTCGCGATCCAGCCGGGCGACCACCCGTTCGTGCCGATCGCCGCGGTCGTAGCGCTGGCAGCCGAGCTCGAGGCGAGCGGCGCACTGCTGCTCCGGCCGCGCTACGGCCAGCGCGCAGGTCATCCGCTGCTGCTGCTGCGGGCCCTGTTCGAGGAGGCGATGGCGTGCGACGACGGCGTCGGGCTGCGCCAGCTCGTGGCGCGGCGGCGCGCCGATCTGCGCGAGCTTCGACTCGAGCTCGACGCCGCGGCGGAAGACGATCTCGACGAGCCTGCAGACCTGGCGCGGCTCGAGCGCCTGCGCGCCGACGACTGAGCGAGCGGACGGTGCCTCAGCGCGCCCCGGCGTTGCAGGGGTGATCGCGCGGCGGCGCTTGCCACTTGCGCTGGTGGCCCAGCCAAGTGACGGGCGTCTGGCGCCATACGTCGCGCAGCAGCTTGCAGTACGAGCGCGTCAGCGGAGAGATGTCGATCACGCGGTGGTCGGCGCTTTCGGTGAGGACGTGCAGATCGTTGCCGCGCTGCCAGACCGCGACGACGGGCCCGTGCAGCTGCCACGACGCGACCTGGCGCAGCAGCTCGAGATCGAAGGCCACCAGCCTGCCGCCGTCCGTCCCGAGCAGCACCAGCCGCTCGAGCAGCGAGCGCTCGGCGGCGTGCTCGAGGTGCGCGATGACACGCGTCCAGCCGTTGCCCACCGAGAGCGGGTGCGTCACGGTGGGCGTGGACGCGCCGACCAGCAGCAGGCTCGCGCGCCGCGACGCCTGCCAACCGACGTCGGCCGCGGCGATCCAGCCATCGGTGCGCCGGTCGCGGGCGATCGCCGTCACGCGATGCACGGTCGGCAGTTTCACCGCGCTCGAGACGCCGCTTTGCAGGTCGACGACCCGCACGCGCTGGCGATCGCGGCAATAGAGGCTCGTTTGGCCAACAGGCCCCATCTGCTGACAGCGTCCGACCTCGCGCAGGCCGCTGCCGGCGGCGAGCACGTATACAGAATCGTCGATGTGCAGCACGAAGGCGTCGCCGCCGCCCGGCATCAGGCGAGTCGTACCGTACTTGCCCTTGTCTGCGAGCCAGTAGAGGCTGTCGTAGCTGCGCACGCGGACCGTCGATCGCTGGTAGGGCAGCAGCACGCGCGCCAGTCGTCGATCTTCGCGCGGATTCCAGATCTCGGCGTAGCTGTCGAAGGTGGTGAAGCAGACGAGGCCGCTCTTGTTTTGCGCTGCCGTGATCGCGCGCGCGGCCATCGTCTTGACCCAGCGCTTGTCGGGCAGCGGCCTGCGCACGTCGCCCTCTGTCTCGAGCACGTAGCGACGGGTGTAGACGCGGCGCCGATCCGCCGAGAGCAGCAGCGTCCGCCACTGCGGAAGCAGCTGTGGTCCGGTCCACAGCTGCACGCCGCCTGCGAGCGTGCCCGTCGCCAGCACGCCGCGCGTCGAGCCCGCCATCGCGCTCAGGCCGCTGCGCGTACCGACGAGATGTGCGTATAGCTTGTCGTCGGCGTCCCTGACGCTGGCCGAGCACAGTGGGCACAGCGGGCTTCGCGTCACGCGCGCGATCCAACGCGCGCCGCCCCAGGGCATGCGCGTGAGCGCGGCGAGGCCGAATCGCCGCGTGGGGATGGAGATGTAGCTGCCATCTGGTCGTACGCGGGCGACACCGCCGAGCGGGCCCGCCACCACCAGCTGTTCGCCGATGAAGCCGACCTGCGGCGCGCCCGGTTGCTGGTACCTCACCGGCGCGAGCAGCTTGCCCGACCCGATGTCGTAGAGCGCGATCATCGAGCGCGCGTAGCCGCGCATGTGGCTCGTCGCTGCCACCGCCAGGCGTTTGCCGTCGGGCGAGGCCGCGATCGAGCAGATCGGACCTACGGAGTGGGGTATCGAGACGCGTTGCGTGCGCCGCGTGTAGGAGACATACCCGCCTCGGGTGCCGACGAAGATGCGCTGCGGCCGAGCGCTCCACGCTAGCGCCGTGATGCTCGAACCGTAGGCGCCGAGGCTGGTGGGCCTCGACAGGCGTTTGCCCGTCAGGCCGTGAAGCTGTCCGTCGCGCTGGCCGAACGCTAGACGCTTGCCGTCTGGCGTGAAGGCGAGCGTGGTGACGACGCTGGCGACGCGCCGCGTGACGATGAGCCGACCCGAGTCTGGCTCCCAAAGTCGCAGCGTCTTGTCCTCGCCGGCAGAGACGATGACGGTGCCGCGCGGGTGGACGGCCAGCGCGGTGATGGCGCCGTCGTGTCCGCCGTCGATGGTGGGTGTCAGATCGGCGAGCGACCAGACCCGCAGCACGCCTTGACGGCTCGACGCCGCGAGGCGCTTGCCGTCGCGCGAGAAGGCGAGCCCGCGCACGAAGTCGCCCGGTATAGAGAGGCGCGAGAGCAGTCGCGCCTGGCCGCGCTCGCGCCAGCGAAAGATCTCGACGCGCTCGTCGCGGTTGCTGACCGCGAGCAGCTGCCGGCCGCGGTGGTAAGCGAGTCTCCAGGGGACGTTGCTCGTGGCGGCCAGCGGACGCGGCGCCGCGTTCGCGCGCGCGCTCCACAGCTGCATGCCCGCGTGGCCGTATAGGACGGTCAGCTCCTTGCCGGGCACGAAGACCACCGGGTGATAGGCGAGCAGCCCGTCGCGAGGGATGACAAAGCCGGCTATTGGCTTGGTGCCGCGATAGATCGTCAGCGGCGCCCCCGCGGCGGAGAGCAGCGTCTTGTTGTCGGGCGCGAACGCCAGCGCGTAGGCCGCACGGGTCGTGGGGATGGCGAGCGGCTTTCCGCTGTCCGTCTCGAAGCACTCGGTGGCGTGTCGGTCGAACGCGAAGCAGACGCGGCTGCGATCGTTGGAGAGCGCGATGTCGCGGAAGACGCGCCTGCTCACGGGCCGCGACCAAAGCTGCTTGCCCTGGCGCGTGTAGACGCCAAAACGCGTCGCGCCACGGCTGCGACCGCGAGCCCAGGCGATGGCGAAGCGCTCGGCGTCGCGCGAGACGAATAGATAGTTGGGGTGCTTCGGCGTGCCAACGATCGCCTCGGTGCGGTCGCCGTTGGCTGCCAGGGTGAACACGCCCACGTGGTTCTGTCTGCCCAGCAGCGTGCCGCGCGGACCGTAGGCGAGGTCTTCGATGGCGCCGCCCGTTCGCAGATGAAGCAGCAGGCGCTTGTCTTCGATGGCCCACCAGGTCAGTCGTTCGTCGGCGCTGTCGCGCAGCTCGAGCGCGCGGCGTGCCTTGGCCTTGGCGCTGCTGTTGTTGGTCATCATCGCGCTGCGCGAGCCCTCGACGAGCGACGCGGCGAGAAGCTCGCGCGCGCGTTTGCTCTCGGCGCGCCGCTCGGTGATCCAGCTCGAGATGACGACGGTGGCGATGAAGAGCGCCACGGCTACGGCGGCGCCCGCCCACAGCCGTCGCACGCGGCGCGCCCGCTGCGCCTGCGCGCTGCGGTGCTGCTGCGCGACGCGGCCGGCGTCGAGGAAGCGCCGCACCAGCTCGGGTACAGCCGAGCGCACGTGCGAGAGCTCGCGCAACGCCTCGTCGAGCGCCTCGTCTTGCCATACCTCGTCGATGCGCTCGCCGCGGCGCTGCCACAGCTCGGCGGCCTGGCCGGCCTCGTTGAGAAACGCGCGCTCCTCGGCGCTCTCCTCGAGCCAGCCGCGCAGCCGGTTCCAGCGCGAGATCAGCGCCTCGTGCGCGAGCTCGTAGTGCGGCTCGCTCTGCGCGTCGACCTTGCGCAGCGAAAGCAGGCGCGCGTCGGTCAGCCGCGCCAGCACGCGCTCGGCGACGCCGCCTTCGAGGCCGTCGAGCAGCCGTTCACGCACCACCGTGCGGCGCGTGCCCTCCGAGGTGACCAGTCGCACCAGCAGCTGGCGCGCGACCTCGAGCTCGCTGGGCGCCATGCCCGCGAGCAGCGCGTCGGCGTGTGTGGCCAGCGCGCCGGCCACACCGCCGATGGCCTCGTAGTCGCTGCGCCGCAGCCTCTGGGTGGCCTTGTCGCGCCGCTCCCACAGCAGGCGCGCGGTGAAGGAGAGCAGCGGCAGGCACGCCGGCTCGTCTGCCACCGCGGCGATCATCTCGTCGGGCAGCGTCTCGTCGTCGTAGCGATAGCCGAACGGGCTCAGCGGGCGCGTGAGGATCTCGCGCAGCGACTCGCGCCCGGGCGGCTGCAGCACGACGACGCTGCCCAGCGCGCGCGCCGCCACGTCGCTGACCGCCACGCGGCCGAGAAAGTCGTCGCGCAGCGTCAGCAGCAGCCGCACGGGGTCGTCGGCGTCATCGGCCGACGCCGCCAGCGCGCGCATGAAGCGCCCGCGCACCTCGGCGTCCTCGACGAGCGTGTGAAGCTCCTCGAGCTGGTCGATGACGAGCAGCACCTGCGCGTTGTGCGACTCGGCGAGCTTGGGCAGGATCAGCGCCAGCCGCTCCGGTGTCTCGTGCAGCGACTTGGCCAGCGAGTCGACGCTCTCGCCGGCGAGCTCGACGCGCGCCGCGCCCGAAGGCAGCGCCTCGTCCTTCACCTGGCGCGGCGTCTGCGCCAGCCGCGCGCTCGAGTCGCCACGGCTGTGCTCGCCGTGAAGCAGGCGGTTGGCCAGCGCGCGAAACGGCTCGCTGCCGGGGCGCAGCGACAGCACCAGCCAGCGCCCTTGCTCGCGCAGCCGCGGCACCACGCCGCCGCTGACGAAGCTGCTCTTGCCCGCGCCCGAGGGGCCGACGATGCAGACGGTGGGCTCGGCGCGCAGCCGCTCGATCAGCGCGGCGGTCTCGGCGTCGCGTCCGAAGTAGAGCCCCGCGTCGCGCTCGCTGAACGCGAGCAGTCCACGAAATGGGCCCTGTTCGTCGCTGGTCTTGACGTGGCTGCCGAGCAGGCGCTCGAGCGTCTCGGCGACGACCGCCGCGCCTGGCCGCTCGCCCGGGTCTTTGTCGAGACAGCGCGCGACGAGCGTGGCCAGCTCGCCGCTGACGGCGGCCTCCGGAGGCAACGCAGGTGCGACGCTGTCGTCGCAGACGGCGACCGCGATGCGCGCGATGTCGCGGTAGCCGAAGGGAAGCTGCCCGCTGCACAGCTCGAAGAGCATCACGCCGAGCGCCCAGATGTCCGCAGCGCTCGAGAGCGCGAGGCCGCGCCACTGCTCGGGGCCCATGTAGGGCGGCGTTCCACGGATGGCGCCTTTGCCCTCGCTGTCGAAGCTGGCGAGCGTCAGCTGCTCGACCGTAGGCCGATCGGCGCCGAGCGCCACGGCCGCCGTCACGCCCTCGATGGTGTGCGGCGGCAACGTGGGCGACATCGGATCGGCCGCGATGGTCAGCGCGCGCGCGATGCTCGCGGCGTCGGCGCCCGGCGGCAGGGCCGGCAGCTGACTGGGCGTGGGCAGGTCCTGCGGGCGGCGCTCGCTGGCGGCGATCTTCTGGGCCAAGCCAAAGTCGAGCACGCGAATGCGGCCGTCCACCGGCATGAGCACGTTCTCGGGCTTGAGATCGCGGTGCACGATGCCGTGGGCGTGCGCTTCGGCGAGCGCCTTGGCCACCGCGGCGCCGATGCGCATCGCCTCGCGCTCGCTGAGACGGCGCTCGCTGAGGCGCTCGCGCAGCGTCTGGCCTTCGAGATACTCGAGTGCCACGTAGGGCGCGCCCTCGTGCTCGCCGACGGCATAGACGGTGACGATGTGAGGGTGGTTGAAGCGCGCCGTGGCGCGGACCTCGAAAAGGAAGCGATCGATGGCCTCGCGCGAGCCGACGTGGCGCGGGTGGATCACCTTGAGCGCGACCTTACGGCCGAGCTTGCTGTCGCGCGCGAGGTAGACCTCGCCGAAGCCGCCGGCGCCGAGCTGCCGGATCACGCGGAAGTGATCGACGTGGGTGCCCGGCTCGAGCTCGGTGCGCGGCGCCGGCGCCTGCGACGACGCATCAGACATGGACGTCGTGCCTCAAGGCGCGCTGAGCTCCGAGCAGCGATGGCCGAGCGGCGGCCCACGCACGAGAGACTGCGTGCCGATCCAGACGTGCTTGCTGTGACGCCACACGCGCCGCAGCAGCTCGCAGTGCGGACGCATCAGCGGGGCGAGGTCGATCGAGCGCTGGCCGCCGAGCTCGCTGACCGCGATCAGCCGGCGCTGATGCTGCCATAGCGCGACGATGGCGCCGTGAAGGTGGTAGCGCGAGACGACGCGGCGGCGCTGCAGGTCGAAGATCAGTACCTCGCCGTTGGCCGTCCCCGCGGCGACCATCGCCGGCACCGACCCTGCGAGCCCGCGTAGCGCGAGCAGCTCGGTCACGGGCAGGCGCGCGCTGAATGTCACGAGACGCTTGAGGGTCCCGTCGCGCTGGATCTCGGCCAGCCACTGCATCGACGCCGAGCGGGTACGGCTCAGCACGGCGAGCATGCGCTCGCCGTCCACGGCCATGGCCGTTACGTCCGCGCGCGTGTCGAGCGACAGCAGCTGGCTGCCCGCCTGGTCGTGAATGAAGAGGCGATTGATCTGTCGGCGCCAGATGCGCTCGCTGCCGAGCGCGCCGCCGTCGAGGCCGCGGCCGAGATCGATCGCCTCTTTCGCGCCGACGCGCCAGTAGCGCACGCCGCGCCGCGAGACGGCGCCGCAGTGTGCCGTGCCGCGCACGAACACGCGGTGGTAGGGCAGCGGGTTGATCAGCTCGTGCGTGCGTGTCTTGCCGGTGCGCATGTCGCGGATGGTCGTGGAGCCGCCAGACTTCTCTCCGGGCAGGCGCACGCGACCGAGCAGCTTGTCCGCGCGCGTGTCCCATAGCTCGAGCCAGCGCGCGCGCGTCAGCAGGCAGACGCGCTCGTCGCGCTCGTCGGCGAGAAAGGCCGCCTTGGCGACACGATCGAGCCAGCGCTTCTTGCCGGCCGCGATCGGTCTGCGCGTGCCGTCGAGCGCGTTGACTTCGGAGTCGAGCGTGTAGAAGCGTGCCGAACGACGCGAGACGAGCAGCACGTGCCACGGCGAGCGTCCGCTATCGACGTCCCAGTAGCGGATCGAATAGTCGCGCCCCGCGGTGGCGATGACGCTGCCGTCGAGCGCGAAGCTGCCGTTGTAGAGACCGAAGCGGTGACCGCGCAGCGGGCGTCGGCTGCGCCGCTCGATGTCGAAGACCTCGATGGTGGCGCCAAAACCGGAGGCCGCCGTCATGCTGCGCAGGAAGCGCCGACCGCCGGCAGCGATCAGCTCGCTCACGGGGGGCAGCCCGAAGGAGGGCATCGAAAAGAGCCACGCCTTGCGCTTGCCTTGGAGGTCGACGCGAGCGAACTGGCCCATGCGGTTGAACACGATCAGCTCGTCACCGTCTCCCAACCAGCGTGCCGAGGCGGTGCCATCTTCGGGCGTGATGTCGACGAGCTTCTTGCCGCTCTCTACCTCGAAAACCGCCGCGCGTCCGTCCATCTGCCTGAGTCCGAAGCCAGCCACCAACAGGCGCTTGTCGTCGGCCGAAAAGTCGAGGCTCGTGATGCGGGTCGCCAGGCGCATGGTGCGCAGCTGCTTGCTCTTGCCGGGTCCGCGCGCGCGCCACAGCGCGACCAGGCCATCCTGCGACGCGCTGGCTAGCGTGCGGCCATCATGCGAGTAGGCGAGGGCGTAGACCGACCGCGCGTGTCCGGTGCCGAGGAATTTCCGCTCGTGTCCGCTGTCTGCGTTGTCGACGACGACGCTGCCGTCGGAGCGTCCTTCGGCGAGCTGGTCACCTTGCGGGTTGAACGCCAGCGCCGTCGGGTAGGCGTGCTTGTAGGTGAGCCGCTGCACCTCGGCGCCCGTGCGCGCGTCCCATAGACGCAGGGTCGCGTCGCGCCCGGCGCTGGCGACGAGCTTCTTGTCTGGTCTCACAGCGAGCGCGGTGATCAGACCGGTGTGGCCGCTGTCGAGGCGCGGCGGCTCCGCCGCAGCGTCCCACAGCACGAGGCGGCCTCCGCGGTCAGTGCTGACCAGGCGCTTTCCGCCGGCGGCGAAGGCGACCGCGGTGATCAGCTCGCTGTGTCCCGACAAGCGGCGCAACATGCGGCGCTGCTGCACGTCCCAGATATCGACGTCGCCGAGCTTGTTGCCGAGCGCGAGGCGATGTCCGCTGGGGTCGAAGTCGAGCGCCGCGGCGTTGGTGCGTACGTGCAAAAGCTCGTTGCGCCCGTCGATGCCGACAATGCGCACCTGCTGTTGCATGCCGGCGATAGCGGTCAGCGAGCCGTTGGCGCTGATCTTTCCGGGGTAGCCCCAGCGCGTTAGCTCGTGGCGCCAGATGGCCTGCGGCACGCCCAGATCGAACGCCTCGAGCATGTAGCGCATCTGCTGACCACGTTTGGGCAGGTGTGATTGGCGTACGAGGCGCACGCGTTTGTCGATGGCGCGCATGGCGACCGCCTGCTGAACCACGCTCCTGAAGATCTGCTTGCCGGACGTGTCGAAGCACACGACGTCGCTGTATCGCAGCGCGCAGATGCGTCCGTCGCGGGTAGCGACGATCTGCGCGACCTCGCCCACCAGATTGACCGTGCGTTTGACGCGGCCGCTGTCGAGGTCGATGACCTGCAGCTGCGATGGGATCTTCCTGCTGCTCTGCTTGCCGCGGCGCTCGCGGTCGTAGACGGCGACGATAATGCTGCGGCCGTCGGCGGCGACGCGCAGCGCGGAGACAAACGCTGGTGTGGTCTTGACCTGACGCATGGAGCGGTTGGGGAAATCGACGACGTGCACGAACCCGCGTTGGTCGACGACGGCCGCCGTGTGCCCGGCGCGGTCGACATCGAGCGTGCGGATGGTAGTGCCAACCTCGGCGGTCCACAGCGCGCCCTTGGCGGCGGCACGCCACCACACGATGCGGGCGCGGCCGGAGTCTTGAATTTCGAGCGCCGCGCGCGCCATCGCCCGCGCGTTGCCCGCGTCGCCGCCGAGCAGCGCGCCGTTGCCGGCCTCGGCTAGCGCACGCGCCAGCATATCGCGCGCCCGCGCCTCCTTGCGGCTCAGCGAGACGATCCAGGCCGTGGCGACGGCGACGCTGACCACCGAGAGCGCACCGACGAGCAGCGCGATGCTGCGCCGGCGGCGCTTTCGCCGCCGCTCGTCGGCGAGCCGCTGAGCCTCGCGCTCGCGGATCGCCGCCTCGACGAAGCGCTGCACGATCGACGGCGGCGCATCCTGCATGCGGTCGAGCGTCTTGATCGCGTCGTCGAGCGCCTCGTCGCGCCAGACCTCGTCGGGCCGCTCGCCGCGTTTCTCCCAGAGTGTGGCGGCCTGCTCGATCTCGGCGAGAAACGCGCGCTCCTCGGCGCTCTCGTCGAGCCAGTGGCGAAGTCGCCGCCAGCTGCTGATCAGCGACTCGTGGGCGAGCTCGTAGTGTGCGGCGCCGCCGCTGTCGAGCTTGCGCACCGAAAGCAGGCGCGACGTGGTCAGGCGCGAGAGCACGCGCTCGGCCTCGTGCTCGTCGAGGCCCTCGACCAGCGACTCGCGTGAAGCGCTCCTGCGCGTGCCCTCGGCGCTGACCAGCCGCAGGAGCTGCTGGCGTGCGATCTCGAGCTCGGCCGGAGGCATTCCGGCGAGCACCGAGTCGGCGTGTGAAGCCAGCGCGCCGGCTACGCCGCCGATGGCGTCGTAGTCAGCGCGGCGCAGGGCACGGTGTTGGCGGTCGCGCCGCTCCCACAGCGCGCGCGCGGTGAACGACAGCAGCGGCAGGCAGGCGCTGCTGTCCGCGACCTCGGCCACCATCTCGGCCGGCAGCTTGGCGTCGTCGTAGCGGTAGTTGAAGACGTCGAGCGGGCGCGTGACGATCGTCTCGAGGGCGCTCGCGTCGGGGCTGCGCAACACGACGATGCTCGAGAGCACCTGGCGCGCCGCGCTGCTCTCGACGAGCTTGCCGAGGAAGTCATCGCGCAGCGTGAAGACGAGCCGCACCGGCTCCTCGGCGTCGTCGGCGGCGCTCGCCAGCGCGCGCATGAAGCGAGCGCGTGTCTCGGCGTCGGGCGTGAGCGCGACGAGCTCTTCGAGTTGGTCGACGACGAGCAGCACGCGGGTGCTGCTCGCTTCGGCGAGGCGCTGCAAGAGCAGTGCGAGGCGCTCGGGCGTCTCGTAGAGCTCGCGCGCGAGCGCTTCGTCGTCCTTGGCGAGCCCCGAGATCAGCTGTTGGCTGGGTGAGGCTGCCGCGTCCGGCTGCGACGTGTCTTCGCTGCCGCTCTCGGCATCGGGGACGGCGCCGATGCTGCCCGCGCCGAAGCTAGCCTGCATGCTGCGCGAGCGTTCACCGTGGCGCAGCCGGCTGGCCAGCGCCTCGAAGGGCGTGTTGCCGGGGCGCAGCGTCAACACCAGCCAGCGCCCCTGCTCGCGCAGGCGCGGCACGACGCCGGCCTGCACGAAGCTCGACTTGCCCGCGCCCGACGGGCCGACGATGGCGAGCGTCGGCTCGTCGCGCAGGCGCTCGAGAAAAGCCGCCACCTCGGGCTCGCGGCCGAAGTAGACGCCGGCGTGCCGCTCGGAAAAGGACAGCAGCCCGCGAAACGGGCCTTGCTCTTCGGCGAGCTCGACGCCGCCGGCCAGCATCGCCTCGAGGGCGTCGGCCACGTCGCCGGCGCTGGGGCGATCGGCGGCCTCCTTGTTCATGCAGCGCGCGACGAGCTCGGCAAGCTCGGCGCTGACGTTGGCGTCGGTTGGCAGGCTCGGCGCGGGGTCTTCGCTGCAGACGAGCACGGGCAGCTCGGTGGCGGCGGCGCGTCCGCGCACGGCGTAGGGCAGCTTGGCGGCGAGCAGCTCGTAGAGCATCACGCCGAGGGCCCAGATGTCGGTCGGCGAGCGTAGCGTCTCGCCGCGCCACTGCTCGGGCGCCATGTAGGGCGGCGTGCCGCGCACCATGTCATCGTCGAGGCTGGTGTAGGTGGCGAGGGTCAGGTGCTCGACGGTGTCGCGCGCCTCGTCGGCGCCGTCGAGCGCGGGCTCGGGCGCGAGATCGCGCAGTGGCTCCGACGCGAGATCGCGCGCGGGCTCGACGGCGGCTGCCGGAGCCGGCGTGAGCGTCGGTGTGACCGTGCCTGCGGGCCCGGCGGCCTCGACGGCCTCGACGGCCTCGGGCGCCGACAACGACCTGGGCGGTGCGAAGTGCTCGGGGAGCGCGGGCAGCGCCGCGTCGCCGGTGGCAGCGCTGCGCGCGATGCGCGGGGCGGGCGGCAGCGAGAGGATGCCGTCGGAGAGGCGCGCCGCCTCGCGCTGGCGCTGCCGCGCGCGCGCGCCGACGTTGCCCGGCGCAGTCATGCGGTCGGGCACCGCGTCGCCTACGCCCGCGCCCGTGGAGGCGTCGAGCATGGTCGGCGTCGAGGCGTCGACGTTGTCGGCGCCGGCGCGCTGTGACGGCGTGGCGATGGTGTTGGCCATCGCGCCGGCCGCGCCCAGCGAGCCGTCGACACGGATCGGCTTGATGGCCGGCTGCGACGCCTCCGTGCCGGTGGTCTCGTCGCGGCCGCTGATCTTTTTCGCCAGGCCGAAGTCGAGCACGCGCACGCGGCCGTCGCGCGGGATCAACACGTTCTCGGGTTTCAGATCGCGGTGCAGGATCGAGCGCTGGTGCGCCTCCTCGAGCGCGCGCGCGATCACCGACCCCACGCGCAGCACCTCGCGCGTGGTTAGCCGCCGCTCCTTCATGCGCTGTCTGAGCGTTTGGCCCTCGAGATACTCGAGCGCCACGTAGGGCATGCCCTCGTGCTCGCCGACGGCGTAGACGGTGACGATGTTGGGGTGGTTGAAGCGCGCCGTGGCGCGCACCTCGAACAGGAAGCGCTCCACCGCCTCGCCCGAGCCGACGTGCCGCGGGTGGATCACCTTGAGCGCGACGCGGCGGCCGAGCTTGACGTCGCGCGCGAGGTAGACCTCGCCGAAGCCGCCCTCGGCGAGCAGGCGCACCACGCGAAAGTGGTCGACGCGAGCGCCCGGCTCGAGGACTTTGCGCGACGCGCTGCTCATGGCCGAAGTCTAACAGCCCCCCTTAAGCATCAAGAAAATGCAGTCAAGGGCTTGCGCCGCCTGAGGTCGGTCACACGTTGCTCTGCGTATTCGTCATGCCGCTTGAAGCGGACAATAACCCAGGCGCCGTCGGCCGTATCGCCGACGCGGGAGCGATACGGAGGACACCATGCTGACCCGTTACAACCCCTTCTTTTCGACCTTTGACCGTTTCTTCGAGCACACCAATGGCCGCAGCGAGGCTGTCTTCACGCCCGCCGTCGACCTGCTCGAAAAGGAAGACCACTTCCTGCTCGTGGCGGACCTGCCGGGCGTCAAGCAGGACGCCATCGAGCTCGTCGTCAAAGACGGCACGCTGACGCTGACCGGCAAGCGCGAAGAGGCGAGCGAGCAGGAGCGCGAGGGCATGATCTACCGCGAGCGCCGCGCCGGCTCTTTCACCCGCACGGTGAAGCTCGGCGACGCCATCGACGTCAATGCCATCGAGGCGAAGTACGACGCGGGCGTGCTCACGGTCACGCTGCCCAAGCGCGCCGAGGTCAAGCCGCGCCAGATCAAGATCAACAACTAGCGCCAGCTAGACAACACCCCCTCCGGGCGCGCATCCGCGCTCCCACTCTCCGCTCTGGTCAATTCGACCGCCCGCGGCGAGCCACGCTGACGACCCCGCCTACTTCGTCAGCAGGCTCGCCGCGTTCGTTTCCACCGTGGCCTCGGGCCTCAGGCCTCGGGCCTCAGGGGGCGCGCGCACTGCACGCTTCGCAGACCTGATTAGACAGCCGCCGAATCGGCGCCGCTTCGAGCACCAAGCAGTGCAGCGGCGTTGCAGCGAAGCCCGCACGGCGCTCGCTGTCGGTCCCGAGGCCCGAGGTCCGAGGCCCGAGGCCCTATCGCGCTGCAGCGTCTAGCGGCGTCGCGCTGCCGCCGTCGAGCGGCGTCGCCGTCGGCACGCCCTTGAGCGCCTTCTTGTCCTTGGGCGTCTCCGGCCGCAACAGCCCCTGGTCGCGCGCCGCCTCGGCGACGGCCTGAAAGTCGTCGATGTGCGGCTCGACGAAGCGCGTGATGCGATAGACGTCGAGGCCCAGCGTGGGGCGGCCGAGATCGCGCTGCGGCTCGAAGTCGAGGAAGGCGCGGCGCATCTCGGCGACGAGCTTCTTGGGCGTCTCGGGCGCGGCGCACAGCACGTCGTTGGGGATCTGGCCGGTGATGGCGAGCGCCTGCAGCCGCGCCGAGGGAATGCCGAGGCGGCTGGCGTTGTTCTTGGCTCCCGAGTAGATCGCGCCGGCGTCGCAGCGCCCGTCGATGATGTCCTTCATCACGCGCGTGTGGCGTCCGGAGAAGCGGATCGAGGAGAAGAGCCGATCGGGATCGAGACGCTGGCGCTTGAGGTAGAGCCGCGGCAGCAGGTAGCCGCTGGTCGACCCCTTGTCGACGTAGCAGAATCGCGTGCCGCGCAGGTCGGCCAGCGAGCGCACGGGCGAGTCTTCGCGGCGCACGATGAGGCCCTGGTAGGTGCGCGCGCCCTCGTAGGTGAGCGTGGCGAGCACGCGGATGCGCGGCTCGACCTCGCGTACGCGCAGAAACGGCAGCGGCGAGATGATCGCGAAGTCGATGTCGCTGCCGAGCAGACGCGTGCGCAGAAGCTCGTAGTCCTTGGGCACCACGAGCTCGACGCGGCGGTCGAGCCGGCGCTCGAGGTAGCGCAGAAAGGCCTTCATCTCGGCGCGCATCACCTTGGCTGGAAAGGCCGGCGTCAGCGCCAGCTTGACCGCAGGGCCTGCCGGGCGTCGCGTGGCGAGCATGCGGTAGGCCACGCCCGCGCCCGCGCCGCCGAGGATCGCCAGCACAGCCAAGATCACGGACAGCCGCACGCGCTTGCGCTTGCTCGGCGGTCGCTGCACGCGGCCCGACGACATGGCGGTCATCTTGTGCAGCGACGTCGGCTCGCTGGTCTGCACCGAGGGCACCGACATCTGGTCGTCGGAGACGGTCGCCGCCAGCCGCGCCATCGACGCGCCGGACTCGACCTCGCGCGCCGCGGCCTCGATGTGATGCAGGCCCATCGGCACGCTGTCGGACTGGTGCGAGGGCGGCTCGAGCTCGGTGACCTCGAGGTCGAAGTGCGACTCGCCAGCCAGCGCCGCGCCCGCCGCGCCGCCGCCGCGCAGGTCATCGCACTCGTAGGCGACATACTCTGCGAGCGTCTCCGGCGATGTCGGTCGACCCAGCGCGCTGAGCGCCGCGCGCACCGCCTGGCCCATCTCGCGCGCCGTGCGGTAGCGCGCCTCGCGCCGCTTCTGCATCGCGCCCATGATCACGTCGGCGATCTCGGCGGGCAGGTACGGATTAAAGTCGCGCGGGTCGGGCACCGGCTCTTCGGTGATCGCCTTGAGCGTCATCAGCTCGGTGCTGCGCTGATAGAGCCGCCGCGCCGCGACCAGCTCGAAGAACACGATGCCGAGCGAGAAGATGTCGGTGCGGCGGTCGAGCGCGTCGCCGCGGCACTGCTCGGGCGACATGTACGGGAACTTGCCCTTGATGCTGCCAGTGCGCGTCTTGACGTCGCTGTCGCTGGCCTTGGCGATGCCGAAGTCGAGCAGCTTGACCACGCCCTGCTCGTTGACGATCAGATTGTGCGGGCTGACGTCGCGATGCACGACGCCGAGCAGCACGTTGCTCTCGTCGCGCAGCTCGTGCGCGGCGTGCAGGCCATCACAGGCCTGGGCGACCATCTCGGCGGCCACCGCGTAGGGCAGCGGCGTGTTGCTGTCGCGCGCGCGGCGGTTGATCAGCCCCACGCCGGGGCCGCGTACGTACTCCATCACGATGAAGTACTCGCCGGCGTGGTGTCCGACCTCGAAGATGCGCACTACGTTGGGGTGGTCGAGCAGCGCCGCGAGCCGCGCCTCCTCCATGAACATCTTGACGAACTGCTGCTCCTCGGCGAGGTGCGGCAGGATGCGCTTGATCACGACCAGCGAGTCGTAGCCGGGCGAGCTGAAGGGTCGCGCCAGGTAGATCTCGGCCATGCCCCCTTTGGCGATGCGCGAGAGCAGCTGGTAGTTGCCCAGCGACTTTGGACGCGACGAAAACGACACGGGAGGGATTGTACCCGCGGGCGGTGGACACGACGCAACATATGCGCGATAGAGACGGCGCTATGACACAGCGAGCGCAGGCGAGGCTCGCGGCCACGGTGCTGGTGGCGCGCGATGGCGAGGGCGGTCCCGAGATCTTCATGGTCCGCCGTCATCACAAGAACAAGTTCATGGCCAACGCCACCGTCTTCGTCGGCGGCCGCGTCGACGACGCCGACGCCGATGCGTCACTGTGGGGTGAGCGCTCCGGGATGAGCCCCCAGCAGGCGGCCGAGCGTATCGGCGTCGCGGGCGTCGAGCAGGCGCGCGCGATCTATACGGCCGCGATCCGCGAGACGTTCGAGGAGTCGGGCGTGCTGCTGGCGTTCGACGCGGCGGGTGATCTCGTCGGCCCCGAGGGGTTGGCGGCGCTGCGCGACCAGCTCAACGCCGACGAGGTGCCGCACTTCGGCGCGCTGCTCGGCGACGCGCGCTTCGCGGCGTTTTCCGAGCTGCGCTACCTGGCGCGCTGGGTCACGCCCGAGATCGAGCCGCGGCGCTACGACACGTACTTTTTCGTGTGCCGCATGCCGCCGGAGCAGACGGCGAGCTACGACCAGCGCGAGACGACGGCCGGCGACTGGTACCGGCCGGAGGAACTTCTGGCGGCCAACGCCCGTAAGGAGGTGCTGCTGGCGCCGCCGACGCTGTCCGTGCTCGAAGATCTGGCCGGCTCGCGCGATGTCGCCGAGCTGCTCGGTCGCGCGAGCGACGCGCCGACAGCGCCGGTGATGCCGCGGCCCTGGATGTCCGCTAGCGCCAAGGCACTGACACTGCTAATGCCTGACGACCATCGATACAACGACCCCAACAGCAGCAGCGGTCGCGAACACTATGCCGTCCTGCAAGACGGCTACTGGCAGAGGATAAGAAATGGCTAGCTCGAAAGACCTGACTCGACGAGAGCTCCTCGCCGCCGGCGCCGCCGCTTCGGGCGCGCTGCTACTGCCCGTGATGTCTGGCTGCAGCAAGCCGGCCACGGGGGTCAACGATCCACGTGCCGCCGCGCTGACGGTGTCGAAAGCCTTCGAGGCGTTCGGCGTCAGCGAGGCGCGCGTGCGCAAGGTGATGGCGCGCGCGCTGCAGCACGGCGGCGACTTCTGCGACCTCTACTTCCACCGCCGCCGCATCAACTGGATCGGCCTCGAGGACCACGCCGTCAACCGCGCCTCGACGCGCGCCGACATCGGCCTCGGCGTGCGCGTGGTGCGCGGCGTCGAGACCGGCTACGCCTACACCGAGAGCCTCGACGAGGCCTCGATGCTGGCGGCCGCCGGCGTGGCGGCGACGGTGGCGCAGGGCGGCGGCAGCACGGCGCGCGCGCCCAACGCGTTTCGCGTGGGCAAGCACCCGTCGTACTACCCGGTGAAGGTGCCGTGGCCGGGCGTTTCGACCAAGGACAAGGCGGCGCTGCTGAGCAAGCTCGAGAAGCTCGTGCTCGAGCGCGACAAGCGCATTCGCAAGGTCAACGTCAGCTACCGCGACGAAGACCACCAGATCTTGATCATCGATTCGACGGGGCGCGTGTTTGCCGACAGCCAGCCGATGACGGTGACCTACGTCTCGTGCTCGGCCGAGCACAAAGGCAAGCGCGAGTCGAACTACTCGGCGCTCGCCGGGCGCTCGGGCTTCGAGTTCTACACCGAAGCGCGTCTGCAGAAGGCCGCGCGCGAGGTCGTCGATCGCACCACGGTGCTCTTCGACGCGGTGGGCGGCCCGGTGGGCGAGCTGCCGCTGGTGCTCGGCCCGGGGAGCTCGGGCATCCTGCTGCACGAGGCGATCGGCCACGGCATGGAGGCCGACTTCGCGCGCAAGCGCACGACGATCTACTCGGACAAGGTCGGCAAGCGCATCGCACCCAAGGACGTGACCATCGTCGATGACGGCGTGCGCGAGGGGCTGCGCGGCTCGATCAACCTCGACGACGAGGGCAACCCGAGCAAGCGCACGGTGCTCGTGGAAAACGGCGTGCTGCGCACGTTCCTGCACGACCGCATCAGCGCCAAGCACTTCGGCGTCGAGCCGACGGGCAGCGGGCGGCGCCAGTCGTTTCGCCACATGCCGATCCCGCGCATGCGCAACACGTACATGCTCGCCGGGCCGCACCCGCGCGAGGCGATCATCAAGTCGGTCAAGCGCGGCATCTACGCCGAGCACTTCACCAACGGTCAGGTCAACATCGGTCCGGGCGATTTCTCGTTCTACGTCAAGAACGGCATGTTGATCGAAGACGGCAAGCTCACGCAGCCGATCAAGGACGTCAACATCATCGGCAACGGGCCCAAGGTGCTCGAGGCGGTGGCGATGGTGGGCAACGACTTCAAGCTCGACGAGGGCGGCTGGACCTGCGGCAAGCGCGGGCAGCGCGTGCCGGTGGGGCTCGGCATGCCCACGGTGAAGATCAACGCCATCACCGTCGGCGGCGCCGGCAAGAAGAAGGCAGGGTGACCGCGATGAAGCTTCTCGACGAGAAAGCCTTGGGCGCGGTGGCCGAGCTGGCCTGCGCGCGCGCCAAGAAGAAGGGCGCCAGCGCAGCGGCGGCGCGCATCGGCGCGACCAAGAAGGACCGCATCGTGCTGCGCGACGGCAAGAAGGAAGAGGTCAAGTCCTCCATCGCGCGCAGCCTCACCATCAAGCTCTACGTCGATGGCCGCTACGCGAGCCACTCCACCAGCGTGCTCGATGACAAGAAGGCGCTCGAGCGCTTCATCGACGACGCGGTGGAGATGACGCGGCTGTTGGCGGCCGATGCCAAGCGCCAGCTGCCCGACCCCAAGCACTACGCCGGGCGCAGCAAGAAGGACCTCGGCCTCTACGTCGCCGAGCAGACGACGTTCGCCGGGCGCGTGGCGCGCGCCAAGGCGGCGCACGACGCGGCGCGCACGGCGGCGGGCGACAAGCTGCTCTCGGTGGGCGCCGGCGCCAGCGACTATGTCGGCTTGACGCTGATGCGCACCACCAACGGCTTCGCCGACAGCGAGCGCTCGAGCTCGGCGTGGGTCTGGGCCTCGGTGAGCATCAAGGACCCGTCGGGTCGGCGGCCGAGCGACTGGGACCAGGCCGGCGCGCGCGGTAGTGCCGGCCTTTCGGCCGATGCGGCGGCCGCGGTGGGCAAACGCGCAGCCGAGCGCACGCTGGCGACCCTCGGCGCCGACAAGGCCAAGACGATGACGCTGCCGGTGATCGTCGAAAACCGCGCCGTCGGGCGGCTGCTCTACGGTCTGTTCGCGCCGCTTTCGGGCTGGGCGCTCGACCAGAAGCGCTCGTGCTTCGAAGACGCCATCGGCAAGGTGATCGCCAGCAGCAAGCTCGACCTGATCGACGATCCGCTGCTCGAGGGCGCCTGGGGCTCGCGGCGCTTCGACGGTGAAGGCCTCACCGCGCGGCGCCGCCACATCGTGAAGGGCGGCAAGCTCGCCGGCTACTACCTCGACAGTTACTACGCGCGCAAGCTAGGCAAGGAGCCGACCGGCGGTGGCCGCAGCAACATCGTCTTTTCGCCCGGCGAGGGCACGCTCGACGCGCTGCTGAAAGCCGCCGGCAAGGCGGTGCTGGTGACGAACTTCCTCGGCGGAAACTCCAACAGCACCACCGGCGATTTCTCGCACGGCATCTCGGGCTTCGTGATCGAAGGCGGCAAGCGCGCGCGACCCATCGCGTCGATGAACATCGCCGGCAACCACGGCGAGCTGTGGAAGACGCTGACGGGCTGGGGCGCCGACGCCTACGCCTATTCATCGGTGCGCGCGCCGAGCCTCGTCTTCGCGCCGATGGTGGTCAGCGGCAAGTAAGCCGCGAGTAATCCGCGCCTAGAAGCAGCGCGCCAGCGCCAGCCTGCTGCCCACGGTGGTGCCGAGGCGCAGCAGGCGCGGCGCGTGCGTCTTGTAGCAGGTGCCCGGATCTTCGCTGCCGAAGTAGCCCGGCGGCGGACCGGCGCAGCGACCGAGATCGACCCACGCCACGACGCCGTCGCGCTTGGAGACAAACGCGGTCAGCACGCTGTGGCCGGCCTCGTCGTCGGCGTGGCCGAGACGTCGCGCGAGCAGCGGCTTTTTGCGCTCGCCTCTGGCGAAGACGAGCAGCCGGATGGTGCTGCTGGCGAAGCTTCCCGCCTTGGCCTTGTCGGCGACCTTATCGACACGCGCGTAGCAGCCGCGCGGCGAGACACGAAAGCGCGCCAGCGGCTGGAAGCCGAGGCGCTTTTTGTAAGCCGCGAGCGAGGCGAGGGGCCTTTGTGCGCGCGCGCGCAGGCGGCGGCGAAACTCGGCGCGCAGGCGCGCGGTGGTGCGATCGACGAACCAGGCGCGCGTGACGCCGCCGAGGCTGCGTACCGCTGCGAAACGCAGCTTGCCGCGCTTTTCGCCCGGAGGTGTGCTGCCGGTTTTGGTGCACCACGCCATCAGGCCGTCGACGAGCAACAGCCCGGCCGACGCGGAGACCGCGCGCGCGGAGTAGGTGATCGGGGTGTCTTCGCAGATGTCGGTCGCGGAGGCGACCGTGGGGATGATGGTCAGGACAGCGACAAGCGCGAGGCGCCTCACTCGGCGGCTGCAAGCGCCCGCTGGCGTCGCGCGCGCTCGCGCATCACCACGATGAATCCCAGTCCAAACCAAACAGCGAGCACGGCGATCTGACTCATAGCTGATTCCTCTCTCTTCGCGGTCCCTGCTAAGCAAGCGCGATGCCGCTGCGCTGCGACGGGATACTGCCGGGTTAGCGCCGAGCGATGACGACATGCCCCAAGGTGCAGTAGCCACCCGAGGGCTGCACGCCCCGCGCTACACCTGTCACAGCGGTGTTACGGCTTGGCGAGGTCGGCGGTTCGCAGCGCGCACAGAAACGCTGTGATCTTCGATGTCCTGTCGCGCGCACGCCGGTTGCAACACGCCCGGTCATGGCAAGAATTCCCGCGATCTTCGCCGCCGCCCTGCTGGTGGCAGGCTGCACCGAGCCCAACCCCGACTTTCGGGGAGGCGGCGTGACGCCGCCGCCGCCGCCGCCGCCCACGCCACGACTCGATGGCGGCGGCCCGCCGCGCGCCGACAGTCAGTGCCCTGCGATCTTCGCCGACGAGGACGGTGATGGCTTCGGCGATCCGTTCCGCGTCGAGCACCACTGCGGACCGATCTTGCCCGGCTACGTGACCCGCGGCGGCGACTGCGCCGACAACGATCCGCGCGCGCATCCCGGACAGACCGAGGCGTTCAAGATCGGCCGACCCGATGGCGCGTGGGACTTCGATTGCGACGGCCACGCCGAGCTCGTTCCGGGCGCGCGCTTCGCGGGCTGCAAGTGGGGCGAAGGTCGCTGTCTGGGTGAGGGCTGGGCGGACAAGGAGCCGCGCTGCGGCGAGGCGAGTCTCTATCTGCGCTGCACGCTGGTGCCGGGCAGCAAGGGCGACACCAACGGCGAGCCGCGCTGCGAGCCGCTGGGCGAGCCGACGCTGGCGCGCTGTCGCTAGCCAGCGTCTTCGCGGCCGTTGGCCGCGGCTACTGCTGCGTGAGCGTGAGGGTGATGGTCGCGGTGGTGATCCAGGCGATGTTCTGGCACTGCGCGACGATCTTGCCGCCCTGCAGATCCTGGTCGGTGACCTGCACCGAGCAGTCGGCGATCTTCACGTCGAGGCCGTAGTCTTCGTCGTAGAGGCGGATGCGCAGGCCCGACTTGAGGTCGGAGACTTTCGCGGCGAGCAGCGTCTCGTTGCTCCAGCTGGCGTTGTCCCACGGGTTGATGTCGTACTTGGTGGTGCTCTGCTTGTCCTGACCGCCGGCGGTGACGACCACGTAGGGATCGCAGCGGTCGACGATCACGATGGGGATCGCGCCCTGCGTCTGGCACATGGCGTCGCCCGCGAGGTTGATCTCGACGGTGTTGAGCTGGACCTTGTAGAGCGTGTCGGGGTTGAGCGCGGGGTCCGACGGCGGATTCGAGGGTGGATTCGACGGCGGATTGGGATCCGACGGCGGATTCTGATTGGGGTCCGACGGCGGCGGATTCTGGTTGCCGGGGTTGTCGGGGTTGTTCGGCACGTTGTTGTTGGGCAGCGGCTTACAGAAGTTGCCCTCGCACACGCCGCCGCAGTTGCTCGGATTGCAGCTGTAGCCGGGGTCCGTCGGCGTGCTCGGCGTCGTCGGCGTCGTCGGGAACGGGTTGGGATTGGGCAGCGGCTGCTGCGTGTCGTCACCGCCGCAACCGATAAGAAGGACTGCGAGGATGCTGGCGAAAAGGAAGGTCTTGGTTTTCATGGCGGCTCCCACTCCCATGTCTCGTTTTCAGACGTGGCATCGGAGTGCAAACCCAAGACCACACCGCGGCGCTTTGATATCGCGCGCTTAGCGGTGTCGAGAGGTGACGGCTCGAGTTGCCGGTATGGCTAGTGTTGGATCGGCAGGCGGCCAGCGCGAGGTCTAGAGCAGCACGCCGGGGTTGAGGATGCCCTGCGGATCGAGCGCGGCCTTGGCGGCGCGCAGCGCGTCGGCGAACAGCTCGGGGCGCTGTTTCTCGTAGTAGGGCTTGTGCAGGCGGCCGACGGCGTGGTGGTGCGTGATCGTGCCGCCGGCCGAGACGACGGCTTCGCCGGCGGCTTGCTTGGCCGCACGCCAGACGTCGAGCTGGGCGCCTTCGGGCGCCGGCGCGACGAAGGTGTAGTAGGGCGCCGGGCCGTCGGGATAGACGTGGGTGAAGCGGCACATCACGAAGCCGCCGCCGGCGACCTCGCCGAGGGCTTTGCCCACCGCGCGCGTGACGTGCTCGTGAAAGTCGGCGAAGCGGTCCCAGGTGATCGCTGTCTCGAAGGTGTCGGCGACGACGCCGATGGCGACGGCGGTGTTGAGCAGGTATGGCGCGCGCAGGAACGTCTCGCGCCAGGCCTTGGCGGCGGCGCCGTCCTCTTCGCGCGCGGCGCCCTGCGCGCCCTCGGCGATCTCGACGCGGCCGCCGTGCGCGCGCGCGATCTCGACGGCGCGCGCGAGCAGCGGCGCGACGTCGTGGTCGGCCGACTCGAAGGCCAGCAGCAGCACCGAGCTGCCGTCTTTGGAGGCGCGCGAGGCGAAGGCTTCGCCGCCGTCGAGCAGCCGGCAGTTGGCCGGGTAGAGCCCGGACTGCGCCACGGCGCGCGTGGCCTCGACGGCGTCGTCGAAGCGCGTGAAGGCCGCCGAGGCCTTGGCGCGAAAGCGCGGGCGCGCCTGCAAGCGCATCCACGCCTCGGTGATGATGCCGAGGGTGCCCTCGCTGCCGATGAACATGCGGTCCGGCGACGGGCCGGCGCCCGAGCCGGGCAGCCGCCGCGTCTCGAGCGTGCCGCGCGGCGTGACGACGCGCAGCGACTCGACGAAGTCGTCGATGTGCGTGTGCAGCGTGGCGAAGTGGCCGCCGGCGCGCGTGGCGATCCAGCCGCCGAGGCTCGACAGCTCGAACGACTGCGGGAAGTGGCGCAGCGTCAGGTCGTGCGGGCGCAGCGCGTCTTCGAGCGCGGGGCCGAGGATGCCGGCCTGGATGCGCGCGGCGCGCGAGCGCTGATCGACCTCGAGCAGCCGATCGAAGGCGCCGAGATCGATACACATGGCGCCCGCGTACGCGTCGCCGACATCGGCCTCGACGCCGCCGACGACGCTGCTGCCGCCGCCGTAGGGGATCGCCGCCACGCGCTGGTCGCTGCACCACTCGAGCAGCGCGAGCAGCTCGCGCTCGTCGCGCGGGCGGGCGACGAGGTCGGGCGGGTGCGGGTAGTCGCCGCAAAAGCCGCGCAGCACGTCGGCGAAGCTGCGGCCGTAGGCGTGCGCGGCGCGATCGCGGCGCTCGGCGCTGACCAGCGCGGCGAGCTCGGCGTTCGCGGGGGCGGCGATGCGCGGGGCGGGGAAGTCGACCTCGTCGAGCGGCCGCGGGGTGCGCGCTTTGACCTCGTCGGCGCGGCGGCCGAGGATCGGGCCGAAGCGTTTGACGGTGCGCGCGATCTCGTCGGCCGTGGGCTGGGCGTCCTCGAAACCCCAGCCCCAGTAGGAGCGCACCCGCGCGCCGCTCATCGCGAGCGCAGGTAGCGCAGCTTCTGCAGCGCGCGCTGGATGTCCGAGCGCTTGAGCTTTCCGGCGCGCAGCAGCTGCAGCAGCTGGCGGCTGTCGCGGCGCAGGCGCCCGAGGCCGATGCGGTGATCGTGCGTCGACGACGATGCGGCCGCGTTGGCCGAACCACCCGCGCTCGCCGACTGCGAGGCGCGCTGCGGCTGCGTCAGCGCGCTGGTCTTGATGCCGGCGCGCGCGCGGTCTTTGGCCGTGGCCCAGCTCGGCATCTTGGCGAGCGGCGTGATCGCGCCGTCGCCGTCGGTGTCGACCCAGATCGGGTTGGTGATGGCATAGGGCCTGATGAGGCTGATCGTCGGCGAGAACGGCGTGCGCAGCGAGCGCAGCGGCGGCAGAAGCGGCGTGAGGCGCTGGATCAGCTCGAAGATGCCGAGGCGCGCCACCGGCGTCGACGAGTAGACCGGTGCCAGCGACTTGCCGTCGACGCCCATCGCGATGACGACGTACCAGGCGTCGCGCGTCGGCGTGTCGCTGAAGGTCGCCTCGTAGTTGAGCACCTTGTCGTTGGGCAGCTTGATGCAGTCGTCGGCGCCCGCGGCGCAGTCGGTCTTGCCGCTGACGATCTTGATCAGCTCGCCGTTGCGGTAGATCTCGAGGCGGTCGACGTCGAACCACAGCGGCGAGCGCACGCGCACCGTCAGGTTGACGGGCTGGTTCTTGGGCGAGCTGACGGTCTGGCCGATGCCCTTGTCGTTGATCGAAAACTCGACGAACGGCCCGGTGGTGGCGAAGACCTCGCCGGCCTTGACCGTCGCCGCGACGGCGGCGGACTGGATCTGGCCCGGGATGTCGCTCGACGAGCGCACGTAGTTGCGCGGCAGGCCGGCCTCGCCGCCGTAGACGTCGTGGCTGTCGGAGTTGCCGAGCACGGTGCGGTGCACGCCGCGGTTGAGCATCTGGAACCAGTCGTCGACGGTGCCGCGCACGGTGGGGCACGGATCGTTGTCGCTGACCGCCGGCGCCACCGGTTTCTGGCAGCGCTTGTCGATGCAGCTGCCGCGCAGCGGGTCGCCCGTGCAGTCGAGGTCCTTGGCGCAGGGGATCTCGCAGGTGCGCTCGTTGGGCTTGCTCGTGTCGGTGGCGATGCAGGCCTCGGGGCGGCCGGCCCAGACCTGCTGGCACTGCGCGGTGCGATCGCAGCTGGGCGCCACGCGCTGGCAGAGCCTGCGATTGGCGTCGCCGTCGACGGGCAGACACTTTTCGCGGCCCGCCGGCGTGAGCAGCTTGTCGCAGCCCGCGTCGCTCTTGCAGCTGCGCAGGCAGCTTCCGACCTTGAGGTCGCAGACAAAACCGTCGCCGCAGTCGACGTCGGCGGTGCAGCGGCACTCGAAGGCCTTGTTGGTGTAGTTGATGGCGAGCTTCTGCTCGTCGGGCGTGCGGATCATGTACTGGCGCTGCGCTGCCTTCGACAGCACCGCCCAGTCGGCGAGGCGGTCGGCGTAGGGGCGCGACGTGTCGCCGAGGATGCGCGTCAGCTCGACGTTGTAGTCGCGCACTTCCTTCCAGGTCGGCCGGCGCAGGATGTCGAAGTTCTTGCCGTTGATCGCCTCGAGCGCGTCGTGCTCGGCGGAGAACTTGGCCGGCGTGAGCACGCGGTTGAGCAGGCCGTTGATCGAAAAGCCCGGCAGCTCGAGCGACCACGGGTCGACGTCGTAGAACGCGAAGTGGTCGTAGAAGTGGGCCACCGCCGTGACGGTGTTTTCCGGCCCGAAGCGCCCGCGCTCGCGCAGGTTGTCGAAGATGACCTTGGGCGGCACGTTTTCCCAGTCGTTGACCGGCGGCTTGGGCAGCACGCCGGCGCCTTTACCCTCGCGCCAGTGAAAGCCGCCGTTGAGCTCGGCGCGCTCGTCGAAGCGCAGCGGAAAGCCGAGGAAGTGGCCGTAGTCGAGCGGCGAGACCTCGAGGCCGACCTGGCTCTTGATCCACGGGCGCAGCCCGAGGTTGAAGATCGTCGGCCCGTAGTCGGTGAGCTGGTCGTGGTCGCTGGAGCTCATCAGCTCGATGCCTTCGGCGGCGTAGCTGACGACGCGATCGTCGAAGGCGAGGCCGGAGTCGACGCTGTTGGGGCCGTGGATGTGAAAGTCGGCCGAGATCCAGCCCGGCGTCTCGATCACCCGGCGAAGCTGAAAGATCTGCCGCGTGGCGAAGCCCGGGCGCAGCGTGACGTAGGCCTTGTGGATGCTGTACTCCATGCCGCGCGAAGCGATGATCTGGTAGGTGCCGGGCGGCAGCCGGGTCTCGCCGTTGCCGCTGCGGCTGAGGACGGTGCGCACGGTGTTGTCGGCGAAGCGCGAGCCGCCGAGCTCGAGCGGCAGACGCGCCGCCAGCGAGCAGCTGCACGTCTTTCCGTCCCAGCTCTGGTCGGGGCGGCACTCGCCGGCGTCCTTGTAGCTGCCGTCCTTGTTGGGCACGCACAGCTGGGACTTGGCCTCGCAGAAGGGGCGCCCCGAGACCTTTGCGCAGTCTTCGTCGCGGGCGCACTCGGGGAAGCAGACGCCGATGGTGAGCTTGCTCGGCAGCGAGCGGCCTGCCTCGTCGCGCACGTTGAACTGCAGAAACCCGGCCTCGCGCGTGACGACGCTGGTGCGTGTGGTCTGGCCGGCGGCGATGGTGACGGGCACCAGCCGCGAGGCGGGGACCTTGTTGTCGCGCGCCACCAGCAGGTAGCGGCCCGGAGGCAGCGGCCCCGCGATGCTGCCGTCACGCACCACGTCGTCGGCGCCGACGTCGCTGCGGAAGTGCGAGACCACGCCGGGCTCGCCGAGCGGCACTTCGCTGCTCTTGGAGCTGTCGATGTTGAGCGCCACCAGCTCGTCGTAGCGCTTGGCGGCAAGCTCCGCGTCGCCGAGCTGGCTCCAGGCGTCGGGCACGCGGAAGGCGAAGACGTTCATACCGCTGACCGGCTCGCGGCGCCGCGCGTCGATGACGTGGCCTTCGAGGGTGCCCGTCTCGATGCCGCGCTGGCGGTAGTAGCCGGCGAGCGCCGAGGCGATGTCGCCTTTGCCTACCGAGACGAAGCGCTGGTAGCGCAGCTCTTTGCCTTCGAAGCACTTGGGGTCGTTCTTGGCGCAGGCGGCGGTGTTGGTGAGCGAGACGGTGAAGGCGCCGGCGAAGACGGGGATCATCGTCTTGCCCGCGGCGAAGTAGACGTAGGAGATGTCGTCGCCGACGGCGGCGACGTAGTCGAGCGAAAGCGGCGCCGAGAAGATGTCGCCGCCCGAGTCGAACACGCTGCGGATATACGTCTCGTGGTCGAAGCCGCTGCCGGGGATGAAGACGGCGACCTTGCCCGAGAAGAGCATGAAGTCGCCAGCGATGACGCCGGCGGTTTTCTGGCCGGGCTCGCGGCAGCGCTTCATCTCGGTCTTGAGCGTACCCACCGAGAGGTTGATCAGCAGGTCGACGCACTCCGAGCCTGCTGGGCAGAGCGCGGGATCGGGCGCGCAGTCGATGCCGCCGGCGGCGGTCTCGCCGACCAGCGCGTCGAGCAGGCTGGTCTGCTTGGTCAGCCCGGGCAGCACTTGCGGCTCGCCCTTGCCGAAGAAGCGCACCGTGGTGTTGGTGCGCACGATCTGCTCGCCAGGACAGAGGTCGTAGTCGGCGACGAGCTCGAGCTTGGTGGTGTCGAAGCTCTGCTTCTGGATCGCGAAGTCGAGCAGCCCGAGCACGCCCATGATGTCTTCGCCGGGGCCGCTCGCCGTGACGCGCGCGCAGTCGAGCGTCTGGCCGTCGCGGTCGGTGGGGCAGGGCGCCACGCCGACGGCGCCGCAGCGGCCGTGCTCCATCTTGATCGCCGTGTTGACCTTGAGGTTGAGCATCGAGCTCAGCTCGTAGAACGCGTCGCGGCCGCGGCCGTTGCGGAAGCGCCGCTGCGGGCGCTGCAGGTCGACGTCGACGAGGCTGCCGTTGGCGATGGGGAACGTGCTGCGCTGGTTGTGCCGACCGTGCACGATGGCGCGCAGGCGATCGTTCTGCAGCAGAAAGTCGCCCGGGCGGCCGGCGGCGGCGGGCCCGCCGATGGTCTCGGCCATCGACTCGATGATCTTCACCGAGGCGAACGGCGACGTCTCTTCGCTGCAGCCTGCAGCCGCCATCGCGAGCAGCGCGAGGGTCGCTAGAGTTCTAGACGTCATGACGCGTATCAAGCCTAGAACATCGCCTGCAGCTGGGCGAAGACGATGTCGTTTTTGATCTCGGCGCCCTCGAGCTCGTCGCGGCGCATGTACATGCCCTGCAGCTTGAAGCGGTTGCGGCACAGGTAGACGTTGACGCCACCGCTGATGAGCTGCTGGCGGCCCGCGGTGAGCACGGCGTTGTTGTCGCGGAAGTACTCGTAGCGGCCGGCGACCTCGACGTGCTCGCTCCAGACGAAGACCGACAGCTGCCCCGCTACGCCCCAGGTGGTGGCGTCGCCGGCGTCGGGATCGCCGCCGGGCTCGGCGTCAGGCGTCGAGCGACGCCACAGAAACTCGCCGAACAGGCGCGTGCGGAAGGCCTGCGCGGCGAGATTGAACGCCGCGCGGTGCGACGTGGTGGACTGGCCGTTTTCGTAGACGTAGGCGGCGGCGACCTGGATGCGCAGCTTGGTCGGCACGAACTCGCGCGGCGCGCCGAGCAGGTCGTACTTGAGGCGGATCGCGCCGGCGAGCCCCGCGAGGCGGTTGCCCGAGGTGATGCCGTCGGTGCCGTTGTAGACGCCGGCAGCGTAGCCGAGATCGCCGAGCTGGCCGTAGACGCGCACGCCCACGCGGCGGTTGGGCGAGATCACGTTGACCATGAAGGGGCGATCGATGAGCGTCAGCCGTCCCGACGAGCGCAGCGCGTAGCCCGAGAAGGGCATGCGGTCGACGCCGGCGGCGATCTGCAGGAACGAGAAGCGATTCCACGAGACGGTGGCGTCGAGGATCTCCGAGCCCACGCTGCCGCCGGTGGCGGCGGTGACGGCGTCCTTGAGATCGAGCGCCAGGTAGAACTTCACGTCGGGCAAGAGCTGTCCGGAGAAGCCGAGCCGCGCGCGGCGCACGCGGAAGCCTTCGGTGTCGGCGAAGTCGCCGTCCTGCAGGGCCGAGTCGTTGCCGACCCAGATCGCGGCCTGCGTCTGGATCAGGCCGCCCATGTAGAGACGAAACGATCCGCGCCGCACCAGCGGCACGCGCGCCGAGATGTCCTGGCGCCAGCTGCGCCGCGCCGAGCGGTCAGCGTCGTCGTCGTCGTCGGGGCTGCTGTTGGACGGGTGCGCCGCCGCGGCGCTGGCCTTGGGCTCGTCGCTGCTCTTGGCGGCGCCGGTGGCCGTCTTGCTGTCGCTCGGCGGCGCGGCCTTTTTCGCGGGCGCCGTCTCGCTTTTCTTCGCCGGCTGACTCGCCGGCGCGGCCGCGGCCGCCGCGGGCGCCGCTTGCGCGGAGTCAGCGGCCGCGGGTCGCGGCGCCGATCGTCGGGCCGCACCGCCTCTGCCGCCAGAGCGCGACTGCACCGGTTCGTCGTCTTTTCGTTCTTTGGTCTGGGCGGCGGCAGGGAAAGCGAGCGCTAGGCACACTGACGCTGCGAGCAAGTAGGCAGCACGAGCCACGGGGTCAACCTCTGGGTTGGGATAACGATGAGCGTGAGCAGCGCTCGGACGCTATCACCCCGTGCTACAGTTTCGCAACGGCGCGAAAGGCCAAGGAGGAGCGGATAGCTATGCTTCGTTCGATGTGCGCGCTGGCGGTGCTAGGCCTCGCCGCGCTGGGCGGTCCAGGCTGCGACAGCGCGCCCTGTATGGAGGCCGCCGACAAGATCCAGAGCTGCATCGATCAGCTCGACTGCCGCGACGCCGATCCGACCGACTTCGCACGCTGCAACACGGCGAGGACCAAGGGACAGGACGCGCTCAACCAGCTGCGCTCGGCGCCCTGTGCGCTCGACGTGAAGAATATCGCCGAGCAGATCAACAACTGCCCCATCTCTCAGGTCGAGTTCTGCAACTGCGTCTCGTGACCTGATGCAGCGCGAGGCGCGACGCGAGCGCTGCTAGGGCGCCTTCGGCGCGATCTTGCGCACACACAGCCAGCCGTCGAGGTCGGCATTCGCGCTGCAGCTCCAGTCGCGGCGCGCCTGCTCGTCGAGGAGGTTGAGCGGCTGGCGGCACATCAGGCTGCCGTCGTCGCTGCGCTGGCAGCCCAGCTCCGCCGCCGAGGCAGGGATCTTGGCGAGCGTGATGTTGGTGATCATGGCTGGCGGGATCTTCGCCAGCGTCGTGTTGGTGATGGTGACGACGTCGCCGTTGTCGGCGATCGCGGTCTGCTCGTCTGCGCCTTCGCCACACGCCACGGCACACATCAGCGCCACGGTCGCGACCATCAGGGTTTCGCCTCGCATCGTTCCTCCTGGGTTTTCCCGTCGACACGAGGAGCAATCCCACGCGATGCGGCGCTGAGAACTTGTCTGTGAAAGAAACTAGAGCGGGCCCGGCGTGAGGCGGACCAGGCGCTTGGCGTCGAGCACGAAGTAGAGCCGCTCGAGGCTGTCGACGGCGAAGCCGAACCACATGCGGCCGACGCCGAGCTCGACGACGACCTTGGTGCTGCCGTCGACGAGGGCGACGATGCGCCCCGCTTCGTGATCGCTGACGTAGATCACGCCGGTCTTCGGGCCGACGGCGACGTTGCCGGGCGTTGGCCGATCGAGCGCTATCGACGAGACCGTTCGCCCCGTGATCACACGCAGCGTCTGGCGCTCGCGGGTGCCGTCGTTGATGATCACGCGGCCAGCCTGATCGGTGGCGATGGCGTGAGGGTAGAGGAAGCGCGCCGAGGGGCCATCGCCGTCGTCGGAGCCCGGAGCATCGAGGTTGCCCGCGATGTGCTGCCACGGCTGCGAGAGGTTGCTTCGCACGACGACGCTGAAGCCGGAGATGCCGTAGATCGCCGAGCCGCGCGCCGCGATGCCGCGCGGCAGGGTGTCGTGCACCGAGCAGAACCCAGAGTCGCCAACCACCCGCACGACGCGGTCGATGATGGCCACGCCTTCGGTGCTCACCGTCACGCCGGTGATGTTGCCGCACGGTCTGTCGAGCATCTTGATGCCGTCGGCGGTGACGCGGCCGATGTCGTGACCGTTGGAGATGTAGAGCTGATCGTCCTGGCCGATCGCTAGCCAGTTCTCACCGCGCGCGCGCAGCTGATCGCCGTAGGAGAGCCAGCGCTCGAAGCTCGGCCCCTGCAGCAGCGTCTCCGAGTGGCGCGCGACGCTGGCGTCGGATGCCGGATAGGACGCGCCGAGGTCCGGCCATGCTAGCGGATCAGGCCCGGCTAGCGGGTCGTGGTCGTAGAGCCCCGTGCAGGCGACGAGGCTGGAGGCGAGCCAGACCAGGACGAGCCAAACCACGACGAGACGATTGCTCCGCTCCACGATGGTGAGGCGAGGAGCAAGGCGTGTGCCGGCGCCAAGTGCGCGGAACGTCCGCGGCCGCCCGGCGAGAGTCCCACCGAGGTGGGGCCTCGGCTCCCAGATCGGGCGTTGTGGCCCACGAACCGAATCCCCAACGGATGGCGAGAGTGCCGTTCCTTCGCGGTTTCTGCGCTGGCGCGATGCTTGCTGAGGACACACCCGAGCGCTGGTGAAAAAAAGATGCTGATGCAGGTTCTCGGCTCGCGGTTGCGCGGGATTGTCCTCGGCAGGAGAGATGCCCAGGCCAAAGCGCGCGTGATCGAATCGCTACACCATCGCTACGCCGCCCTGCTCTACGACAAGTGCGTACGCATTCTCGCGGACGCTGGCGAGGCCGAAGACGCGGTGCAAGAGACGATGCTGTCGGCCTATAGCGCGCTCGATCGCTTCGACGAGTCGCTGGGCGGGTACCTGCCATGGCTCTATCGCATCGCCACCAACGTCTGTCTCAAGCAGCTGCGCACGCGACGCCGCAAGGGCGCGACGCCGTGCGACACGCTCGCCGAGCGCGTATCGGCGGATGCGACGCTCGATCCCGACGCGACGGATCCGCGTGGCCGCGATCCGGTGCGCCGCCTGCACTATCGCCGCATGCTCGAGCAGCTCGTCGACCGCGTCGACAAGCGCACCCTCGAGATCGTCGTGGCGCACTTTGTCGACGGGCTCGACCAGAGCGAGATCGCCAAGCAGCTCGGTATCTCGCGCCGCGCCGTAGTGAAGCGGCTGAGCAAGCTGCGCGGCCGCGAGCACGCGGAGCTGGCGGAGGCGTTGCAACATGGCTGATGCGATGACCAGCGGCGCGCTGCGTCCGGTGCACGTGCACCCGAGCCGTTTGGAGCTGGCGATCTGGCTCGCCGGCGACGCCTCCGAGGCGCAGGACGAAGCGCTCGTGCAGCACGTCGAGACCTGCCGCAGCTGCAGCGCCGCGCTCGACGAGCTGCGCCAGCACAAGAGCGAGTACGAGCGCAGCTCGCCGGCGGAGCTGGCCAAGCTGCGCACGCGCATGGGCCTGGTGGCGGGCGAGACGTCGGTGTGGCATCGCTTCGTCGTCGGGCTCGCGGCGCTGCGGCTCGCGACGAGCCTCGTCGCGCTCGCGCTCGTGGGTGTGCTCGTGTTTGTCGTCGCTTCGAGGTTGTCGCGGCCGCCGGCGCGCGAGGCGGCGCGCAGCGCGGGTGCGTTGGGTCCGCAGCGTGCTGCGTTGG
>JAGQIK010000644.1 GCA_020431405.1 Myxococcales bacterium
CGTCAACGTGGTCTGCCCCGGCTTCATCGCCACCGACCGCGATGGCGATGCCGCGGCGGCGCTCGCCGGGCGCCTCGCCGACGCCGACCTTCGCGTGCGCGGCGCGGCGCTCGACGTCACCGACGCCGAGGCCTTCGGCGAGATCGCGGCGAGGCTCGAGAGCGAGCGCGGCGGCATCGACCTTTTGTTCAACAACGCCGGCATCGGTCTGGCTGGCGAGCTTCGCGACGTGTCGCTCGAAGACTGGCGGCGCGTGATGGACGTCAACGTGTTCGGCGTCGTCAATGGGATCCACGCCGTCTATCCGCGCATGGTGGCGCGCGGCCGCGGGCAGATCGTCAACACCGGCTCGGGCGCAGGGCTGGTGCCGCGACCGGGCATGGTGCCCTACGCCGCCAGCAAGTACGCCGTCGTCGGACTATCGACGTCGCTGCGCGGCGAGGCGGCGACGCTCGGCGTTCGCGTCAACGTGGTCTGCCCCGGCTTCATCGCCACCGACATCCAGCGCCGCACGGTCTATCGCAACCTCGACCAGGACGAGCTGCTGGCCTCGATCCCGATCAAGGCTATGTCCGCCGAGCAATGCGCCCAGGTGGTGCTGCGCGGCGCCATGCGCGACCGCGCGATCATCCCCGTGACCGGACTGACGCGCGCCGAGTGGCTGATCTATCGCTGGGCGCCGTGGCTGAGCGGGATCTTCACGCGCAAGCGGGCGGACGCGTTTCGCGCGCATCGCGGCAACGCCGCGCCCCTCGACACCAACGCCAAAGCCAACGCCAACGTGGGAGGCTAACGATGAGCACCGAGCAGCAGCGCGCGCTCAAGCGCGTGCTCGTGACGGGAGCGACTGGTTTCCTCGGCCTACGCACGGTCGATTTCTTGCTCGAAGCGGGCTACATGGTGCGCGCGTTGGTGCGCGGCAGCAGCGACACCAGCGCGCTGCGCGAGCGCAACGTCGAGATCGTCGTCGGCTCGCTCGAGCCAGCCGTCGGGCTGGATGCTGCGGTCAGCGGGGTCGACGCGATCGTGCACAGCGCCGGCGGCGGACGTGCCATCGGCAAGGACGCGCTCTTCGCGGCCAACACCGAGACCACGCGCAACCTGATCGAGGCGGCCAAGCGTTCGGCGCCGCAGCTCGAGCGCTTCGTGCTCGTCTCGTCGTTGGCGGCGCACGGCCCGAGCGACGACGGGCGACCGCGCGACGTCAAGTCGCCGCGGCGGCCGGTGACGCAATACGGCGCCTCGAAGGCCGCGGCCGAGACGCTCGCGCTCGCCGAGGCCGACGCGCTGCCGGTGACAGTGCTGCGACCGCCGGTGATCTACGGCCCTGGCGACGCGCGCATCCTGCCGCTGTTCAAGTGGGCCGCGCGCGGCGTGGTGCCGCTGCCGTCCATCGCCGAGAGCGCCTCGATGGTGCACGTCGACGACTGCGCGCGCGCGATCCTGCGCATCCTCGAGACGCCGCACCCGTCGGGTCGCATCTACTTCGTCGAGGACGGCAGCTCGCCGGCCATGAGCGACGTCATCGGCGCCATCGGCGCGGCGGTCGGGCGCACGCGGCGTCCGCGGCGTCTGCCGCTGCCGCGCGCGCTTCTGCTCGCGGCGGCGGCGCTGGTCTCGTTCTTCGCGCGGCTGCTTCGCCGGCCGGCGATGCTCAACAGCGACAAGGTGCGCGACCTCACGCAGCGCCACTGGGTCTGCGACTCGGAGCCGATCCAGCGCGAGCTCGGCTGGCGGCCGCAGGTCGCCTTCGCCGAGGGGGCGCGAGCGACGGCGCACTGGTATCGCGCACAAGGCCTGCTGTGAAGGCGCTCGCCTGGTCGGCGCGCGATGGGCAGATCGCGCTGCTGCTGCTCGGCTCGGCGGCGCTCTACGTCGTCTTTCACTACGGGCTCTCGGCGCGCGCATTGCTGGCGCGGCTCACGCGGCGTGCGGGCGAGGCGGCGACAGGCGATGGCGCGAGCGCGCAGCTGCAGGCGCGCTCGGTGTTGATCTCGAAGGCCGCCTCGGGTCTGTGGCTGGGCGCCGGGGCGTTGGCGCTGCTGGCCGCGGTCGGGCTCGCGCCGCTGTCGCACGGCTTGTGGCCGCGGGCTGCGGCGGACTTTTCGCTGACGCCGCTCGCCATCGCCCTCGGGGTCGTCGTGTTCGTGCCGTTCGTCGTGATCGCCGCGCGCTCACCGCAGCAGCGCGCGCTGTATCCCGAGATCCGCGCACGGCGCTGGCCGCCCGCGCTGGTGCTCGCCTCCGCGGGTGCCTGGGCGATCTACCTGCTCGGCTACGAGCTCTTCTTTCGCGGCGTGCTGCTGATGTCGCTGGCGGATCGCTTTGGCGCCTGGCCGGCGCTGGGGATCACCACAGCCCTCTACGTCTTCGCGCACCTGCCCAAACCGAACGCGAGCGAGACGGCCAGCTGCGTGCTGATGGGCGTGATCTTCGGCGCGATGGCGCTGGTGACGGGCGCGATGTGGGCGCCGTTCGTGGTGCACCTCGTCATCGCGGTCAGCAGCGAGACGGCTGCCGCCCTGTGGGATCCAGAGGTGACGTGGTGGGCGCGGGAGGGACGAGGCAAGCCAGCAGCCAGCGCGAGCTGACTGCTGATCGCTGAATCTCTACTCTATTTGTAGGGATCTTCCCAGCTGTCGAGCGCGGCGCGGCGCTTGGAGCGCTTCACGCGACGCTTGGCGACTCGGCGCTTGCTGCGCTTGGCGCGGCGCGCGTACTTGCGCACGCGGCGCGTCTTCTTGGCGCGAGCCTTCTTCTTGCTGGCGATCTTCTTGGCTGCCTTGGCCTCGTCGGCCTTGGCCTGCGCGAGCGCCTTGGCCTCGTCAGCTTTGGCCTTGTCGGCGCCGTCAGCATCGTCGGTGCTCGACTCCTTCACACCCTTACCGGCCTTGTCCTTGTCGTCGGCCTTGGCCAGCGATTCGCTCTTGGGCGCCTTGTTGTCGTCGGCCTTCTTGCTGTCGTCGGCCTTCTTGCTGTCGGCAGCCTTCTTGTCGTCGGCCTTCTTGTCGTCAGCCTTGGCGACCTTCTCGTCGGCCTTCTTGCTGTCGGCCTTCTTGTCGGCAGCCTTCTTGTCGTCGTCGTCGTCGGCCGCAGCAGCAGGCGCCGCCTTGGTCTTGACGGCGACGGCGGCGTTGCCGTCGTCGGCCTTCTTGCCGCCGAGCAGGCCGGCACCGAAGGTCAGCACCAGCGCTACCGCGGCGCCAGCGCCGGCCAGCGTGCAGACGATCGCGATCAGCGCGATCTTGCCGGTCTTCGACGGCGCAGCAGCAGGCTCGGGCTCGCGCGCGGGACGCGCGGTGCCTTGGTCGATGTGGATGGATCGCAGGTCGTGCTCGACCTTGGGCAGCTGGGTGAACTCCTGGATCAGCCCGCCGAGCGTGGCGTCGAATTCGGCCTCGCTCATGCTGTCGCGACCGACGTCGGTCGTGTGCGGCTGCGTCGGCTCGGCCACCGGGGGCGGAGCCAGCGCGGGATCGTAGTCGGAAACCCTCGCTCGCGGGTTGGTCTGCATACGTCTTCCTCCCAGCGTGAATCGTGTGTGGGTGTGCAGAGCGACACGGTACGGTACGAGAAGTCGGGTCTTTTCTCACCCGCTTTTTTCGACAACCCCTCGAGTTGGTCGATGAGCAGCGATAAGTGGTGAAGAAGGTGGGGAAAAGCTTGACCGCCGGTGGGGTCCGCGTTAGCAAGCTTGGCCCTGCGTGAGGAGACGGCGATGAGCGAGAAGCTTGAGCGGCTCGGCGAGCTCCCCTTCTGGGAGTGGCCGCACGACGGAACCGCGACGGTGCACGCCGCGCTGAGCAGCGACTCGGTGGACGAGCGCGCGCTCGCAGCCGAGGTGGCGTATCACGCGATGAGCGACGCGATGGCCGAGGGGCTCGTCACGATGCTGCAGGCCGAAAAGGACGAGCACGCCGCGAGCACCGCGGCGCGATCCCTCGGCGCCGCGCTCGAGGCCTGCGACGCGGACGAAGAGGACGCCGACGCTGCCGACGCGCCGCTTACCGAGACCTGCTTCGAGTCCACGCTTTCGGCGCTGCAGGCGATCTACGGTGACAGCGCGCGGCCGGCGGCGATCCGACGCGCCGCGCTCGAGGCGGCCGCCCACGCGCCACGCCCGTGGGTGGTGCAGGCGATCGAGCAGGCCTTTGGCGACGCTGACATCGACGGCAAGGTGTGCGCCCTGTTCTGTATGAGCATCGTGCGCGGCTTCGAAAAGCAGCTGCTGGCGGCGCTCGAAAGCGACGTGCCGCGCGTTCGAGGCCAAGCGATGTACTCGGCCGCGGTGCGCTCGGTGCCCGCAGCCGCGCCGCGGATCCTCGCCGCCGCCGCCGACGCCGACGAGACACGCGAGCTTCGCGTCGTGGCGGTGGACGCCCTGGCACACCTGGCCGGCGACGAGGCGGCGGAGCTGCTCAGCCGGCTCAGCCGCGACAGCGACGCCACCATCGCCGAGCGCGCCAGCCTCTCGCTCGAAGAGCGTGCCGAGGCGCAGATGGCCGCCGATCTCCACCGCGTCCTCGAAGACGAGTAGCGACCGCGCCACGTTTGATTCTCGATGGCGAAGCGGCAGGCCAAGGCGCCGGCCGGCGGTCGTGACGTGCGCGCAGCCCCCCTCCGCGCCGAAAATACTGCAGAAAATTGGCCTTGGGCGATAACCGGACGCTGGCCCGGGATGTGCGTATACCGGGTCCGTTAGGCAGACAAAGACGAGCCCGCTGTCCGAGACACATCGCTCTCGGTCGCTGACCCGCTGCTTTTTGGAGCCGCCGAATGCCGCCACGTTTCCTCACTCGCCTCGGACAGCTCGGCGTCCTCTTCGCCCTGCTGGCCCTGCAGGCGACGGCTCTGGCGGCTCCCGAGAGCGTCTACAACAAGGACAACCGACGCTTTCATCGTTCGAGTGGCTTCTCCTATGCCACCTTCAACGTACAGAACCTCTACCGTAACCGCCCCGTCAACGACTCGCCGACGCGCGGCGGACAGCCCAAGCGCCAAAACTGGATGCCCAGCTCGGACGCGGCCTACCGCGACAAGCTGCGCCGCGTCGCCAGCCACATCCTGCGCGTCGGGGCACCCGACATCGTCGGGCTGCAGGAGATCGAGAACTTCAAGCGCTCCACCAAGCTCAAAGAGAAGTCGGTGCTCTTCGCCCTGGTCGGCGAGATCAAACGTCAGAGCGCCGAGGCGGGCGAGGAGATCGTCTACAACTTCGCGCATACGCCTGGAGATTCGGATCGTCGCGGCATCAGCAACGGCTTCATCTACCGCGCCGATCGCGTCAAGCTCGCGGAGAAGGATCCGAACCATCCAATGCTCGGCCGCCGCCCCACCGATCCCTACAAGCGCGCGCGCAAGACGGCCAACCCCAAGAGCTTCGACGCCGAGTCACCGTCGAGCATCGTTAACGACGGTCAGGGGCGCTTCATGATGTCGCGTCCGATGCTGCTCGGGCACTTCGAGATCTACAAGGATCGCGTCGGCGAGGGTGCCCCCGAAGAGCTCTACGTCCTCAACAACCACTTCAAGTCCAACCCCGCTCTGTTCCAGCGGCGGCGCTCGTTTCAAGCCTCGCTCAATGCGAGCATCGTCAAGCAGCTGCTCGGCCACAACTCGAAGGCCAACATCATCGTCGCGGGCGACATGAACGCCGACTACAACAACGACGATCACAAGGTGCAGATCTCGCCGCTCGAGACGCACACGCCGAGCGTCAACGGCGCCCCCAACCTGCTCAACAACCTCACGGCCCGCCTCAACAAGAGCGATCGCTTCAGCTATCACTATCGAGGCAACGACCAGCTGCTCGACTGGATCTACGCGTCGAGCGATCTCTCCAGCCGCGTCGTCGACATCCGCATCGACCACACCAACACCAAGGGCGGCGACGAAGCCAAGGTCAGCTCCGACCACGACCCCGTGGTGGCGCGATTCAAGGCGTTCGAGTCGACGCCGGCGTCGGCGCAGTAGCCAACCGCCGCCCCACCGCCGCCACGAATGACTCGGCGTGAGGCTGTGGCGCGCTCGCGCCGCGTTGCACGCGCGTGTTGCCGGTCAGCGGATCACGGTCGAGCTCGATGCGATCGTCGATGCGCTCGCGCAGCGCGGGCACGTGGCTGACGAGCGCGACCAGCCGGCGCGGCGCATCGATGACGAGCCGCTCGATGCCTTCGAGGGCCAGCTCGAGGTGCTCGGCGTCGAGGGTGCCGAAGCCTTCATCGAGAAAGAACGCGTCGAGGCCACGGCCCCCCGCTCCGCTGACGCGCTCGGCGAGGGCCAGCGCCAACGCCAGCGAGGCGAGGAACGTCTCGCCGCCGGAGAGCGTCTCGGCCTTGCGTTCCTGTTCAGCGTTGGCGAGGTCGACGATGCGAAACTCGCCGTCGTCGGTGAAGCGGTAGCGCCCGCCGGAGAGCATCTCGAAGCGCGCGCTGCCGAGCTGCGACAGCGCCGTGCGCTCCTCGTCGAGCAGATAGCGCAAGAAGCGGTCTGCGCGCAGATCGTCGGCCAGCTGCCCGGCGCGGGCGACCCGTGCGCTGGCAGCTGACAGCTCGCCGAGCAGCGCGCGCGCGGCCTCGGCCTGCGACTCGAGGCGCTCGAGCTCGACGCGCGCTGCCTCGAGCGCGCTGCGCGCAGCGCCGCGGGCGCCGTCGAGCGTCAGCGGCGTCGCGCTGTGTTCATCGTCCTCGTCGCCTTCGTCGCCTTCGTTACCTTCGCGCGGCGCGCCGATGCCCAGCGCGCGCAGGCGCTCCTCGCGGCGGGCGGCGGCGCGTGTCGCCTGCTGCTCGGCGGCCGCGCGCGCGCCGACGTGCTCGCCGCGCAGGTCC
>JAGQIK010000645.1 GCA_020431405.1 Myxococcales bacterium
AGCACAACGCACGACGCCGCGCCGCCCTCGCCAAGGCCAAGCACAACGCACGACGCCGCGCCGCCCTCGCCAAGGCCAAGCACAACGCACGACGCCGCGCCGCCCTCGCCAAGGCCAAGCACAACGCACGACGCCGCCTCGCACACGCCAAGAAGCAGCGTCGCTCGCGCCTCGCGCAAGCGCGCCACAACGCCCGCCAGCGCCTCGCCAACGCGCGCCACCAGCGCCGCTCGCGCCTCGGCAAGGCCCGCACGATCACCCGCATGCGTCTCGTCGCTCGCCGCGCGCGGCGCTAACGCTCGATGTACCCCACGAGCGCGAGCGAGCGTGCTCACGGCTGGACCGTTTGCCGGCTTTGCTCTTCTCCGGCCAAGCGTTCCCTCCGGGTCACTGCCGCGAGCACGCTCGCTCTCGCGCTCGTCTTCGGCGCCACCAGCGCCGCCCACGCCTTCGAGCTCGAGCTCAAGCTCGGGCTGCTCAACCGCTTCACCATGCGCCGCAACGCGGTGGAGCGCTTCCTGCGCTACAGCCCGCAAGCGCGCGCCTACGACACCGACGCCTTCGTCAACCCGCGCCGCGACGACACCTTCTACTCGTTCGTCGCCAACGCCGGCGTCTACCTCGGCGTGACGCGCTGGCTCGGCTTCGGCTTCAGCGTCGACAGCGGCGAGCTGCGCCCCAACGGCCGCCTGCCGGCGACCACCACAGTGACGATGCCCGACGCCATCGCGCAGCGCTACGGCGAGCCGGTGGTGCTGTCCACCGACGACCAGCGCACCACCACGTCCAACGGCCAATCCATCGAGGCCGAAGCCAAGCAGACCGTCTTCGTGCGCCAAGCCTTCATGCGCCTGATGGCGCCCGGCAGCGAGTGGCTCTCGCTCGAGGTCGGCCGCCGCGATCTCGACGTCGCCGGCGGCTTGATCTACGACGACTACGGCCTCGGCGCGAGCCTCGTGCTCGACCTGCAAAAGAAGTGGCGCGAGGGCGCGCCGCGCGTGGCGCTGCGCGCGATCCTGCCCACGCGCGGCTACACCGGCGGCACGCGCTCGCCGCTGCTCGAGGGGCGCTTCGGCTGGGCCTTCAGCAAGCTCGAGTCGATCAGCCTGCTGTTCTCCTACTTTCACGACGGCGACAGCAACTTCGGCCGCATGCTCGATCCGCTGCTCAGCGAGGTCGCCGTCTCGAGCGCCGCCGCCGCGGACAACCCCACGCGCCACGCGCAGCTCTTCGCGCTGAGCAGCACGGTCACGCCCAGCACCAGCGCCGACGTGACGTGGCTCGGCTTCGCCGGAAACAAGATCTTCGGCGGCAAGCTGATGCTCAGCTGCACGGCGCTGGTGCAACTCGGCCAGCTGCGCCTGAAGAACCCGCTGCCCGAGCTAACGCAGACGCTCGCGCGCGCGGGCGTCGATCTCGGCGCGCTCGGCACGCGCAGCGAAGACGAGCTGCTGATGCCCACCGTCGGCTTCGCCGTCGACGCCGGCGCGCGCGTGCTGCTCACCGAGAACATGGTCATCGGCGGCTGGTTTCTGTATCTCTCGGGCGCGGCCAACCCGCTGCTGCAAAGCGGCGACTCGCTCGACAACACCACCTACCGCGGCTTTCTTTCGGTGGTCCCCTACATCACGCGCACCAACATCTTCTTTTCCGGCGGCCTCAACCAGACGTTCACCGGACGCCGCACGTCGAGCGCGGGCCTCAACGCGCGCGGCGTGCTCGCCGGCGGGCTGACCTGGGAGTGGGGCGGCATCAAGCACCTCGAGCTGCGCGTCGGCGGCGCGGCGCTCTTCTCGGACGTGGCCTCGATGAGCGGCGGGCGCTTCTACGGCGTCGAGATCGACTCCGAAGCGACCTACGCGTTCACCAAGTGGCTCGGCGTGTCGGTCGAGTACGACGCGCTGCTGCCGGGCGGCTTCTTTCGCGAGCAGCGCACGATCCACCAGCTGCTGGTGGGCCTCGACCTGCGCTTCGACTACCACAAGGGCTAGACGAGCCCGCCGCTAGAACGGCTAGAACGCGCGCGGACGCGGCGGTCCCTTGGCCTGCGGCAGGTCGCGATACTGCGCGAACTCCTCCGGCTCGAGCGCGAGCATCAGCGGCACCACCGCGTCTTCTTCGGCGCGAAGGTGCGCGGCGAGCACCGTCTCGGCCGCCTCGAGCGCCTGCTCGAGCTGCACGCGCGCCGCCTCGAGCGCCGCGTCATCGCGCGCGCTGACGAGCCGCGCCGCCTCGGCGAAACCGTCGCGCACCAGATCGTGCAGCAGCGACAGCTCGTCGTGCTCCTCGCGCAGCCACGCCAGCGAGCGACCGGTGCGCGCCTCGAGGAATGGATAGAGCTTGCGCTCTTCGTAGCCCTCGTGCACCGACATCGACCAGGTCAGATCGGCGTAGTGCTCGCCGAGCCGCGATAGCAGCCGCTGTCGGCGGCGCGTGCTGCCGCCCTCGCGCGCCACCTGCGCCACGCCGTCGCGGATGTAGCGCATGTAGTTGCGGAAGGTCTCGTGCGATCCGAGCAGCAGCGCCTGCTCGGGGTAGCGCGGGTGCTCGCTCCAGCGCTCGCGCGGCCAACTGCTCGCCGCATCGCGTGTCACCACTCGCCCCGCCGCTACTCGCGCACCACGTCGATGATGACGGCGGTGATGTTGTCCTTGCCACCGGCTTCGTTGGCGCGCGCGACCAGCGACTTGCAGGCCTGCGCGGCGGCGACGCCGCTGTCGAGCACGGCCGCGATGTGCGTGTCGTCGACCATCCCGGTCAGACCATCGCTGCACAGCAGGTAGCGATCATCGAGCGCCACGGCACAGGCGGTCAGCTCGGGCTCGAACGGCCGGCCGCGCATGCCGACATAGTTGACCAGCTTGTTGCGCGCCGGATGCGCCTTGGCGGCCTCGGGATCGATGGCGCCTTCGCGCAGCAGCGCCCCGACCATCGTGTGGTCAGCGGTGAGCTGCTCGAGCTTTCCGCGGCGCAAGCGGTAGGCGCGGCTGTCTCCGCCCCAGGCGATGTGGATACGGTCGCCGTCGAAGAGCAGCATCACCAGCGTAGCGCCCATGCCGTTGAGGTCCGGCGTGGTGCTGGCCTTGTGGCGAAAGGCCTCGCCGACGTCGACGAGCGCCTGCTTGAGCGCCGCCGAGACGTCGCGCAGTGCCGGCGGGTCGGGCTGCGCGTCGGGGCGCTTGTTGCGCCAATGCTCGGAGACGAGGTCGACGACCAGCTTGGAGGCCTCGGCGCCGGCGACGTGACCGCCCATGCCATCGGCGACGACGAAGAGCGCTTCGTCGGTGTGCAGCGCGAATGCGTCTTCGTTGGCTTCGCGTTTCTGGCCGGTATCGGTCAGCCCTGCCGCTCTGAGTATCCAGCGCGCTCCGCTCATCGCGCGAGCGTATCAAGCAGGGCCCCGCCCCGCAAAGCGGTGTATTATCGTCGATGCAATGGGATCGACCCCGACCAAGGAGGTCGGCGCCGAGCGGGCGCAGCTGGTGCTGGTGGTGGGGGGCGATGTCGGCCGGTCCTTCGTCGTCGAGCGCGGCGGGCTGACCCTCGGTCGCGCGAGCAGCGCCAACGCGCGCATCGTCGCCGAGGACATCTCGCGCGAGCACGCGCGTGTCTACCCCGGCGACGACGGCCGCTACGTGATCGAGGATCTCGAGAGCCGCAACGGTACGCGCGTCAACGGCGTGCCGTTCAGCGGCAAGCGGCCGCTCGAGCTCGGCGACCGCGTGCAGCTCGGCGCCTCGGTGCTGCTGATCTTCACCCGCTACGACGCCGTCGAAGCACAGATCGAGCGGCTGACGCGCCTCGACTCGGTGCTGCAGCTGGCCGGGGGATTGGCCCACGGGTTCGGCAACGTGATGGCGGTCATCGGCGGCAACCTCGCCTTCGCGCTCAGCCTGCTCGACGAAAGCGACGAGGGCGCGCCGCTCGATCGGGCCGAGCTGCGCGAGGCGCTCGAGGACGTGCAGACGGCGTCAGATCAGGGCGCCAAGCTCACGCGCTCGCTGTCGCAGCTGACGCGACGGCAGATCCAGCGCGCGGCTCAGGTCGACATGCGCGAGATGGCCAGCGCCACGCTCGAGCTGATGCGCCCGTCGCTCGGCGCTGACGTCGAGCTGACGTGCGACGTCGACGACGACTGCCGCGTCGTGGGCGACGAGCAGGCGCTGGCGCAGATGCTGACCCATCTGTGCGTCAACGCCGGCGAGGCGATGCCGCGCGGCGGACACCTCGTGGTGCAAGGGCGCATCATCGATCTGACGCGCGATACGCGCGCGCTAGCGCCACTGCTCGCGCGCGGCCGCTACGTGGCGCTGAGCGTGCGCGATACCGGCATCGGGATGGACGCCGCCACGCGTCGCCGCGCGCTGGAGCCGTTCTTCACCACCAAACAGGGCACCGGGCTCGGCCTGGCGCTGGCGTTTTCCATCGCGCGCGAGCACGGCGGGGCGCTCGAGATCGACAGCGCGCCCGACAAGGGCTGCCGCATCGACGTGCTGCTGCCGCTCGGCAGCGAGGACATGACCCACGGGCCGACGGCCGACGGCTGGCGCGCCGCGCCGGTGGCGGCCACGTCAGCGTCGACGTCGGCGTCGACGGAGCTCGGCACGATCTTCGATGACGACTCGCGGCGACGAGCCGACGGCCAGCTATGGCCTCGGCATCGACGAGATGATCGCTGGCCTCGCTGCCGACGACGAGCGCGTCGCGCGCGATCCAGCGATGCGCGCGCTGCTCGACGAGCCGCGCGTGGTGATCGCGCTGCGCGAGCGCGCCATGCGGCGGGCGGTGGCACGCATGCTCGCGCTCGCCGGCTACGGCACGCAGCCGGTGGCGCCCGAGGCGCTGATGATGACCATCGCCGAGCAGGTTCCCGACGCCGTGCTGCTGCAGGTCAGCTCGCGCGAGGTCGAGAGCATCGAGCGCTTCGAGCGGCTGGTCTCGGCCGCCATCCCGGTGGTGATCGTAACGAGCCCCGAGGACGAGGCGCTGGCGACGCGACTGCACGCGCGCGGGGCCCGCGCCTGGCTGCGCGAGCCCTTCGTCGTCGAAGACGTGCTCGCGTGTGCGGCGCGCGCGCTCGGCGAGCAGGCCGTGCCGCGCACCGAGGACTGAGGGCTGTCGGCTGGAGTTTGGGCTTAGGCGTCGCTGGCGGCTTCGCCCTCGGCCGGCGCCTCTTCGGCGGCCGCCGGCGGCGGGGCAGCCTTCTTGGGCGCGGCTTTGACCAGGCCAGCGCCGAGCAGAATCTTGGCCTTCTCCTCGCCGTTGACGTAGCTTTTCTTGCGCGTCATGACGGCGAAACGGCCCGAACGCTTCTTGTAGATCAGGTGGTTGTCAGTCTTCTTGACGAGCTGCATCGGTCCTCCAGGAAGGCGCTGACTACCCCAATCCGCGCGGCACCGCAACCACTCGCGCCGGGTTTCGCAGTTTTGGCGGCCATGTGGCATAGTGTCCGCCGAAACGAATAGCTGGCCGCGGAGCGTTCTTCCGCGGCGAGCTGGCTTGGCTGCGGAGCAGTCGTCCGCGGCGAATCAAAGGATGGCACGCGTGCGCTGGTACCTGAACGTCAACGGTCAGCAGATGGGACCTCTGGACGAGAGCGCCGTGGTCCAGATGATCCAGTCCGGCCAAGTTCGCGAGGCGTGGATCTGCCAGGAGGGTGGATCGCAGTGGCAGGCTCTCGGCGCCCATCCGCCGTTCGCGCAGGCGCTGCAGGGCGGCGCACCACCCCCGCCGGTTCCCGCGCCGCCGCCGACGCCCGCCGCCGCCGCACCGGCCGCGCAGCAGGGCTTCGGGCAGCAGCCCGAACAGCAGGGTGGCTTCGGACAGCAGCCCGGGCAGCAGGGCGGTTTCGGACAGCAGCCCGGGCAGCAGGGCGGTTTCGGACAGCAGCCCCAGCAGCAAGGTGGCTTCGGACAGCAGCCCCAGCAGCAGGGCGGCTTTCAGCAGCCCGGACAGCAGGGCGGCTTTGGACAGCAGCCGCAGCAGCAGGGCGGCTTCGGACAGCAGCCGCAGCAGCAAGGCGGCTTCGGACAGCAGCCCCAACAGCAGGGCGGCTTTCAGCAGCCTGGACAGCAGGGCGGCTTTGGACAGGGTGGCTTCGGACAGCCCGGCCAACAGCAGGGCGGCATGGGCGGCGTGTCGGCCGGCGATGTCGCGCAGTCGTTTTCGCTGCAGGCGACCGGCTCGTGGTCGGTAGGCGCGCTGTTCAAGCGCGTGGTCGGGATGTTCAATCCCAATAACTACTGGGCCGAGATCGGCGCCGCGCCTGGCGACGTCAAGTCGATCCTGATGCCCAGCGTGCTGTTGATGGGCCTGCTGGTCAGCGTCGCGGCGCTGCTCGGCAACCTCTTCGCCTTCTTCACGTTCGTCAAGTGGGCGCCAGGCTCGATGATCCTCGGCCTGCTGATCGGCCTCATCCTGCAGACCGCCGTCATCATCGGCGAGTGGTTCATTCTCAGCATCTTGATCAACGCCTTCGCCGGCACCTTCGGCGCGCAGAAAAATCCCGACGCGGCGCGCAAGCTCGCCTTCGGCGCGCTGTTTCCGATGTGGGTCGCCGGCTGGTTGAGCATCGTCCCCGTCGGCGCGATCCGTTTCCTCGGCCTCGCTGGCCTCGGCTTCGGCTGCTATCTGCTGTACGTCGGCCTGCCGATCGTGATGGGCGCGCCCAAGGAGAAGGCCGGCGGCTACACCGCCGCGACGATGGGCATCACCTTCGTCATCACCTTCGTGCTGATGTTCCTCTCGGCCTGCCCGGTGGGCTGCGCCACCGGCTGCGCGATGCGCGCCAGCCTCGACCGCCGTATCCGTATGCGCCGCATCCTGCGCCGCCTGCGCCGCGGCGCGCTGACGCCGCCGCCGCAGCGCTGCGTGATGCCCAAGAAGGTCAGCGCCAACGGCAAGGCGCCTGCGCCCGCGCGTGGCGGCGATCTCGCGCAGCGCGGCGACACGCGCTTTCCGCAGCTCGTGCACGCCCGCACCTTCGGCGCGCCCTCCAGCTAGGCGACCCAGCTCGCGGCGCCCGTGCGGCGCGGCTCACATCCAAGCAGCACCGCTTCGAGGTATCCTCGATCTCATCCGAGGAGGGCTTGCCATGCGCACGCTGGGAGCTTGTGTGGTGCTCGCGCTGGCCGCGAGCAGCTGCGGCGGCCGCGCCGTCGACTTTCCGGTGGCCGACAACACGCCCGTCGGCGACGTCACCGTCAGCGAAGCGAAAGCGATCTGTCGCCAGATCATCGAGACGGTCAACGACGAGGTGGCCAACGCGAAGTGCATCGTCGAGGGCTTGCAGGCGCTGGGCAAAGGCGGCAACTGCGAGCAAGCCAAGCGCGAGTGTCTCGCCGAGCCCGGCGCGCTCGTCGACATCGACAAGGCCTGCAACGAGGTCGACGAGACGTCGATCGCCAAGCTCAAGCAGTGCGATCTGACCGTCGGCGAGTACGAGAACTGCATCAACGATATGGTCGACGCCGTCAGAGGCGCCATCTCGGGCGTGTCGTGCTCGATGAGCCTCGAGGCGTTCTCCAAGCTCAAGCCGCCGACCACGCCCGCCTCGTGCACGGCGATCGTCGGACGCTGCCCGGACATCGACATCAACGTACCGGGCGCGAGCGGCGGCGGCGCCAACGGCGTGCCCTAGGCCTCTTCGAGCATCTCCTCGAGCAGCGCCACCGTCTCGTCGAGCTCGCCGCTGCGCAGGTCTTCGAGCATCTTCTTGTGCTGCGCGCCGGCCAGCGCCTGCGCGCGCTCGTCGTCCCAGGCGCCGTCGACCTGCTCGCCGTAGTCGGTGGTCTGCGAGGTCAACAGCGTGTCGCGCATCATCACGGCGGTGACGATCTTGGGCATGTCCGGGCCGTGAAGCTCGGTGGTCACCTCGAAGGCCATGCCTTCGCGACGCAGCCGATGACGCAAGATCAAGGAGGCGCTGTTTTCGCGCGGCGCATCGCTGGCGGCTACGTCGGCCGAGGCGATGGCGCGCTGCGCGGCGTCATCCATCGCGGGCGCGGGCAGCTCGGAGGTCACCACGCCGAGCAGCGCCGCCACCTGCGACGTCGACGGTCGAAAGCGCTTCTGCGGCGAGAGCGCGCCGAACAGCGCGATGATGCGATCGTCGAGCTCGCCGCCGCGCAGGCGGCGAATGGCGCGCTTGTGCTGCTCCTGCGCGACGAGGATGACGCCGTCGGAGCCGGGCGCTGCGACGCCGCGGCAGTCCTGCTTCTCGCCGCCGATGTAGACCGTCTCGTGAAAGATGTCGGTCACCACGGTGGCGTAGTAGTCGGTCTGCACCGAGTAGACGCGGCCGCCGTGCTCGACGCGGTGGCGGTAGCTGCGCACCTTCGCCAGCGTCGGGTCTTCGCCGTCGCGCTGTGCGTCGTGGCCCTCGAGCCCGCCGAGCAGCGCGACGATGCGCGTGTCGAGCTCGCCGCGCAGCAGGCGCCTCATCATCGCCTTGTGCTGCTCGCGCATGCGCGACGTGACGTGGTCGCCGTTGACGCTGCCTTCGTAGTCGTCGCGCGCGGAGCACAAGATGGTGCCGCGGTAGAACAGGTGCGTGTCAATTCGACGCGCACGCGCACCCGCATCCTCGGTCTGCACGTGGTAGACGCGGGCGTGATAGCGGACGTTGTGGTTGTAGCCGACCTGAGCTTCGCGCGACATAGCAGTAACCGCGCTCACGTCTTTGCCGACGCCAAGCGTACCGCCTATTGTGCCGCGGACTGCCTCAGATCTCCAAGTCCTTGAATAGCTTCAGGGGACCGAGGAATCGAACCCCGCCGACCGTCGCGTTTGGAGCGCAACGCGCTTTCTGCAAAGCCCCAGAGCGTCCCCCAGAAAGTGAAAGGCCCCCCACGTTTGCGGGTTCTGCGCGCGTGGGGGGCTCGTGGCTAGCGCCGGCGCGCGACGCCGACCAGCAGCGTCACCGCCAGCAGCGGCAGCACGCCGACCAGCACGAAGGGCGCGGCGACAAGCTCGACCAGCAGCGCAGCCGCGTGGCTCCACGTGGTCGGGCGACGGCGCGCGCGGCCGAAGCGGCCGAAGAGATTTCGCTGGATACGCATGGGAGGGGTCCGATCACAGCGGCGCCTATGATCCGCCGCCGCGACGGCGTCAACCCTCAGTCAACGCGTTGGCGCGCGCGGGCGAGATCGGCGACGAGCGCCTGCACGAGCGGGTGGCTTTCAGCCTGGCGCAGCGAGACGCGGCGCACCTCGAGCTCGCGCGCGGCGGCGAGCACGGTCGCGTGATCGACATCGCGACGGGTCTCGGCGTCGAGCTGCTGCTCGAGCAGCGCGCGGCCGTCTGGGCGCAGGCCGACCCACAGCAGGCCCAGATCCCAGCCGCGCGGATAGAGCCCGCAGAACTCCCAGTCGAGCACGGTGACGGCGACGACGGGCGGCGCGCCAGCGGCGGTGGCGGTGGCGATAGCGGCGGTAGCGGCGCTGGCGGCAGCGGCAGCGGTGGCGGCGCGGCGCGGGCGCGCGG